>UQSC01000058.1 GCA_900543615.1 uncultured Collinsella sp. | reverse complement strand
GGCATAACCGGGCTCAAGCTCGCATTGCAGATCCGCGTATCCGGCGGAAACTTGAGCAAACTGCGCCCAGCCCGCATCGGAAAGATCGGGGTCGCCGACCAACACAATGTCGCAATCGGCGCCATGTGCAAGCTCAAGCATATTGAGAGCAACCTTTGACGCGCGACCGCGCTGCGCCTCGACCGTCGGCAGTCCCTCGAATACCGGCCCGCGAACGTTAGCATCACCCGGCACAAAAGCCATGATTTCGAATCCAAGCGCCGCAAGACGAAGATTCACCCGAGCAATGTCCTCCAGAGCTAAACCGGTATAAGGCTTGGGGTAAAAATTGTGGCAGGCGGCAAAACGAGTCACATTGGCACCGGCCTCACACCACGATGCGATTTCATCAGAACTCACCGTCGATGCATTGACCACAATGCGAAATACACCGGACAGCTCCGCGACCCGCTGGGCGCTAAAGCCATAGTCCAAACGAAGGTATTCCAACCCCAGATCGCGCAGGTCCTCAATGCGCTCAAGCCCGAGCAAACCGCACGTGCGAGGCCCCACATCGGCAATGAGCGCAATGCCGCGGGCGGAAAGCAGCGACAGCACATGACGGACCTTATCGGCATACGCCGCTCCCCCATCCTCGGGAATATGCAGCGAGGTGAACGCGTAGCGCGCACCCGCCGCGGCGCCACGCTCAATCGTCCGCTCAATATCCTGCAAAGGGCTGGGAAGATAAATCGAAATACCCGTTTTCACGCTTCAACGCTCCTTTAAAAAAGGCCGGCGGAGCAGTTAGCCCCGCCGGCACAACCATAGCATCAAGAAATCTGCCGCGCGCCGCGAGCCCCGAGCAACACGGCTCGCGATATCAAACTACTCGCCAAAGAACTCGTTGATCTTCTGCTCGTCGACGCCAAAGAACCACGTCAGGACAAAGCCGGCGGCATAGGCAAGCAGCATAGCGGCAACGTAGCCGAGCTGCTGGCCAGGAACGACGATCAGCAGGCCAAACAGACCGGAAACGCCCTGAGAAACCGTGCCGATGTGAAGCAGCGCCGCGAGCGCGCCGCCAAATCCGGCACCCAGGCAGGCCGTCACAAACGGACGAACGAGCGGCAGCGTAACAGCATACATCAGAGGCTCGCCCACACCCAGGATTCCAACGGGAATGGACTCTGCGACGTACTTCTTGAGCTTGGCGTTCTTGGTCTTAAAGTACAGCGCCAAACCGGCACCGACCTGGCCGCCACCAGCCATCATAAGGATGGGAAGCAGGTAATTGATACCCTTGGTAGCGCCGTCGGGATCGTTGAGCATAGCGTGGATCGGCGTGAGCGCCTGATGCAGGCCGACGGAAACCAGCGGCAAGAAGCCTGCCGACAGGATATAGCCGCCCAGGACGCCCGGCTTCTCGAAGATAAAGGTCAAAACGCTAAAGATGGCAGTCGTCAGCCATGCGCCAACCGGCTGGATGACGAGCATCAGAGCAAAGGCGCCGATGATGAGCACCAGCAGCGGGGACAAGAACGTGTCGAGTGCGTTGGGCATAACCTTGCGAATCTGACGCTCCATCCAGGCAAAAAATGCGCCAGCGATGAGAGCCGCGATCATGCCGCCCGCTGCAGGGTTGTACTGCGCACTGGTGAGCGGCAGCAGAATGGCAGTGGCAGGATCAGCCGCGCCAGGCGCAAGCAGGGGCATGGCGCTGTTGGCGATACACATCATGCCGGCGATGCCACCCAGCGCAGCGGAGCCACCAAACTCACGTGCCGCGTTATAGCCCACCAAGATGGGCAGATAGGCAAACAGGGCCCAGCCCATGGAACGAATGCCCTGGTACCACCACTCGCCTGCAAGCGCGCCTGCCGTCGAGACGTTAATGACGTTGCAGATACCGTTGATGAGGCCAGCCGCAATGATGCCGGGAAGCAGGGCGACGAAGACATTGGAAATCTTCTTGAGGAAGGCCTGAACCGGCTTGGACTCGTACTTGGCCTTCTGCGCGGCCTTGTTTGTGGCCGCAGCGTCAACCACGCTCTCATCGGCAACGCCTTTCGCAAGGCCAGTGAGCTTGGAGAACTCCTCGAGCACCTTATTCACCTTGCCCGGACCCAGCACGATCTGCATCGTGTCGTCCTCGACCAGGCCCATCACGCCGTCGAGTGCCTTAATACCCTCCGTGTCGACGTTGCCCGTGTCTTTGACGGTCACGCGCAGGCGCGTCATGCACGCCGCGTTTGCGAGCACGTTGTCTTTACCGCCCAAAAGGTCCAGCAGCTTTTGAGCCAGCTCTTTGTTCGTCATAACTCCTCCTTGTATTGGGTATCTCGTCTGGATGTCATATCAGCTCACGCCGCGCACCTATTGGGCATCGGCATTGCTCTTCTCATGGCCACTCACCGCAGCACGAACATGGCCTCGCGCCCGCTCAAGAGCTACCACAGCCTGCTCGGCATCGCAGTCCAGCAGTACCGAGACAATAGCGGTTTTTACGTGGCCGCCGGCATCTGCAAGCGCCTGAACAGCGCGCTCGCGCGTGCAGCCGGTCGCCTCCATCACGATGTTCTGGCCGCGCACCACCAACTTCTCGTTCGTCTGCTGCACATCGACCATCAGGTTTTGGTATACCTTGCCGATCTTGACCATGGCACCGGTCGAAATCATGTTGAGAATGAGCTTTTGAACCGTTCCCGCCTTGAGCCTCGTTGAGCCGGTCAGCACCTCGGGACCGGGCACGGGCTCAATGGCAAGATCTGCGCTCTCCCCGATCTTCGACCCTTGGTTGCAGGCAATTGCAATGGTCTTGCACCCAGTTGCCTTGGCGTACGCAAGGCCGCCCACCACATAAGGAGTACGGCCGCTTGCCGCCAGGCCAACGACAAGATCCTTGTCCGAGAGTCCACGCTCCCGCAGGTCGTTCGCGCCAAGCGCCTCGCTGTCTTCGGCACCTTCGACAGCCTTGATAAACGCCGTCTCGCCTCCGGCAATGAGCCCGACAATCAGATCGGGTGACACGCCAAACGTAGGCGGACACTCCGAAGCGTCGAGTACGCCCAGACGACCGCTGGTGCCTGCGCCCATGTAAAAGACGCGCCCGCCGCGCTCGAGTGCCTCAGCAGCCCAGTCGATTGCCATGGCAACCTGGGGCAACACTTTCGTGACCGACTGGACGGCACGAAGATCCTCATCGTTCATCGTCGTGACGATTTGCAGCGATGTCATCGTATCGAGGTCCATTGACCTTTGATTACGCTGTTCGGTCGTGAATTTTGTTAAATCGAGCATTTCATTCACCTCATCTTTCCTGTTTCTCGATGTAGTTTTGTTTAATGACATGCGTCGCCCGTTCGTAGTCGCTGGCAACGTAAGCAGCGTATAGGGCATCGACAACCATAAGCTGGGCCATACGCGAAGCCATGGCACCGCTGCGGACCAAGGGTTCGCTCGCAGCGACGCCGAGCACGGCATCGGCCATGGTGGCAAGCTTGGATGATCCATCTACTTTGGTAACGGCCACAACGGGACAGTTGTGGCGTTGAGCCTCGGCGGTGCAGTCCAGCACCTCTTGCGTCAAGCCCGAGTAACTAAAGGCGATTGCCATATCGCCCTCATGCATGTTCTTGGCACATAAGAGCTGATCATGCCAGTCGTCGTACAGATGGCACTCTTTGTCGACACGCATGAGCTTTTGCGCCAGGTCATGCGCGACCAAACGAGAAGCACCAATACCGAACAGATTGACCGCGCGTGCCCGCTTAAGACGGGCCGCGCATCGCTCCAAGACGGTGTAATCGAGCGTTCGTGCCGTCGCCTCGATCGTGCGCACGTTGCTTTTCATCACCTTCCCCACGATACGTTCGACGCTGTCATCCATGGAGATGTCCTCGAGAGCTACGTCTTTCTTGTCACCTAAGAGCGCCAGCTCGGCAATCAGTTCGCGCTGGAACTCCTTGTAGCCCGCAAAACCCAAACGCTTGCAAAAGCGCAAAATGCTCGAGGGCGAGGAGAACGTGACATCGGCAAGACCGCGGACGGACAGCCCGACCACCTCGTGCGGATGAGCGCTTACATATGCGATGACGTTGCGTTCCGCCGGGCTCGCGCTGAGCTCACGCTCGCGAAGCCGCAAAAGCAATCCGTTTGCCATCTCAAACACCTCCGTTGAGTAGAATTAAAGACCAACGAACGATTCGTACCGGATACAAACAGCTTTTGCGGTACATTGTGCCGCATCGTGGCGCACAAAGGGCGAGCGTTCTACCGCTCGCCCCTCAAATCCGACCGCTCGGAAATACGCGCGACACAAAATAATTCAACGAGGTCGCATTATCAGAAACGGGTTTGTTACCGGCTAGAGCCTCGCATGGGCGCCGATCGGCCGAGTCGCATGGCGCACCAACGCCGCCGCCAGCAATACCAACAGCATGGCGGTGACATAGCCCGCAGCATCGAATCCTAAATCGATAACGTCGAAATGCCTGCCGGGAACAAAGATCTTATGTACCTGATCGCCAACGGAGCAGGCGGCGCAAAAGAGCAATACGGGCACGCAACGGGAGCATACGTTCCACGGACGCCTGGAAAAGCAAACCACGACCACCGAGGCGAACAATCCGACGAAGAAAAACTCTACGGTATGGGCAACGCGACGGACGTTCGTGCCCACCCACATGCGAATGGAAGCAAGTCGGCCAGACCGGACATTCGAGGCAGCCGAATCGGTGCCCCCGGTCATTCCGTTCTCCGTCTGAGCTTCACCCGTGGCATCGACAGCCTGAACGCCCGCAGCCTGGCCCTCCACCACACGCGCGGTAGACTCGCTCAGCAACGACGTCTCCACCGCATTTTGCTCCGTCAGCACCCAGATGCCCGCCAGCGTTGCAGCGAACAGAACGATCGCGGTCCATCCGATTATCTGTTTTACGCGCGCCAAGGGCCAACCTCCTTTTTTGAATATCAGCGAGTGTAGCCCCAAATGGCATCGTCACCGTATCAAAATTTGAATCGCAACAGGAAGCGACAAAGCGACGCAAACCCCTACCCCGCCTCGCGCATCCAGCGATCGAACGTCCCCACGCACACGCCCAGGCACTTTGCTGCCTGGCTGCGGGTAATATCGCCCGCCTCATAGCTATCGCGCACCAGCTCAAACTGAGGAGGGCACGGCTTGCGAGGTCGACCGAAACGGACCCCTCGCGCCCGCGCCGCTGCAATTCCCTCCGCTTGGCGCCGATGGATATTCTCGCGCTCCACCTGCGCCACGTAGCTCAGCAGTTGCAGCACAATATCGGCAATCAGGACGTTGGTCACATCCGGCGCGCCGCTGGCCCTAGCGCGCGTGTCAAGCAATGGCATGTCCAACACCACAATGGCAACCCCGAGCTCCTTGGTAATGCGTCGCCATTCCTCAAGAATCTCGGAGTAATTACGGCCAAGTCGGTCGATAGAAAGCACCACCAGCACGTCCCCGTCTCCCAGGACGTGCAGCAGCTCGCGATAACGCGGTCGATCGAAGTCCTTGCCGCTCGCATGGTCGGCATAAATATTCGCTGAGCCCACGCCATAGGCGCCCAGCGCATCCAGCTGCCGATTCAGATTCTGATCGCGCGAACTCACCCGCGCATACCCGTACACCGTCGCCATCTCATCCCCGCTTTCTTGTAAACCTGCCAAAAGGGACAGGTTTATTTTGGTAGGTTTTACCTCTCAAATAGCAGGTAAGCGGGCGGCCGAGCAGACGGCAAGGTAGCCACGATTCAAATGCGAAGGGCGGTCCCGAAAGGCCGCCCTCCGCTCCCCCACCATGAGTCGGGATTTGGCTAATGGATAAGCTTAAAGTCCAAGTGCCCACGCGTGGTATTGACGCGCGAGACCTCGACAATTACGCGCTGACCCAGTTCATAGCGAGTCCCCGTGTCGGCGCCCGTCAGCGTAAGCGCGTCCTCGTCGAACTCGAACCACTCGTTGCCCAGACTCTTGATCGAAACCAAGCCTTCGACCTGCGTTAGGTCCAAGCGCACAAAAAGGCCCATGCTGCTAACCCACGAGACGGTTCCGGCATAGCGCTCGCCCAGACGGTCCTCATAGTACTGGGCAATCTTGATCTTTTGCGTCGCATGGCTGGCGGCATCTGCCGCGCGCTCGGCATCACTGCATGCGCGGCAGATCTGCGGCAGAATGCGCGGCAGCGACTCGCGTCCCTTGCCGATCAGCCGCGACGTACGGACCAAGGCGTCCTTGCCGCCGAGCTGCCCATAGGCCAACTGCAGCTTGAGTACGCGGTGCACCACCAGATCGGGGTAGCGACGGATGGGACTCGTAAAGTGGCAGTAGCACGGCGCGGCGAGCGCAAAGTGGCCCTCGTTGCGCGGCTTGTACAGCGCGCGCTGCATGCTGCGCAGAAGCAGCGTGTTGACGAGCGGTGCGTTGGCCGTACCGGCGGCAGCATCAACTGCAGCCTGCAGCTCATCGGGGCTCCCCATGGCAATACCGGCAGCACGGCGATCGTCGATGATGCCTAGCTGCGCCAGCGCAACGGCGGCACCGTGCAGGCTATCGGGGCTCGGATCCTCATGCACGCGATAGCAGGCCTCGATATCACGGTCTGCCAGCCACTCTGCAACGCACTCGTTGGCGAGCAGCATGGCTTCCTCGATAAGCGACGTGGCACACGAACGCTCACGCGCCACAATCTGCACGGGCACTCCGTCCTCATCCAATAGAGCGCGAATCTCGGCCGTGTCAAAATCGACTGAGCCGCGGGCGCGACGAATACGACGGCGAAGTTCGGCGAGTTCGTTAGCGGCGACAAGGAAATCGCCGAGGTCGATGTTGTAGCCGCGGGCAGTCTCCTCGCACGCAAGACCGCGCTCAAGCGCTTCCTCGCGCGAGGCCTCGGCAGCCGCAACATCCTCGGCCGCACCCTCCAGCACCGAATACTCAACCGCACCGGCACGCACCAGCAGCGCCTCGGCGCCGTCATAGTCCATACGCACACGCGAGCGAATCACGCTGGGGTACGGATCATAATGCCGCACGCGGCCCTGCGCGTCGAGCTCAATGTCGACGGTAAACGCCAAGCGGTCCTCGTCGGGACGAAGCGAGCACAGGTCATTGGACAGGCGTTCGGGCAGCATGGGAAGCACGCGATCGGCCAGATACACCGATGTCGTGCGATGGCGCGCCTCAAGATCAATATGCCCGTCCCAAGCCACATAGTGCGAGACATCGGCGATATGCACACCCAGCTTGTAGCCACCCTCGGGCGTGCGCTCCAGCGAAATGGCATCGTCAAAGTCGCGCGCGTCGACCGGGTCGATCGTGATGACAAAGCGGTCACGCAAATCGCGGCGGAGCGGGTCCTTAAGCGCCGCGGACACATCGAGCGGAAGCCCCTCGGCCTCGTCCAGCGCGGCCTCGGGATAGCTATCGGTATAGCCGTAACGCGCCATCACATATTGAACGCCCAAATCGGGCGCGTCATCTCCGCCAATGCGGCGTTCGATCGTCACAGCGCCCGATTCCAGGCGCGTCGGGTAGGTCAAAATGCGCGCGACAACAGCATCACCCGGGTGAACGCCCAGACGATCCGCCGAGGTATCCTCAGGCAGAATGAAGAAGTCAGCCTTCAGACGCGAATCGAGCGGCTCGATCACACCGAGCGGACCGGCGGTCTGGTACGTACCCACCACGCTTATGGCTGCGCGCTCAACCACGCCTTCGATCACGGCGCGCCGCTCACCGTGCGGGCTGTTCTTAATGCTCACGGCAACGGTATCGCCATCCATAATCTCGCGCTTGCCACGGCCCATGACCTTGTAGTCGCCATTCTCGGTTATGACATAGGCACTGTGCTCATGGAGCTGCACGCGCCCGGTCAGGCTCGGACGGCGTTCGCTGCGCACCGGCCCGCGCTTATTGCGAGCTCCACGCTTATGCTTGTTATTGCGCCCCATGGCGCCTCCTAACTATCGATTGCCGACTCCAAAGAGTCTACCCAAATGATTCGCCATCCTGCCGTCCCCTAGGGATCAAAAAACGGGCCGCCCCATAAGAGACGACCCGTTGGAAGGGATGAATTCCAGGCATGCCTACACGCGCAGGTAGCGGCGCATGGCGATGGCAGAACCAAAGAGACCGATAATCACGCCGACCAGAATCAGCGCAGCATAGGTCACCAGGTAGTACTGCATCGGCAGGGCAAACGACATCCAGCCGATGCTCTCCTGCAGACGCGGAATCATCAGATTGCGCAGCAGCTCCAGAACGCCGATGGAAAGCAGCGAGCCCAAAATGGCCTGCAGCACGCCCTCGGTGATAAACGGGCCACGAATGAAGCCGTTGCTGGCGCCGACCAGACGCATAATCGCAATCTCACGACGACGCGCCGTGATGGACAGGCGAATCGTGTTGTTGATGAAGATGAATGCGATAAAGGTCAGAAGGCCAACGAGCACCACGGCGGCGATGCGGATGTAGTTGGTCACCTGGAACAGGCGGCTCACTTCCTCCTGGCCGTACAGCACGCTCGCGTTGACGTCGCCGTCATCCGCGATCTTCTGGAAATCGGCATCCTTCTTGAGCTTCTTGGCCGTGCTCTCGACCTGAGACGGATCGTCCATCTCAATCGCAAACGAGGCGGGCAGCGGGTTCTGGCCGTCGAGCGCGCTCATGGTGGCGTCGGCGTTACCCGACATCTTGCTCGTGTACTCGGCCAGCGCGTCGTCCTTATCCTTATAGGTCACGGACTTGACGTTGCTCCACGTCTTGAGCTCGGCCTCAAAGGCCTGGACGTCTGCCTGATCGGCGTCATCGCTAATAAAGGCATTAATGACAACCTGATCCTCGACGGTACCGATCACGGAGTTCAGCATCGCGGAACCCATAATGAACAGGCCGATGATAAACAGCGAAAGGAAGATCGTGATGACGGCGCCGAGCGAGGTAGTCCAGTTACGGAAGAAGTGGCTGATTGCCTCTTTGAAGGAGTAGCCCACGTTAGTTGGTGCCATAGTTGCCGTAACCTCCCCTCTCCTGGTCGCGGATAACGTGGCCGCCCTCAAGGGCGATCACGCGACGGTGCATGCTATCGACCATCTCGCGGTCGTGCGTGGCGACGATCACGGTGGTGCCGGTGCGGTTAATACGCTCGAGCAGCTTCATGATGCCCAGCGAGATCGCCGGGTCGAGGTTGCCCGTCGGCTCGTCGCAGATCAGCAGCGGCGGACGGTTGACCATAGCGCGGGCGACGGCAACGCGCTGCTGCTCGCCACCGGAAAGCTGGTCGGGCAGCGAGTCCATCTGATCGGCCAGGCCGACCAGCCGCAGCACCTCGGGCACCTGGCTGCGAATGACGCCCTTGGGCTTGCCGATGCACTGCAGGGCAAACGCCACGTTTTCGTAGGCGGTCTTTTGCGGCAGAAGCTTAAAGTCCTGGAACACGGCGCCAATCTGGCGGCGCAGGAACGGAACCTTGCGGTTCTTGATCTTCATGAGGTCCTGACCGGCAACCAGGATGCGGCCGCTCGTCGGCTTGACGTCGCGGTTGAGCGTCGACAGCAGCGTGGTCTTACCCGAGCCGGAGTGACCGACCAGGAAGACGAACTCGCCCGGATAGATCTCGATGTTGATGTCGTCGAGTGCAGGCTTGTTGGGCTGTGCCGGATAGATCTTGGTGACATGTTCCATAAGGATGACGGGCTCGACACCGGCCTGCTTGGCCATCTTCTTGCGGCTGGCCTGCGGATCGATGGGCGCAAACACCGACGTAAAATCGGAGTTGTTGAGCGCGTTATCGAGGCTTGCGACCTCGGCTGCCTGATCGCTCTCGACCACCGGGGCAGCAGGCTGCGTGGGGTCGGGAATAGCGGCAAAGAGACCGGACTGCGCAGGCTGAGGAGCCGGCGTCGCAGGGGCCAAGGGGTCGGGAATGCCGGCCATGGTAGGCTGCGGCGTGGCGGCACCAGCCTGAGGCTGCTCCACGCGAGCGGTCACGGCCTGAACGGGCTCAAAACCCGCCGTGCCGGAAAGCGCGACATCGCTGGTTGGATTGTAGGCAAAGGGATCGGATGCCGGCTGTGCCTGATCTGCCGGCTGAGCGGGGGCCTGAGCAACAGGCTGGCCCTCTGAATCCGGAGTGGCGAAACGACTGCCCTGGACGCCTGCCTGCGTCTTGGGGGCATCATCGCCCGCACCGGAGGTACGGAAGTGGTTACCCACTGGTGCTCCTTATCGTCGTGCGTTTAAACTACATGAGCGCTTAGTATTTTAGCAGCATTAGCTTTGCTGCACATAAGAAGCATGGCCGTGTTTGGGTCCCTCCGGCCGGACACCGGGTTACTCTCCAAATCGTCCTCGGACATGTCGGAGCCTCCGCTGCGCACTACGTGCGGCGGGGGCTCCTCCGTCCTGCGGAAAGATTTGGAAAGTAACCCTGTGTCCGGCCTGCGATAACTAAGGGGTCGCCGCGTTTATCTTGGGGTGCTGCATATACAACGCTGGAAGGGTCTGAATTGCGCTTTGTCGATATATGCCCTTTTCCCTGATGGGACCGTGCTTGAGGGGCGTCTTCATAAGTTGCGGTGAAATAGGGACTGTTGAGCCTTTAGGCTGGCAAAATAGTCCTTATTTCACCGCAACTGAAACAGGGGCGCCCTCCAAGAGAGCGCCCCTGCCGGGTTTCCATAGTACTGGCGAAGCAGTTTTATAGTTCTGGCGAAGCAGTCCTTGAGATCCACCTTGCCTTATGCCAAGAACTCCTTGGTGGTCGCCACGATATTGGCGGCGTCCAGGCCGTACTTGTGCAGGAGCTCGGCGCCCGGGCCGGACTCGCCGAACGTGTCGTTGACGCCGATCTTCTTGAGCGGCGTCGGGCACTGCTCGCACAGGACGTCGGCAACGGCACTGCCCAGGCCACCGATCACGGAGTGCTCCTCGACGGTCACGACGTGGCCGGTCTTGGTAGCGCTCTTGACGACCAGATCGGCGTCGATGGGCTTGATGGTGTGCATGTTGATGACCTCGGCGTCGATGCCCTCGGCAGCGAGCTGCCCGGCGGCCTCAAGGGCCTCGCCGACCATCAGACCGCAGGCAATGATGGTAACGTCGGCGCCCTCGCGCATGACGATACCGCGGCCCAACTCGAACTTGTAGGTCTCTGGGTCGTTGATGACCGGCGAGGCCAGACGGGCAAAGCGCATGTAGACGGGGCCGTCGCACTCGTAGGCGGCGCGCGTCACGGCGCGAGCCTCGACGTCATCGGCGGGAACGATGACGGTCATGCCGGGAATGACGCGCATAAGGGCGATATCCTCGCAGCACTGGTGCGTGGCACCGTCCTCGCCCACCGAGATACCGGCGTGCGTGGCGC
>UQSC01000057.1 GCA_900543615.1 uncultured Collinsella sp. | reverse complement strand
GCCGCCGCCGGTGCTGCCGAGACCCCCGCGGTTGAGGACGCCGGCGGCGGCAACCTGGGCGGCGTTGTTGGGCTTGGACACCGACACGGTCGATGCAGCAGGCGCGGAAGCCGGAGCCGCAACGGGCTGAGGTGCAGGCGTTACAGGTCTGGGCGCCGGCGCAGGAGCCGCGGACTTGGTCGCAGGCTGGGCAGCCGGAACAGCAGCGCCGCGGTCCCAAGGCATACCGCCCTGGCGCGCGGACGTAGCAGCGGGGGCAGCGGATGCCGCCGGGGCGGCAGCGCGGGCGCCCGAAATGAGCGTCGGCTGTTGGGCAGCAGCGGGTACGGATGCTGCAGGCACGGCGGCCTGAGCAGCAGCCACGCTCGCCGGCACGGCGCCGTTGGCAATCATGGCCTCCAGGCGTGCCACGCGCTCGGCCAATGCCTCAATCGTTAAATCAGCCTCGGGACGCGCCAGACGCGTGCAGGCAATCTCGAGCACCAGGCGCACGTCGCTCGCGCCCCTCATCTCCAGTGCGGCATCGTCGAGCACTGTCAGCACACGAGCCAGGCGGTCGGCAGGATGCTCGCCAAAGGCAGCGGCCTCGGCAGCAAGCGCCTCGGCCTGCTCGGAGCCGCCCTCAAACAACTCGGCACGGGCACCGGTAACGCAGGCAACATACACGTCGCGCACGTGCGCCACCAGGTCGCGCGTCAGCTCCAGCAGATCGTTACCTTCCTCGACCTGCGCGCGAATAAGCCCATACAGCTCGGCAACATCGCGATCGGCAATGGCGCGGGAAAACTCGCCCAGAATCTGGTCCGAAACCTCGCCCAAAAGCGAGCGGGCGTCGTCCGCATGCACAGAACCGTTGCCAAAGACGCTCAGCTGCTCCAGCGTGGACAACGCGTCGCGCATGCCGCCCTTTGCATGGCGCGCCACGATAGCGAGCGCCTCGTCGTCGTAATCGAAGCCCTCCTGCTCGCACACGTATGCCAGGCGATGCTCGATATCCTCGTTGCCGATACGGTGGAAATCGAAGCGCTGGCAGCGCGAGAGGATGGTCTCCAGAATCTTTTGCGGGTCGGTGGTGCACAGCACAAAGATCACGTGCGCCGGCGGCTCCTCAAGCGTCTTGAGCAGCGCGTTAAACGCCGCCGTCGTGAGCATGTGGACCTCGTCGATGATATAAATCTTGTACTTGCCGCGCACCGGGGCAAAGTTGACGGAGTTGATGATCTCCTCGCGCACGTTGTCCACGCCGGTACGGCTTGCGGCATCGAGCTCGTAGACATCCGGGTGGTTGCCCTCGGCAATGAGCTCGCACTCCTCGCAAGTACCGTCGGGCATGCAGCCGCTTGCACCCTCGGCGCGCGCTGCCTCGGCATTACGGCACAGCAGCGCCTTGGCCAGAATGCGCGCCATGGTGGTCTTGCCCGTGCCGCGCGGTCCGCAGAACAGGTACGCGTGGGACAGGCGTCCCTCGGTGATGGCGTGCTCGAGCGTCGAGACGATATGCTGCTGGCCCACCACGGAGTCGAAGGTGAGCGGGCGATACTTTCGGTACAACGATTCCATGGGTGCTCCCCCGGGTATACTGAGTCTTGTTGCCGCGACGGCCATGCGGTCGCACGGCATACTGCATTCATAATAACCCGTACGGCGAGCCCGCCGCGATAGGAGTCCAAAGAGCATGGCAGACGCAGAGAGCAACCTCGTTCCCTCCGAAGCAGCCGACCAGGTCGAGGTCGCGCTCGAGGAGCAGGCCGCAGCCGATGACGGCATCCTGTACCTCAACGAGTACCAGTACGAAAACGACCTGGTCACCGACTTCGCCCGCCTGGTCGCCTCGCCCAGGCGTCGCGGCTCGCTGTATGTCGCCGCGGCAATTGCCGCGCTCATCGGCATCGGCATGCTGGTGGCCGGCGGCAGCTGGATCAAGTTCGGCGTCGTGTTGATCGTGTTCGGCGCCTTTTTGGCCTGGTGGAGCAAAAACCTGCACCACACCCTCGCCCGCGACTTTATCGATTCCGTCGAGGCCGACGAGTCCATGGGTGGCCGCTATCGCCGCGTCGCCGCCAACGAGGACGGCCTGATGGTTTGGGGCAAGAGCGGCAAGTCGCAGTTTTTCCCGTTTGAGAAGCTCGACCACGTGCTCGACGGCGAGCGCATCTTTGTGGCCATGTTCGCCGACCAGGGCGTGACGATCCCTAAGGAAACCTTTATTCGCGGCGATGCCGAGCAGTTTGGCACCTTCCTTAAGGCGCGCATCAACAAAAAACTCCGCATCGAGACCAAACGCAAGAAGATGAAGGCTGAAAAGGCCGCCGCCGAGGCCAAGCAGGGCGACAAGCCCCAGGAGACCAAGCGCAAGCAGAAGAAGAACAAGAAGAAGCGCTAAGGCCAAGACAGACAGGCAGCCTCGCATCCCGTTATCCTCGCCATCCGCCCGAGCGTGCTACACTAGCAGCATCTATGCCACCGCGAACGGCTCGGCTCCGCGCCCGCCGCTCGCAAACGAACTTTAAACGCACGAGGGTTGGCCATGCCGCTTTTCTCGCAACATACCGCCCGGTTCTCGCCGGACGTTCCTTTGGAGGGCACCAGCTCTCGCGAGCTGCTCAAGCGGTACCAGCCGCTCGAGACACTTGCGACCGGCGGTTTTGGCTCCATCGAGATCTGCCGCGACACGCACCTGCGCCGCCGCGTCGCCATTAAGCGCATCCCCCTTATCAACGGTGCCGGCATGCGCGCCAGCGACATCATGGATGTCCTGCGCGAGGCGCACACCGCCGCCATGCTTCAACATCCTAATATCGTGCAGGTCATCGACTTTACGCACGACACAGCCTATGCCTACCTGGTTATGGAATATGTCGATGGCATGTCGCTGGCCGAGTTTTTGCACCGCGTGGACGGCCACTCACTTACCTTTGACGAGGCCGCGGCCATTGCCGATGCCCTGGGCCAGGCGCTCACCTTCGCCCATAGTAATGGCGTACTCCACCTGGACATTAAGCCCGCCAACGTGCTCATCGACCACTCGGGCAATGTAAAGCTCACCGACTTTGGCATGGCGCGGCTGTCGTCCGCCGGTGGCTTTGGCGGCTCGCGCGGCGGCACCATCGGCTACATGCCGCCCGAGCAGCTCGATATCGAGACCGGCACGGTCGACGAGCGCGCCGATGTCTTTGCCCTCGCCTGTGTGATCTACGAGGGCCTGTGCGGCAGCGCTCCCTTTATGGCGGCCACGCCCGCCGACTCGCTCGACCGCATCATCGGCGGCGCCACCTATCCCAGCGAGCTGATACCACACTTTCCCCCGGGAGCCGAGAGCGCGCTCATGAGCGCGCTCTCCCCCATGCCGCAGGACCGCCCCAACAGCATCGAGGCATTTTGCGACCAGCTCCTTGCCGGTCTGGGCAGCGTGCGCGAGGGCCGTCGCAGCCTGGAGCAAATGGTTGGCGAGCTTTCGGATGACGAGCAGGAGCTCGACGGTATCGAGCCATCGCACTACGAGGACGACGCCATCGAGGTCGACCCCGCACTCGGCTGGGCGGGCACGCGCTGGAGCCATGCGCGCGACTACACCATGCGCATTATCTCGGCGCTAACGTGCGGCACCTTTAGCTTTTTGCTGATGCAAACGGCCGGGGTCGCGGCGCTTCCCGGCCTGGTCATTGCGGCTATCGCAATCGGAGCGGCGGCTGGCCTGGCCCCCCAAATTGGCTCGGCCATCTCGGCTGTGGGCTTTTTGGTGCTCATGGCCAACGCCACCATGCAGGCGCAGGGCATCCTGTCGATGTTGCCCGTCGCGGTGATCTTTGCCGCCGCCATGTCCGGTTGGTGGATCGCCTGGGGTCGCACCGAGGCTGCCGCGAGCGCCGCGCTCACCTGTGCACTCGCGCTTGGCTGTCTGACCGGCAATACCTTCCTGGCAGCTGGGGTCGCCGCCGGCGTCGCGTCATTTTGGCTCGGCCCGACAAGCGCCGCCGCGGCAACGGGCATGGGCGCGCTTTTTGCCCGTCTGGCCACGGTCGCGCTTTCAGCCGGAGGCGTGCTGGGGCTCGGTAACGTTGCCGCAGCGCTGGGAGACCCGCTCCTTTGGGCTGCCTTTGTGCTGGTCGCGACAACTGCCGCGGCGTCATCTGCGCTGCTCAATGTCCACGCCAAGCATGCCAATCAGGGCTCAAACCTTGCCGCAATCGCCGCCATCGCTGTCACCGGCATCGGCTGCGCAGCGGCGTCCTGTCTTGCACACCATATGGAAATTGCCAGCCTTGCAGCCGCGGTCGTCGCCAAGGCGGCGGTTGCGGGAACCCTATCCTCTATAATCGTTGGGATATGCCTATATTTGCTCGGATACCAAAGAACCTATACGGAGAGTGATCTTTCGTGAACTTCCTGAACATCTTCGAGGACCACGTGGCCGGCATCTTCGGTGCCACCCGTGCCCCGTTCTCCTTTAAGAAGCTTGCCAAGCAGGCCGCTCGCGACATGGAGGATCAGACTCTGGTGATCAACGGCGTCAACACGGCGCCGGCACTCTATACCATCCAGATCGCCGCCGACGACGATCCCATGCTCGCCCCGTTCTACCCCGAGCTTTCGCGCGAGGTCCGCGAGTTTGTGAAGGCGCAGGCCGAAAAGCGCCGCTATGTCTTTGTCGGCGAGCCCCTCGTGCGCTTTATGATCGATCCGCAGCTGCGCGCCGGCAAGTTCTCGGTCTTTGCCGAGAACGTCGATGCCCCCACGCTCGGCCGCCTGTACGAAGAAGAGCGCGCCTATCAAAACGGCCTGGGCCAGAACAACTCCGCGGCAAGCCGTGCCGCCAGCGCCCCGCGCGCCGGCCAGCAGCAGTTTGCTGCCCCGCAGCAGCAGCGCCCCGCCGCCATGCCCCAGCAGCAGCCGACGCCTCGCGCCGCCGCTCCCGACCCGCTTGCCGTGGCAGACCCCTTCGCGCCTAGCGTCCCCGACCCCGCCGCCGCGCCCATCCCGGTGCCGCAGACCGTCTCGCGCGACTCGCTTGCCGGCATGGGCGGAGCCGCCGCGACCGGTGCCGCCGTGGGCCTAGGCGCCGCAGCCGGCATCGCCTCCAACATGGCGAGCACTCGCGCCCCGCAGCGCCCGCTCGCCCAGCTCGTCGACGTCGTGAGCGGCGAGAGCCATAGCATCACCTCCGCACAGGTGACCATCGGTCGCGAGCGCTCAGTTTCCGACATTGCCCTGCGCGACCCCAACGTGTCGCGCCGCCACGCCCAGCTCACCTTTACGGGCTCGGATTGGTCGATCGAGGACCTCAATTCCACCAACGGCACGCTCGTCAACAACCGCCGCATTACGCGCTGCCCGCTGCGCAACGGCGATCTGCTGACGTTTGGCCTGAGTACCTTTGAATTTAGGGGATAGTCGCTTATGAACATCGATATCGTCCTTTTTGCAGGCCGCATCGTCCTGGTCGCCCTGCTCTATATCTTCCTGTTCGCCGTCATGAAGACCGGCGTGGGACTTGTGCGCGGGCAGCGCCGCGACTCGGCTATCTGGACGATTGATGTGGACAAGGGTCCGCGCGGTATCCGCGGCATCCACGTAGACATGCTCGGCCCCGTCATCGTCGGTCGCTCGCCGTCTTCGGACATCTGCATCAACGAACCGTTCGTCTCGGCCTCGCATGCGCGCTTTTCGCTGCAGGGCCCGGCGCTCATCATCGAGGACCTCAACTCGCTTAACGGCACGCTCGTCAACGGCCGCCAGCTCGTGGAGCCCGCGACGCTGCGTGAGGGCGACGAAGTCCAGATTGGCGACGTGGTCATGAAGGTGAACCGTCGATGATCGACGAGGAGAACAAGTCCGCAACTATGACCGAGGCACCGGCTGCCGCCGCAGCTGCGCCGGCCCACGCCGCTCCGGCGGGCTCCGCACCCGTGGAGCCCGAGGACACCGTGTTCTCCCTGCCTCTTTCGCATGTAACGCATGATATTTCGGATCTAGCCGATAACGAGGACGAAGAGGATGCCGTAGCGGCGCCCATCGGCGCACATGCTGCGGAACAGCCCACAGCGCCCGAAGCAACCCCGGCGCCGGCTCACTTTGCAGAGCCCGTCGCCGCGGCAATCAACGAGAGCACTGCGGTGTTTGCGGCACCCGAGCCCGCCGCGCCGGCGTTTCCCATAGCCCCGGCATCCGAGGTTGCGCCCGCGTCTACGCCGGCGCCCGAGCCTATAGACGTCAGCCCGCAAGATGACGAGTCGACCGCCCGCGTTTCCGAGGAGCCCGACTCCCCGGACACCGGCGATTCCGAATCAAACGCCGAGACCGACACCGTCTCTCCCGGTGACACAGCCGAAATCGACGTTGCCGCCGTTGAAGCCAAGCTCAAAGACCCCGGCTCGACCATGAGCTTTGAACCCCTGACCGAGGAGCGCATCGAGACCGACTCGACCTATGATGCCGGCACCACCACGCAACTCATGTGGGGCGCCCGCTCCGACGTTGGCTGTGTGCGCCCGCACAATGAGGATTCCTACCTGGTGCAGTCGCCGCTCTTTTGCGTATGCGACGGCATGGGTGGTCACGCCGCCGGCGAGGTAGCCTCTTCTATCGCTGTCGAGACTATAGCCAAGACGGCCCCACAGTCTGCCGACGCAGCACGCCTGGCCGCAGCCGTCGAGGCAGCCAACGCCGCCGTAATCGAGGCAGCCCTGAACGGCCTGGGCAAGCCCGGCATGGGCTGCACAGCCACCTGCGCCTATATCGAAAACGACACGCTCGCCATCGCCCACGTGGGTGACTCTCGCGCCTACCTGCTCCACGAGGGCACGCTCATCCGCGTGACCCGCGACCACTCCTACGTGGAGGAGCTCGTGGACGCCGGCGAGATCACGGCAGACGAGGCTCGCGTCCACCCCAACCGTTCGGTCATCACCCGTGCGCTGGGCTCGGACCCCGCCATGTATGCCGACCACTTCACTCTGCATATCGAGGAAGGCGACCGTCTGATCCTGTGCTCCGACGGCCTTTCGAGCATGATTCCCGATAGCGATATCGAGAACATCGCCACGCAGTCCTCAACCGCGCAAATCTGCGTCGACAACCTAGTGGACGCGGCGCTTGCCGCCGGCGGCCACGACAACGTAACCGTAGTAGTCGTTGACCTGGTTGACGATGGCGTTATGCGCGAGGCGCAACGCGTGCGTCGCCGCAACGTTACTATCGCCGCCATCCTGGCCCTCGTCTTTGTGCTGGCAGCTGGCATCTGGGCCTACACGGGTGTCACCGGCTCGTACTACCTTGGTACCTACCAGGGCAATGTCGCCGTCTGGCGCGGCCTGCCCGGCAAGCCACTCGGACTCAAGCTCCACTGGCTCGAAAGCGAAACCAGCATCAAGCTGTCCGACCTGCCCGAAGACACGCAAAACCGCCTCAAGGCGGGCATTCCGCAAACAAGTGTCGACGATGCGCAGGACACGATATCCAAGTACCGCCACCAGATCGACGAGGAGCAGACCCGCCAGGTGATCGACGCGCAAACGATTCGCGACAACACCAATCAGGGATCGACCTCCGAATCAGATTCCGAGAAAACCGCCGAACAGTCCGCCGAGGCCGAAGCCTCCGATAAGAATTAGAAAGGGAGTGCCGCTTATGAGTCGCCGCAACACCGAGCTGCTCTTGCTCATCGCCTCGGCGTTCCCCGTCATCCTGCTGTATGCGATGTACGTCCTCACCGCGGGCGCTGCCATCTCCTTTGAGACGCTCGCCGTACCGATCGGCCTCTTTGCCGCCTTTGCCGCGGCCCACATTGCCGTGCGCATCTTGGCGCCCGGTGCCGACCCCGCCATCCTGCCCATCGTATTTATACTTTCGGGCATCGGCATCACGTTTGTGACGCGTCTCGCCCCCGCTCTCGCCATCTCACAGCTCATCATCCTGTTTGCCTCGGTGGCCCTGATGGTGGGAACGCTCGCGTTGGTTAAGAACCTCGACGTGGTCATGCGCTACAAGTACACCTTTGGCATCATCGGCATCATCCTGCTGATGCTGCCCATCTTTATCGGCACCACGATCTCGGGCTCCAAGCTGTGGATTCGCATCGCGGGCTTTACCATCCAGCCCGGCGAGTTCGCCAAGGTCTTTATCGTCCTGTTCCTGGCCGGCTACCTGGCCGAGAACCGCGAGCTGCTCTCCATCTCCAACCGCAAGATTCTGGGCTTTAAGATCCCTCGCCTGCGACTGCTGCTGCCGCTGTTTGCCGTGTGGGGTGTGTGCCTGCTCGTCGTCGTCTTCGAACGCGACCTGGGTTCGGCCGTGTTGTTCTACACCATCTTCTTGCTGATGCTCTACGTTGCCACGGGGCGCTTTTCGTATGTCGTTATCGGCCTTGCGCTCTTAGCCGTTGGAGCCGTGGGCGCCTACAAGTTCCTGTCGCACGTTCAGGTGCGTTTCCAGGTTTGGGTCGATCCGTTTAAGGACGCCCAGGGCCAGGGCTACCAGATCGTCCAGTCGCTCTTCTCGCTTGCCGATGGCGGTCTGGTCGGTGTTGGCATCGGCAACGGCATGGCCAACAACATCCCTGTCGTCGAGTCCGACTTTATCTTCTCGGCTATCGGCGAGGAGATGGGCCTTTTGGGCGGCGGCGCCGTGCTCATCCTGTTTATGCTCTTTGCCGTGCGTGGCCTCACCACAGCCGCCCGCGCTAAATCCGACCTCGCCGCCTTTAGCGCCACCGGTCTTACGGCAGCCATCAGCTTCCAGGCCTTTTTGATCGTGGGCGGCGTCACCCGCCTGATCCCGCTGACCGGCGTCACCCTGCCCTTTATGAGCCAGGGCGGCTCCTCGCTGCTGGCAAGCTTTATCATCGTCGCGCTCCTGCTACGCGCCGGTGACGAGGCGACCGGACGCGAGGCAGAGCTTACCGGCACCGGCACCATGGCCGCCATCACCGATGATCAGGTCGCATCGGCCGCCGCCCCGACGGGCACACGCTTTGCCACCTCGTCTTCCTACGGCAGCGGTAGCCATTCCGTCGGCTCGCGCATGCGCCGTCGCCTGCTCGACACGCCTGAATCCGGTGTGCTCGGCCGCGTTGCGCTTGCCAACCGTCTAACCCGCGCGGTGCTCGCCTTTACGGCGCTGTTCGCCATCCTTATCGGCAACCTCACCTATGTCCAGGTCATCAAGGCCAAGGACTATCAGGACATGCCGACCAACAACCACACCATCGCCCGCTCCAAGTACATCCAGCGCGGCTCCATCATCACGTCCGACGGCGTGACGCTGGCCGAGTCGCTGCAGCAGGAGGACGGCACCTACGTACGCTCCTACCCCAACGGTAACCTGGCAGCGCACGTGGTTGGCTACGTGAGCCAGCAGTATGGCACCGCCGCCATCGAGAGCGTCATGAACGACACGCTCACCGGTTCTAAGGACTACTCCAGCTGGAACAACGCCATCGCGTCGCTCGCGGGCCAGACCCAGCCGGGCAACACCGCCAAGCTCACCATCGACTCGCGCATCCAGACGGCTGCCGAGCAGGCACTCAAGGGCTTTAAGGGCGCTGTAGTGGTCATCGACCCGCGTACCGGCGCGGTGCTCGCATGTGCCAGCTCGCCCACCTACGACAACACCAACATCGATGCCCTGCTGCAGACGGGCGGCGGCGAGGACGGCTCCATGTACAATCGCGCCATGGACGCGCTGTACACGCCGGGCTCAACGTTTAAGGTCGTTACGCTTTCCGCGGCACTCGAGACCGGTACCGCCAGCCTTACCAGCACCTACCAGGCGCCCGGCTCCATGGACATCGGCAACGCACCGGTCACCAACTATGCCAACGAGAGCTACGGCACCATCAGCCTGCAGCAGGCCTTTGCCGTGTCCTCCAACGTCGTCTTTGGCCAGGTGGCAAACGAAGTTGGCGCAAACACGCTCGTACAGTTTGCCAACGCCTTTGGCTACGGCCAAAAGCTCGGCCAGGACCTGACCTCCGCGGCCTCCATCATGGCCGACCCGTCGCTCATGACCGAGTGGGAGACCGCCTGGGCCGGCGCCGGCCAGCCTGTCGGCATGGACCACACGCCCGGCCCGCAGACCACCGTCATGCAAAACGCCGTGATTGCCGCCGCCATCGCCAACAGTGGCGTGGTCATGGACCCGTACTTTGTAGCCCAGGTACTTGCCCCGGACGGAACCGTGGTCAAGACCACGCAGTCCCGCTCGCTGGGGCAGGCCGTCAGCTCCGCCACGGCCGACCAGGTCAAGCAGGCCATGCTTGCCGTCGTCCAGTCCGGCACCGGCACCGATGCCCAGATCCCCGGCGTCAAGGTCGCCGGCAAGACCGGCTCGGCCGAGACCGGCGGCACCAACGTCAACTCTATGTTCGTTGGCTTTGCACCTTACGATTCACCCACGGTCGCCATCTCGGTGGCCTTGGAGGATTTCGACAAGCATGACGTCAAGGCCGCCAAGATCGCCGGTATCGTCCTGACCGCGGCGCTTGCCGCACAGGGAGCGTGATGCCCATGATCGAATCGGACACCCGAGGCGCGCCGCGGCCGAAGAGTTAGCGGCAACGCGCCACACGGCCCCAGCGGCCACATCGTAGGTACTACACACATCGTTGAGCGAATAGTTATGTTAGGAGCAGGAATGGAACAGAGGGTCCTCGGGGGAAGATACCTCCTCAAGGATAAGGTGGGAACGGGCGGCATGGCGACCGTCTACCGTGCACAGGACCAGGTCCTCGACCGCACGGTCGCCGTCAAGATCATGCTGCCGCAGTATGCCGGCGACGCAACCTTCGCCGCACGCTTTAAGCAGGAGGCCCAGGCAGCAGCCGGTCTCTCCTCCCCCTATATCGTGGGCGTCTACGATTGGGGCAAGGACGGCGACACCTATTACATCGTCATGGAGTACCTGCGCGGCACCGACCTTAAGAGCGGCATCAAGAGCCACGGCGCCCTCGACCCCAAGAAGGTCGCCCAGATCGGCTCGCAGATCAGCTCTGCGCTTTCGGTCGCCCACAAGCACGAGATCATCCACCGCGACATTAAGCCGCAGAACATCATGGTGCTGCCCGACGGCAACATCAAGGTGATGGACTTTGGCATCGCGCGTGCCAAGAACAGCCACCTCACGCAAGACAACAACGTGCTGGGAACCGCCCACTACGTCAGCCCCGAGCAGACCCGCGGTCAGGACCTCGGCCCCACCTCGGATATCTACTCGCTGGGCGTCGTGATGTACGAGTGCGCCACCGGCCGCGTTCCCTTTGACGGTGACGACGCCATCTCGGTCGCACTCAAGCAGGTCAACGAGCTGCCTATTCCGCCGAGCCAGATCAACTCCGGTGTCGACGCCGACCTTGAGCGCATCATCCTCAAGTGCATGGAGAAAGACCCGGCAAACCGCTTCCAGACCGCCGACGAGCTGCGTCAGGTGCTCAACAGCTACCTGTCTGTCTCTTATACACATCTGACGCTGCCGACGAA
>UQSC01000056.1 GCA_900543615.1 uncultured Collinsella sp. | reverse complement strand
TCTACACAAGGCTATTCGTCGGCAGCGTCAGATGTGTATAAGAGACAGTCTTTACACGGCCGCGCAGGGGCGCGATCTTGCCCTGAATCACGTCGAGCAGTGTCGACTTGCCGGCGCCGTTCTCGCCCAAAAGACCATAGCGGTCGCCCGCGCCGATGAGCCAGGTCACATCGGTGAGCACCTGCTTGGGCGCGCCGTCGGTATCGGCATAGCCGGCGTCCACGTCGACCACATCGATAACCTGCTTGCCCAGGCGACTCACGGCCAGGCGCTTGAGCTCCAGCTCGTCACGCACGGGCGGCACGTCGGCGATCAGCTCACGAGCGGCATCCACGCGAAACTTGGGCTTGGTGGAACGAGCCTGGGCACCGCGGCTCAGCCACGCGAGCTCCTTGCGCGCCATGTTGCGACGGCGCTCCTCGGTAACGGCGGCCATGCGGTCGCGCTCCACGCGCTGCAGGATGTATGCCGAATAGCCGCCCTCGAAGGGATCGACCTGGCCGTCGTGGACCTCCCACATGCTGGTGCAGACCTCGTCCAAGAACCAGCGGTCGTGCGTGACCACGAGCATGGCACCCTGGCCGCGCTGCCAGCGGGCCTTTAAGTGACGCGCGAGCCAGTTGATGGTGCGCATATCCAGGTGGTTGGTGGGCTCGTCGAGCATGAGCACGTCGTAATCGCCGATCAGCAAGCGCGCGAGGTCCACGCGACGGCGCTGACCGCCCGAAAGCTCGCCCACCGTGCCCTCCCAGGGCACATCGCTGATGAGGCCGGCGAGGATCTGGCGCGTGCGGGGGCTCGACGCCCACTCGTACTCGGGGGCGTCGCCCACAACGGCATGATGCACGGTGTCGGTATCGACCAGGTTATCCTTTTGGCCGAGCAATCCGATCGTCGTGTCGCGGCGGTGCGTCACGCGTCCGTCGTCGGGCTCCAGCGTGCCAGCGAGCACGCTCAGCAGCGTCGACTTGCCGTCGCCGTTTTTACCGACAATACCAATGCGGTCGCCCTCGCCCACGCCGAGCGTCACGCTATCGAAAATATGCTTGGTGGGAAACTCTAGGCTGACGGAATCGCATCCCAAAAGAATCGCCATATGCCCTGCTCCTTCGTAGAAATTCAACGTTGTCCATGATAGCAGCGAGCCCCACCCCAAACCACCACGAAGGCGCCTGTCCCCTTTGTGGTGGTCGTTTCGGTCGCAGAGCAAAAGGCGGGCCATCTCCCACAAGAGATGACCCGCTTCTCCAATCAGTCCCGCGGCAACCGTGGCCGCCGCGGGCCTCAAGCATGTCCCGGACTAGGAGAACATGCCGGTGAGGTAATCATTCAGCCGCTTATCCTTGGGCCGTTGGAAAATCTCGTCAGTCTCGTCGTACTCGACCATATCGCCCATGTAGAAGAACGCCGTGCGGTTGGACACGCGCGACGCCTGCTCCATGTTGTGCGTCACGATGACGATGGCGCGGTCGGCAACGATCGATGACATGAGGTCCTCGGTCGCCAGCGTCGAGATGGGGTCGAGCGCCGAGCAGGGCTCGTCGAACAGAATCACGTCGGGGTTGAGCGCCAGCGTGCGCGCGATGCACAGACGCTGCTGCTGACCGCCCGAAAGCGCATAGGCGCTCTTATCGAGCTTGTCTTTGACCTCGTCCCACAGCGCCGCGCCGCGTAAGCTTTCCTCGACCATGCGGTCGAGCTCGTCACGGTCGGTGATGCCGTGGCGCTTGGGCGCAAACGTGATGTTGTCGCGAATGGACTTGCGGAACGGGTTGGGCTGCTGGAACACCATGCTAATGGAACGGCGCAGCTCGTAGGTGTTTTCGGTCTTGGTGTTCACGTTGCGCCCGCGATAGTTGATCTCGCCCTCCACGCGGCAGCCGCGCATCTCGCGATTCATGAGGTTGAGGCTACGCAAGAAGGTCGACTTACCGCAGCCCGAAGGCCCAATGAGCGCCGTGATCTCGCCCTTGTGGAAGTCGAGCGACGTATTGTGCAGTGCATGGTGGTCGCCATAGTACACGTTGACGTCCTTGGTGGAGAGCACAACCTCGTCGCTCACGGCCTTGCCGCTCACGCGCACGCGCTTCTCGCTCTCCCCCACGCTCGACAGGAAGTCCCGGGTGTCGGACGATGCCGCTTCGGTTGCGGGCGTTACATTCATCTCGCTCATTCGGCCGTCATCTTCCTTGCCAGTTGCTTGCCCACAATGCGGGCGATTACGTTAAACAGCAGCACGCAAATCATCAGCAGTGCCGCGGTACCCCAAACGATCTGCTGGGCCTCGGGGCTGCCCTCGCCATAGATCTTGTAGATGTGCACGGCGAGCGACTCGCCGGGACGGAACACGTTCCAAGCGCAGGTGGGGCTCGACAGGTTAAAGCTCAAGAAGTTCAGGCGAACCGGCGAGCTCATACCCGAGGTAAAAAGCAGTGCTGCGGCCTCGCCAAACACGCGACCGGCCGAAAGCACGATGCCCGTCACGATGGCAGGCATGGCCTCGGGGATCAGGATGTGCAGCGTGGCCTCCCAGCGGGTGAGGCCCATGGCCAGGCACGCATCGCGCTGGGCCTGCGGCACGTCCTCGAGCGCCTGCTGAATCACGCGCACCAGAATGGGGATATTGAACATGGTGAGCGCGACGGCGCCGGAGATGATGGAGTACTTCCAGCCCAGCTGCACCGAGAACACCAGAAAACCGAACATGCCGACAACGATGGAAGGCAGCGAGGACAGCGTCTCGATGGCGGTGGAGGCAATGTCGCGGACGGGTCCGTCGGGTGCGTACTCAACCAAAAAGACCGCGCCACCCAGGCTGATGGGCACCGAGATGATCAGGGTGATCAGCAGCAGGTAGAACGAGTCGAACAGCTGGTAGAGCACGCCGCCCTGCGTTCCGTTGGCGCGCGACGGCTCCGTGAGAAAGCCCGGCTGGAACAGCGTCGAGATGCCCTCGAACAGGATATAGGCCACCATGGAGACGACGATGAGCATGACGATGGCGACGATCGCCGTCAACACGCCCGTGGCGAAGCGGTCCTGCTTTTGGACACGCCCGAGCCTCGCCTCGTCGATGTGGATACGCGTGCTAGCCACGAGCCTTCGCCCCCTTGCGGCCGATAAGGTGGATGATCAGGATGAAGATGAGACTCATGCCCATCAGCAGCAGGCCGAGCGCCCACAGAACATCGTCTTGGGCCGAGCCCTCGGCATAGACTGCCATGGACGTGGTGAGCGTGGTGGTGATGGTGGACGCCGGCGACAGCAGCGACGTCGGCATGGCCTCGATGCCGCCGATGACCATGCGCACGGCGAGCGTCTCGCCAAAGGCGCGGGTCATGCCCAAGATAACCGCGGTCATGAGCGACGGCATGGCGGACTTGAGCACCACGTGCCAGATGGTCTGCCAGCGGGTGTAGCCCAGCGCGAGCGAGCCCTGGCGGTAGCCGTCGGGCACGGCGCGCAGGCCATCGACCGAAAGCGTGGTCATCGTCGGCAGAATCATGACCGCCAGCACGATGGCGCCGGGCAAGATGCCCAGGCCCGTGCTCACGTGGAAAACGCTCTTCATAAGACCGACGACCACGTGAAAACCGATCAGGCCAAAGACGACCGAGGGGATGCCGGTCAAAAGCTCAATGAGCGGCTGAAAGATCTTAGAGCCAAACTTAGGGCTAATCTCGACCGCAAAGATGGCAGAGCCGATGGCGATGGGCAGCGCGATGAGCGTGGAGAGCACCATGACCGCAAACGAGGTGACAATCAGGGGCAGGGCGCCGGTGTAGGGCAGACCGCTTTCGGCTGTGTTGGCCAGGTCCCACTTGGTGCCGGTGAAGAACTCGACGACCGAAACGCCGTCCTTGAGAAAAGCCGAGAGGCCCTTTTGGGCGACCATAAAGATGAGCGCGGCAACGACAAGCGTCACGAGCGCAACGCACGCGCCCGTGACGCCCAGGCCCACGTTCTCAAGGTCGCGCTTTGGCAGCTGTTTTGCCATTGCAAACCTTTCCGGGGCGATTACTTATTTAGCGGAGACCTTGCCGCTGGCGTCCTTGACGACCTTCATGGCAGAGACGGGGATAAAGCCCTGCTCCTCGACGAGCTTGCCCTGGACGTCATCGGAAAGCATGAACTCCAGGAAGGCCTTGGTGGCCTCGTCGGCATCCTTAGCGCAGTACATGTGCTCGGTAGCCCAGATCTTGAAGGAGTCGTCGGTGACATTCTTGCTCTTGGGCTCGACGCCCTCGACCTTGATGGCGTTGAACTTGGAGTCATCAAAGTGCGAGAAGTCGAGGTAGGAGATGGCGTTGTCGGTACTGCCCATCTGAGTCTGGACATCGCCGGACTTGTCGAGTTCGGCGTCGCCCTTAAAGTCGACGGCCTCGTCGCCAAAAACGGCGGCCTCGAAGGTGGCACGGGTGCCAGAGCCAGCCTTGCGGTTGAGAACGACGATCTTGGCGTCGTCGCCGCCGGCCTCCTTCCAGTTGGTGATCTGGCCGGAGAAGATGCCCTTGAGCTGCTCGAGGGACAGGTCGTCGACCTTGACGTTCTTGGAGACGACGGGGCCCATGCCAACGACGGCGACCTCGTGATCGACGATGTTCTTGACCTGATCGGCCTCAAGCTTGGTCTCGGCGAAGACGTCGGAGTTGCCGATGGTGACGGTGCCGGCGGCAACAGCGGTCAGGCCCTTGCCCGAACCGTTACCCGAGCCGGAGACGGAGACATCGGGGTTGGCGTCCATGAACTTCTCGGCAGCGGCCTCGACGAGAGCCTGGAACGAAGAGGCACCGTCGTAAGTCACCTCGCCGGAGACGGACTCGTCAGCAGCGGCGCTACCCTTGTCGGCGGCATCGGATGCGCCGGAGCCGCCGCAACCAACGAGACCGAGACCGACGATGCTGGCAAGACCACCAGCGAGGCCGAGGAACTGACGACGAGAATAAGCCTGATCGAGCATAATCTTCCTTTCATGCATGCGACTCGCGGGCACCCTGCCCGCTTTGCTGTTTGGAAAGATACGACCCCGACCGGGCAGCACCAGCGCCAACTGCGGTTTCTTACGGGCTATTGATAGACCTTTACCGCAAGCGCAGCACGGCCTTTACAAACGAATAACAAACCCGCCACCAAGCATGACCCGCCTTTTACACCAATAAAAACAAAGTTGCGGTGAAATAGTTCCTGCTTGGCCATCAAATGGCCCATTCTAGGAACTATTCCACCGCAACTTAGATTGGGAAACCGCGAGACCTTAAAGCTCTAATTCATTCAAACGGAGGATCGCAACAATATAGATCTTGAGCGCCTGCTTGAGCTGTTCCTCGTTGGCGCACTCGTTGGGGCCGTGCATCTGGCCGCCCCACGAGGGCAGCTCCAGGCCGGTCTCCTCGGGGCCAAACGAGACGGCGCGGGCAAAGTTGCGCGCGTACGTGCCGCCGCCCATGGCAAAGGGTTCAGCATGCTTGCCGGTGAACTCGTTATAGGTATCGATAAGCGCCTTCACGGCCGGATCATCGGCAGAGACCGAGAACGGCACCTTCGCGCGACCCAGCTGGCACGTCACGCCGAAACGGCCCACGAGCGGATCGAGCTGCTCGCGGATGGTATCGGCACTCGTGCTGTCGGGGAAGCGCACGTCGATGACCTGCTCGATATGGCCATCCGCCACGCGGATGACGCCAGCGTTGCAGGTAAGCGGGCCAAACGCCGGACTCGTCGCATCGATACCCAGGCCGCGGCCATAGGCGTCCGCATGCACAAAGGCCAAAAACTTGACAAACTCGTGCTCGGCGGGCGTCAACAGGCGCTTGTCACGGGCGCCAAACGCGTCCTCGGCCTCGCGCAGATACGCCACGATCAGGCCGACAGCGTTGATAGTGCCCTCAGGCATCGAGGCATGACCGCCAATGCCGTGGGCAAAAATCTGCGCATGCCCGTTATCGAGTGTCGTGATCTCAAGGCGATCGGCGTTCTCGACCGGCGCCGGCAGCTCATCGGCGGCAATCGCGAGCTCGCAGATGGACTGCGACGGAATGGCATTGCTCGCCTCGGCGCCGCTCCACGACACGATGCGCCCGCCGTCGATCTTGGAGCTCACGAACGTCGCCCCAAACTGGCCCTTCTCGGCATTGCAGACCGGGAACTCGGCATCGGGCGTAAACAAAAAGTCGGGGTCTGCGTGGTTCTCCAGATAATGGTGAACGTCGGACATGCCCACTTCCTCATCGCAGCCCAGCAGCGCGCGGAAAGCATAGCGCGGGGTAATGCCGTGCTTGAGCAGATAAGCGCCGGCGTAGAGCGACAGCACCGCCGGACCCTTGTCGTCAATCACGCCGCGACCGAGCAGCCAGCCCTCGCGGCGCTCCATCGCAAACGGGTCGGTGTTCCAACCGGGGCCAGCGGGAACCACGTCCACGTGGCAGATAGTCGCGAGCTGCTTGTCGCCGCGACCCGGGATATCGGCGATTCCCACATAGCCCCCGTCGTCGCTCGTCTGATAGCCGAGCTTTTGCGCAATGCCGAGCGCGCAATCGAGCGCGTCACGGACCGGGCGGCCAAACGGCGCACCGGGCTCCGCATCGGCAGCAACGGCCACGGACGGATAGCTCACCAGTTGTTCGATATCGGCAACGACATCCTCCCAGACCTCGTCGACATACTCGGCAACGCTCTGCTCCACCTGATTCATGAACGACCTCCTTACCAATGAGCGACGGGTACGCCCGCCCCTCACATTATGTCTATTAGATAGCGAAAAGTTTAGCAAGCTCGGCCACCGAGTGCACCACCGCATCGGCGCCCGCGGCCTCGTGCTCCCCCGGCGCTGCCGCGCCCGAATAGATGCCGATGCACGGCACGCCCATCGCGTGCGCGCCCTCCACATCGTTAAAGCGATCGCCGATCATCACGGCATCGTCGGCCGTCGCGCCGAGCGCCGCCAGGGCATCGCGAACCGAATCGGCCTTGGTCTCGCGTCCCTGCGGCGGATTCATGCCAACCACAGCTTCGAACTGGCAAAGCCCCAGCTCATGAACCATATCGATGCACTTCGCCTCCATGCGAGACGTCGCCACGGCCATACGCTTGCCCTGGGCGGCCAACCCATCCAGCAGCTCGGGGACCCCATCGAACACGGGGTACTCCTCCGGCCCCAGCTCATCAAAAAAGGCGCGGTACTCGTCGGCCACCACAAGCGACTCCTCGCGGGAAAAGCCGTAAAAGTCGTGAAAGCTCTTCCACAGGGGCGGCCCGATCATACGGCGCAGATCACCCATCTGCGCCTCCGAAAACCCGCGCGCAGCCAGCGTCTTGCGCGTCGAGGTCATCACTGCCCGGCCCGTATCTGCCACCGTGCCGTCAAAATCGAACAACACGACCGGCCGTTTGCCTATCTCCAACGCCTCCATCGGCATTCCTCTTCCCCAGTTGACGATTTCCACACCGACACTTCAAACTGTTGACTATTCAACAATTGAACCTAGTAATGTGGAACGACTCTACTATACTTGTCGCACTTTGCTCTCAGAAGGCGGCGCGCAAGCGCCCCAACGAAAGGTGCAATTATGTCTTTTGCCATCATAACCGACTCCACGTCGGACATCTCCCCCGCCCACGCTCAAGAGCTCGGCATTTACGTGATTCCGCTGCATGTGATTATCGAGGGCGAGGACCTGCTCGACCAGGTGCAGATTACCGCCGAGGAATACGTCGCGCGCATGGCCGGCTCCGAGCAACTGCCGCACACCTCGCAGCCGAGCGCCGGCGAGTTCAAGGCACTCTTTGACCGCGTGCTCGCCGACGGCCATGATAGCGCCATCTTTATCTCACTGTGCAGCGAGTGGTCCGCCTGCTATGCCAACGCCAGCCTGACGGCCGAAACGCACGAACTCGACGTGCGCTGCATCGACTCGCGCACCGGCTCGGGTGCCGAGGGCCTGCTGGTGGAGTACGCGCTGGCCATGCGCGAGGACGGCCGCATCCTGGACGAGACCGAGGCGCAGATCCGCGCGACGCTGCCCGACGCCCACCTGCTGCTGATTCCCCGCACGCTCGAGAACCTCGTTAAGAACGGCCGCGCGCCCAAGCTCGCCGGCCAGCTCACGCAGATGCTCAACATTCGCCTGGCCGTTTCGCCGGAGTGGAAATCGGGCGAGATCAAGGCCATCAAGAAGGGCCGCGGCGCCAAGCGCATCGTCGTCAACACCATGGCCGACTGCCTCGCGTTTTTGGCTGAGCATCCGGGTTCAAGCGTGCGCGTGCTCACGACCGGCGCCGCCGAGGAGCAAGAGCTCGTCAGCCAAGCGCTCGCAGGCCAAGACTATGTAGACGCCGGCACCGGCCCCATCGGCTGCACCATCGCCACCCATGTAGGCATCGACGCCATCGCCATCAGCTACTGCCCCCGCTACCAGCCAACTCACTAGGGACGCCCACATCAGTTGCGGTGGAATAGGGACTGTTTTTGGCTTATTAGCCGCCAATCAATCCCTATTCCACCACAACTTGGAAATCGGCGATCAGCCCAGCGGACCCTGAAACAGCTCCTGATGAGTGCCCATTCTCACCAGCCTAATCATTGGGTTAGTCTTATGGGGAAGATAAAGAACGACCACATCGACCAAGCCATCGGATAGGTGGAAATCGATGTGGCCGTTGTAGTTTCCGCCCGGGTTTGAGAGCTCGTGGGCGCCATACTCCGCCGGAAGTGACCCATGAGCCACAAGCTCTGCAACCGCCGCTTTAAACTCACTTTTTAGCTGCGGATGCATGCGCATCGTTCGTTTGTAGTCCACCTTAAATTGAGCCTCGACTTTAATCTCGAACATCGCTATTCCTCATCGAGGAATGACATAAGCTCATCAGCGTTATTGAATGACGGGCTATCGTCCGGCAAAATCCCCAACTCATGAGCCTCGGCGATCACCATGGCACGCCTCGTCGCCTCGTTGGGCACCTCCGCCCTTCCTACAATCTCAAAAGGAATCTTTCGCTGATTTACCAGCTGCCGAACGGCAAGATTGAGATAGGAATTGAGGCTGAGGCCGACCGAATCCAAGAACTCAGTCGCCTGTTCCTTGAGCCCCTCTTCGATTCGAACCGTCGTAGGCTTAACTGTTGCTGTAGACATTTGCGACCTCCTCGCCCTCGTCTTTTACACCAGTATACCCAATATAAATGGCAATCTGATGTTAAATAACATCAGATTGCCATGCGTATTCATGTCGCGTGGGCACGATTGATCTACATCAGCCCGCTCAGGGCGATGTCGACGGCCTCGTTAAGGTCGTCGGTGATGTGCACCAGCTCCGGATCGAGCGGGCTAATCATGCCGGCATCCATCACCGGGCCGTTGAGCCAGTCGAACAGGCCTTGCCAGTACTCGCTGCCCACCAGTACGAGCGGCATGCGCTTGACCTTGTGCGTCTGCACCAGCGTGAGCACCTCGAACATCTCGTCGAGCGTGCCGAAACCGCCGGGGAACACGATGGCACCCGAGCTGTACTTAACGAACATGGTCTTACGCACAAAGAAGTAGCGGAAGTCCATACCGAGGTTTACGTATTTGTTGAGCCCCTGCTCGTGCGGCAGCTCGATACCCAAGCCGACCGACTTGCCGTTGGCACTCGCCGCCCCCCTGTTGGCCGCCTCCATAATGCCGGGGCCGCCGCCGGTGATAACCGCCACGCCGCGCTGCGCGATCTTGCGGCCGACCGTGCGCGCCGCCTTGTAGAGCGGATCGGCCTTGGGCGTGCGGGCGCTCCCGAAGATGGTCACCGCGGGCCCGAGCTCGGCAAGCGCGCCAAAGCCATCGACAAACTCGGCCTGAATGCGCAGCACACGCCAGGGGTCGGCATGCAGCCAATCGGTCGAATCTTCGGGCGCCAGCAGGTTGGCGTAGGTGTTGTCCTTAGGAATCATGGGGCCGCGCATGACCACGGGGCCGCGGCGGTACGTCTCGTCGTAGGCGGGCTCGCCCTCGACGTTCTCATTCTTAATCATGGGTACTCCTATCGAAAATAGAAACGGGCGGGGTCGACGCCATGCGTCAAACACCCGCCCGAACATCAACTATTCGGTATGGTACCCACGATGCATCAAGCGCTTGCAAGCTATCGGTCAGCGGTCGTGCAGATAGTGCTAGCGAACGCGGCAACCAATCGCCGCTTGGCCTTTGCCGTTGCTCGCGCCCCGCAAGGGCGCCCGCAGCTCTTAGTAATCCACCGCCGCAGGGCTGTTCATCCAGTCGCTCACGAACGCACCGTAGCGGCCCTCGATAATGGCCTGGCGGGCACGCTGCATCAAGTTGAGCAGGTAGTAGATATTGTGCATCGACAGCAGAATGCCGCCGAGCATCTCCTTCTGCGTGACCATGTGACGGATGAGCGCACGGCTGTAACCGCCCGTGCACACCGGGCAGGTGCAGGTGGGATCGATGGGGCCGTCGTCGTGCGCAAAGCGCGCGTTGCGGAAGTTGAGGCGACCCTCGCTTGAAAACGCCGTGCCCATGCGGCCGGTGCGCGTCGGCAGCACACAGTCGAACATGTCGATGCCCACGCCCACGCCGCGCACGAGCGTGGTCGGATTGCCGACACCCATCAGGTAGCGCGGCTTGTGCTTGGGCATGTACTCGCTCACAAGCGGCGCCAGCGTCTCGAACATGGTCTCGTGGTCCTCGCCCACCGAGTAGCCACCGATGCCGTAACCGGGGAAGTCACCGCACTCCTCGAGATGGCGCAGCGAGCGCAGGCGCAGGTCCAGATGCATGCCACCCTGGACGATGCCAAAGAGCGCCTGGTCATCGCGGGTGTGAGCCTTGTAGCAGCGCTCGGCCCACATGCTCGACAGCTCCACCGCGCGCTCGACGTAGGCGCGCGTGGCAGGATAGCCGGGGCACTGGTCGAGCTGCATGCAGATGTCGGAGCCGAGCTTCATGGCGATTTCCATGTTGTCCTCGGGCGTCCAGAACACGTGGCGGCCGTCGTAATCGTTGACGATAAAGCGCACGCCCTCGTCGGTGAGCTTGACGGCGTCGTTATGGCTGAACACCTGGAAGCCGCCCGAGTCGGTAAGAATGGGGCCATGCCAGTTCATAAACTTGTGCAGTCCGCCCAGCTCGGCGATGGTGTCCTCGCCGGGACGCATGGACAGGTGATAGGTGTTGGCAAGCACGATCTGGGCGCCGAGCTGTTTAACGGTCTCGGTAGGAATGCCCTTGACGTTTGCCTTGGTGCCCACGGGCATAAAGATTGGCGTCTCGATGTCGCCGTGCGGGGTGTGCAGCACGCCGGCGCGCGCGTGCGTGGTCGGGTCCTCGGCGATCAGGTCGAATTTAAAGAGGCTCTGGTCCATAAACTGGAACTCCTTGGTTGCGGTTCATACGCAGACCATTATACGAGCAACCAGCAAACCGCACCGACTCGACAGAAACTGGTGCAAAGAGGTCATAGTCATTGGGGGACGTTCTTAAACGACTAGTCGTCGGAAACAGTTTTCAGCGCCATCTTGCAAAGGAGCGTCCCAATCTGCCGGCACTTAGGGACTGTCCCCAAGTGCCGGCAGATAAAGAACGTCCCCAATGACTATTGACGGCCAAGGCAACGCCGATGTTATGGCACCGACAGCGAAAACCCGCCAGAGCGAGCAAGGTGCCTTGAAACGAGGCGGCATTGA
>UQSC01000055.1 GCA_900543615.1 uncultured Collinsella sp. | reverse complement strand
TCTCGTGGGCTCGGAGATGTGTATAAGAGACAGCGGCACCCGTCATATGCTCGTCGATAATTCCAAACAGCTCGCGGCGCTCGCTGGGCACAGACCAGTACAGGTAAAAGTCGCCCTTAACGACATCGGCATGCTCGGCGTCGGCCTTGGCAACCAGTTTTTGAAGCGAGTCCTCAAACATAAAGTCGTCAGACTCAAGGATGCCCACGTACTCACCGCGCGCCATCTCCAAGCCGCGGTTCATCGAGTCGCCGTAGCCGCTGTTGGCTTTGTCGATCATCTTGACACGGGAGTCGCGCTCCATGTACTCGCGAATAATATCCGGCGAGCTATCGGTGGAACCATCGTTGATGCAGATGATCTCGATGTCCTTGAGCGTCTGCGCCACGGCGGAATCGAGGCACTCGCGCAGGTAGCGTTCGACATTGCAAATGGGAACAAGCAGCGAAACTTTAGGGGTATCAGAGTTCTGCAAGAGAACCTCCTGTTGAATAGCGTGTAACAGGGTTATTTTAGCAGCCGGGTTGCGGCGGGCGGCAGCGCTTGGAATTATACAAAGCGCTCCAGGCAGGCTTTGAGACCGCGAGTCGAAAGATAGAACAGCGTGGCATCTGCCATCGAAACGCCCGAGGTCGCCGCAACGAGCTTGTGGGCAACACGGCGAACGGCGCCCTTAGCAGGCATATCCGCCCACTCCGTTCCCAAAAACGTCGTGAGGTCCATGTTGACGCGAGCCGTCACGCGATGGAAGTCATCGGAATCCAAGCGCGCCAAATCAAACACGATAAGGTCCAGGAACCAGGTGATCAGCTCGCCGGGACACAGGTCCATAAGACCGTAGCCCGCCCAGTCCTCCAAGATCTCCTCGAGCATTCTCATATGGGCATCGAGCTTTTTGGCGCGAGCCTCGACACTGTTGAACTCGTGCGTCGCCGATTCGCTCTCCATCACGTAGTGGTAGAACTTGTCCGGCATGACGACGGTCTTGTGGGCAAGCGCATAAGCCGCAAATTGGAAGACGACGTCCTCGCCCAAAGCCAGACCGGGGGCGAAGCGAATGCCTTCGCGATTGAGCAGCTCGCGCGAAAAAGCCGCACGGCAGGCATAGGGCTGCGCATTCGAATGGAACAGCAGTTGGGGATCACGGGCGCCGAAGGTGCCAGCTTTGGGGCTCATGAGTTGCTGGACGCGTTTGGGGGCAGCATCGGCAGGTTCACAGACGCCGCCAAAAACGGCGGCCTCGGCATCCGCAGACTCCATGGCATGCAGCACGCGCTCGACCGTCTGGGCATCGATGTAATCGTCGGCGTCCACAAAAAAGACGGTCTCGCCCTCGGCAGCATCGATACCGGCATTTCGAGCGCACGAGACGCCCGCGTTTTCCTGGTCAATCACCAGTACACGATCGTCGGCCTGCGCGATCTGGCGCAACACGTTCAACGAATCATCAGTCGAACCGTCGTTGACGCAGACAACCTGAATCGAGCGCTCGGACTGGGCCAACAGCGAATCGAGGCATCGCTGAATGGAGCGCGCAGAGTTGTAAACGGGGACGACAATGGTAGCTTTAGGACACGAGGCCTCTCCCATGCCGACCTACCCCCTCAGCGATTCGATGAGGAAGGCAGCAACCACGCCTGGGCCTCCAACCGAGGCGTAATACTTAGCACGCCCCAAGGCACCATCCGTCGCAAAACTCGGGTGCTCGTCAACCCAGCCCTCAGGATCTTTGAGGATGACAGCGAGATTTGCGCGCTTCCACGGCTTGAGGTCGTCAAGCGAAAAGTCCCCGGCGTCCAAGGCCGCCTGAAATTCCTTGGCCATCTGCACCAGGAACTCCTTATAGAACTTAGGCGCCAGGCGCGCGTAGTTCCACATGTATGAATCGTACTTAATGAGCTGATTGAACTTGAGCATGCGCGCGACATCGACGCTTGCGTGGTCGCGGGCATAATCCTCTCGAATCCAACGCTCAATCTCGGCATACTCGGTATTGACGCAAAAGACCTTAGCCGAAGAATTGACCGAGGAATTCTCGTTGTCCTGTCGATACGACAAAACAGCATCATGCAGGTAAACAGCCTTATCGGCGCACGCGATCACCTTAAAGGCGAATGACGTGTCCTGAAAGGATGCCCCCGGAGTCGGCAGGAACGTAATGCCGTTGCGCTCAAGAAAATCGCGACGGTACACGGCCGACCAAATCGACGGCTTTTGCTTAAAGAACTGCGTCGTATCGCTCGGGTGAACCGGCTTGCCGCAGTCCTTGGGCTTAAACATCTCGTGCAGCGAGCGGCGCTCCTCAGGCTTGGACCAGTAGAAATCAAAGTTCGCCTTCGCAAAGTCGGCATTATTGCTATCGGCGGCCGAGACAAGCTTTTCGAGTGCGTCGGGCGCCATAAAGTCATCGGACTCCAAGATACCAACGTACTTGCCACGCGCCATCTCCAGACCGTGGTTCATCGAGTCGCCGTAGCCGCTGTTGGCCTTGTCGATCATCTTGACGCGCCCATCGCGCTCCATATACTCGCGGATTATCGCCGGCGAGTTGTCGGTCGACCCGTCGTTAATGCAGATGATCTCAATATCCTTGAGCGTCTGCGCCAGGGCGGAATCGAGGCACTCGCGCAGGTAGCGCTGAACATTGTAAATGGGAATAAGCAGCGACAGAACAGGGCTGCCAGAGGCGTTAGTAGACAAATGTGCTCCTTAGGAAATACCTGTCGTTTCATGGTATCAAAGGGTCAGCGCGCCAGCGGGCGTTTATATAATCTATGGAGCCTCTTGCGGGCAAAGCGGCCCCACGTCATGCGGCGGGCCCATGGCAGGTTCCTGCGTTTTATTCAAAGCTTGCCGCCAAGGTGCGCCGAGCCTTTACAATAGGACAGTCCCAAGGACGTATTCGATAGCTTCCGCGCTGCACTCACCCGCCGCGCGTGAAAGGATATATTGCCCCATGCCTTCAACCCTTCCCGCTCCCATCGATAAGCTCGCCATTGTCGTCGTTACGTACAAGCGCCAGGAACTCCTGGCCAACTTGTTCGACTCCATGACCGAGCTTACGGCAGCGCCCTGGCGCATCGTGATCGTCGATAACGAGAATTCGCGTGAGACCGAGGCCATGTGCACCGCATTCAACGAGCGCCTGGCCAACCTGTGGGGCACCGACATCGAACAGCCCGACGCGAAGGGCGGCACTGACCGCGTCATCTACGCACCACAGCTCGAAAACGGCGGCGGTGCAGGTGGCTTCTCCGCCGGCACCAAATGCGCCTACGACCTGGGCGCCCAGTGGTTCTGGGTGATGGACGACGACGTGCTCGTCATCCCCGAAGGCATCGAGCGTCTTGCCAAGTGGACCGACCGCTACGATGTCATCCAGGGTTCGCGCCTGGACTTTGACGGCGGCGCCTTCTTTTGGCAGTACCAGCTCATCCTTTCGCTTGGTATCCCCAACCCCATCGCTAAGTGGGACCTGGGCCCCAAGGGCTACCGCGCCATGAACCAGTTGTGCTTTGAAGGCGGCCTGTTCTCGCGCCGCGTGGTCGACAAGATCGGCCTGCCGGATGCGCGATTCTTCATCTACGGCGACGATGCCTGCTACGGCTACGTGGCCAGCCAGCACTTCCCCGCCGCCGTTGTTGCCGACGTGGTGCTCAAGCGTGCCCGCGCTGTCTCTAACTGGGATATCGCCGGCAAGCGCCAGCTCAACTCTACGAGCGACACCAACCGCTACTACATCATGCGCAACCGCGGTTATCTGGCCCGCTACATGCAGATTTACGGCGACTATCACCCCGCGCTGTTCCGTCTGGGCAACGTCGCGACCTTCTGCAAGGAGTTCATTCGCCTGGCTGCCGTTGACAAGTGCTTTAAGACCGGTATTCCGGCGCTGCGCCGAGGCATGAAGGACGCCCGCAAGATCGTCAAGGATCCCAACTGGAAGCCCATGCCGCCCATGAAGGACACCGAGTAACGGAAGCCGGAAACACCTCGGCGCTTAAAGCAGCTGGCACACCGTAGCCACATGCTGCCCATCAAAACCGAACCCCCAGCGCATGCGACCCACGCCGGGGCGCGGCACACGGATTTCGTCGATGCCGTCGCGCTCTATGTCGAGCAGCGCCTGCACGGCCAGCAATTCCAGGCCCAGCGCATCCACACCGGGGTCATACATCATGTTGATCGTTATCAGCGGACGTTCATCGAGCATACCGATCGTATCGGCTATGTCGAACACGGCGCCCGTAGGAAAAACCTGGATGTCGCAGCGACCCGCGCCACACTTTCGCCTCGAGGCAGGATTGGCATAGCCCGGCAAGCCAAAGCAGAGCCCCTGCAAGAGCAGATGATATGGCAGTGGCGCATCTGGGTCGGTCGCACCGATTCCCGCATCTCCTAAGATGCGGCTTAGCGCCCGCCTCACGGTATCCTCGTTCCCATGGCACAGCCCGTCGCGAAACGCATCGACGTCTCGAATGTCTTCTGCAGCGCACTCAAACCACTCAATAATCACTAGACGCAAGGTCTGGCGAAGCTCGTTATTGGGCAATCGCAAAGCACGGAGGCGATCGCCATGCTCCGGCTCCTCAGTCATATCCGTCGTGAGAAAACCGGACAGATACAGCGCTGTCCACATGCCATCGTCAGGCGAGACATCTGGCTCTGCAGTGCCCAAACAAAGCGGGACCTCAGCGCACCCATGGGCCTCGAGCAAATCAAACAAGACCGAAAGGCGGTCGAGATTCCACCCGGCAACTACCCTACTCAGACAATCGGCATATCCATACAGATCGGCACGCACAGGCGCCGTGCAGCCTCGGCCCAGAAAACCGATCACACGCTCTGGACTCGAGCAATAGGCCCTGCCAAACCGATATCCCTCGAGCCATTCACGCGCATCATCCAGGTATTCCTCGCGCCCAGCATGATTCAACAGAGCCTCGACCTCGGCATCCGAAAAACCGAACCAACGGTCACACCACGCCGACAGCGGCGTCGTCAGACAATACGAGCAGCCGCGCGAAGAAAGCGCCGCTTCGGCGGGACCAGAACACTCCCCCATCAGACACGTCAGCCGCAACGAATCGCGCGCAGTGGCAATGGCGTCAAACAGCGCACGGTCAAGTAGTTCTGCCGGATCGGCGTCGGAAGCGTCCCTCGCGCTCGCACGGCGAGACCACGCCGCATCGTACCCATCAACGAGCAATACAACCTGCTCATCGCAGGCAATCTCCAGCAGCTCTATGAGCACGCCAAGCACCGAGGCGACCTCATCCTCGCTCGCCGCGCCACGCGCAACGCGTTCGATGTGACGCACCTTGTCTCGAGCTAAATCCGGAGCCTCCAAAAGCGCCAGCAGACGAGCGCACTCGCCCGAAAGAGCATCGCGCACGACGTCGGCAATAGCGGCGCCACGCCTCGCAGCGCCAGAAAAGTCCAGCGATATCACCGGATAGCAAGCGTACTCATCCCGATAGCGCCCGCCGTCTGCATCCCAAATCTGAGCATCGGCAAACAAACGCTGACCAGCGCGACTGACCGCCGGACGCTCCAGAAAAGCCCTGAGCATCGACAAGTTCATGCTCTTGCCAAAACCCTCGGGTCGACAGCACACCACAACGGACGCGTCGCAGTCCAACACATCGGCAATAAACATGGTCTTGTCAACCAGCATGCAACGACCAATGGCATCGGCAAAATCATGCACACCGACCGGCAAAACCGCATCATCGACATGGTTGACAAGCCGTACGCCAAAAGTATCGTCACTGTTGCAATACTCCTGTTCAGACACCGTAACTTCTCCCTAAAACGCAGCACGAAGCCCATTGTAGCGAGCAGTTCAAGTGCAACGCTGGATCCGTGCAAAGGCATCGGGCAACGGTAGGAACAAAGGCTTTGAGGGGGCATAACAAATCGTTGTGCAACAAAATGGGGCCCGATGCAACTGCACCGGCCCCCATTGCGAATCTTTAGTTGTCGGGCAACCGAAAGGGACTACTCCTCGGAGTCGTTCTGCCCAGCAGCCTTCTTTTGCTGATCGAGCTTATGCTTGCCACTCACAATAGACGTGGCACCCAGCGTGGCCAAGCTTGCACTGGCAAGGCTCGCCATAACGATAAGGTCGCCCGTCTTGGGCATGTTACCGCCAGATGACTTGGTCGTTGTAGTCGTCGTGGTTGTAGTGGTCACCGTCTTGGAGTCATTTTGCTCTTGGACTTGGTTGTCAGCACCGCTCTTGTCGTCGTCTTCGGGCTGTTTCTTTTCGCCCTCGGTCTTGCTCTCGTCCTTCTTCTGACCGGACTTGTCGCCCTTCTCATCAGAGCTAGGACCCTTATCGGATTCAGCCTTCTCGGAAGCCTTGACCTTGGAGTCGCCCTTTGCGGCTTCGGTCTTTTCCGTGGAAACCTGATCAGAGTTGTCCTTGTTCTGGGCCGAGCCGTTATTGACGCCAGCCATCAGCGAAGAACCCAGCGTAGAACCAAGCTGCTCGGAGAAAGAAGGCTTCTTGTCCGGCGAAGCAACGGGAGCGTCCGGCGCCTTATTCGAGTCGTCCTTGGAGGCATCGGAATCAGGGGTCGTGTCAGAGCCGGAGCCGTTGTTAGAGCCGGTGTCAACGGACGAATCGCTCGAGCCGGTAGATGAGTTAGAGGTGCCAGCGTCGGTCGAACCAGAAGCGTCGCTGTCCGTATTGCCGGCAGAGCTTGAAGGCGAATCGCTCGCAGCAGAGCCGTTCGAATCGGAGCCGTTCGAGGTAGAGCCGTCGTTGGTAGTGCCACCAGCAGAGCCATTACCGTCAGCATCGGTCGAGGGCGCATCCATCCTGTCATCGTTGGCATCGTCACTCGAGCCGTCATTCGAATCAGGTGTCGGCGAGGGCGCCGGCGCAGGCTCGGGCTGCACGGGCGTCGCGGCGGCAGCCTCGTCCTCAGCGATATAAACCAAGCAGTCCTTCAGCTCGTTGCGGTAGCGGTTCTTCCAGCCCTCATGATACTGGGGCTGACTTGAAAACTTGGTGGCGACATTGTTGACCACGCTATTGGAGAGCGCCGTCGCAAACTCGCGGTCGGACATATCGTTGGAAAGATTCGCCCAGCGGAAGAAGTCTCTGCAGCCACCGGTACCGCACATGTTGGTGATGCTCCACACCATACCCTTGACGCAATCGGCGCGGCCGGAGATGTCAATGCCAAGAGCGCTCTTAAGCCACGCCTCGGTCACCGCATAGTACGAGTTGTACGCATACGCATCCTGCAGAGCCGAAAACTCAGCAGGATCGGTGTTATAAGCACCCTGGAAGGCCTCCTGTGCAATACGGCCCAGCTCGGTAAGCTGGTCGTTCTCGTACATGGCATTGCTCGCGTTGGAAATCTCGCTGCCGCGATCAATCGCATCCTTGAGCATGCTGTATTTTTCGGGGCTGTAGTTGTAGACCTGCTTCATAAACGGAATGAGCGACCAACGGCGGTCGAACTGGTAATAGCCCAGCGCGTTGTAGCCGTCACCATACGAAAAGCCCTGGTTGTAGTTACCATGGCTCTCGTACTTGGTAAAGTACTTCATCTCGGTAGTCACGTTGACAAACGAAACGCCCTGGACCGACCTCAGCACGCCCGAGAAGGACTGCTGGGTGTAGAGACCCTTATCGATATCGGTGGCATCCGAGGCAACGCCTGGCGTGGGCTCCTCGGCAGCGGCGGGTGCCGGCGCGGAAACGGCGCCAAACGAAAGCGCCAGCGTCAGACCCGCGACAATAGCAGAATGCTTGGGCTGCATAAGATCCTCCCTGCATTGGTGTAGTTAAAGTGCAGTTTGCAAAGATAGAATCAGTATTGCAGCTCGTCCGTTGTTGCACAACAACCCCTCGGTAAACGGCAACAACCTTCCGCGAAATCTTAAGGAATTAAACAAACTGGTCGTCGGGCGCCATCAGAAGCTCGCCGTATCGCTCCATCAGCCCGTCCCTCAACTGACAGAAAGCGGGGATATAGACGTTCAAGATGCGCTGAATCAAATCTTGAGCGAGCTTGTTGTCGTAGATATGGACGTTCGTATTGCGGTCTCTGAGCATGTCTAGCCAGGCCGCCTCATCAATAAAGTCGTAGAATCGGTACGACTCCTTCAAGATGGCACGAGGAGACCCCGACGCGGCAAGCGTGGCGCCCTCATACTCGAGCAGACGCTTAAGGAGCTTCCAGCTCAGTTCAAATTGAAGATTGAACTTATTAATTAATCCACTCTGAACAAAATCATTGTTGAGATCCTGATTGGGCGCATCCTCAAGATTCGCCAAGGCGCTAACAAAGTTCTCATATTTTTTCATACAGAATCACACCATCCCTGGCAATCTCATCGAGCAATTGCTGCGATAGGGACTCGTCGAGATTGACGACATCTACATCTAAAAGAGTATCAAGATGTTCCTCGATCAAATATGAGAAACGGCCGAAATCCCGGCAACCTGCTACGGCGATGTCAATATCGCTCTTGGGCAAGTTGTCGCCTCGAGCACGAGAACCAAACAACACGACCTTCTCGGCGTCACATTCCAGAGCAAAAACTTCGATTTGCTTGTACACCTTGTCGAGAGATGTCATTTGCAGCCCTTACAGCTTAATGTCAAAGTTGATCTCGGGAACGGCGGCTAGGTCGGCCAACGTCACGCCGTCGACGTATTTTTCGATCACGTCGTCCAGACCGCGCCAGAACTTGACGGTCGAGCACAAATCGCTGCGGGTGCAGCTGTTGTCGATGCCGTCGCACGCCACGGGCGCCGTGCTGCCCTCGACGGCGCGCAGGATGTCACCCGCACGTACCTCGGAGGGATCCTTGGCCATCATGTAGCCGCCGCCCTTGCCGCGCACGCTCTTAAGCAGGCCAGCCTTCATAAGCGGACGAACCAGCTGCTCCAAATACTTTTGCGAGATATGCTCGCGGTCGGCAACCTCGCGCAGGGCAATCTTGCCCTCGGCGTCGCCGAGCGCCGCGATATAGATCATCAGCCGGAGGGCATAGCGGCCCTTGGAAGAAATGAGCATACCTACCCTCCCATCGTTGCTGGGACAAAATACCAGGAGTGTTTGTCCCAAATCTTATGCACGCGGGGCAAACAAACCTGATTATTATGTCCCACATCTAAAAAGTCGAGTGGATTAGTCGGGTTTTCCCTTGACTAACGCCGAACCCATAGTAACTTTATTCCGAGAAGATTCCTAGGGTTTAGTACACCTATGAGTACACCATATACAGAGAGGGACAGCATGAGCGCAAATCCACTGCTTTCCATCGAAGGTCTGACCGCCTCCGTGGACGAGAAGACCATCCTCCACAACGTCAACCTCAACGTCGCCGCCGGCGAGACCCACGTGCTGATGGGACCCAACGGCGCCGGCAAGTCCACCCTCGGCCACCTGGTCATGGGCGACCCCGTCTACACGGTCAACGACGGCCGCATCGTCTTTGACGGCCAGGACATCACCGAGCTCACCACCGACAAGCGTTCGCGCGCCGGCCTGTTCCTGAGCTTCCAGGCCCCGGTCGAGATTCCGGGCGTGCCACTGTCGAGCTTTTTGCGCGCCAGCATCGCCGGCCGCCCCGGCCTGGAGATGAAGGGCAAGGAGTTCCGCCGCCGCGTGAAGGAGCTCGCGGCCGAGCTCAACATGGATACCGCCTACCTCAACCGCGAGCTGGGCGTGGGTTTCTCGGGCGGCGAGAAAAAGAAGGTCGAGATGCTCCAGCTTCTGCTGCTGCAGCCCAAGCTCGCCATCCTGGACGAGACTGACTCCGGCCTGGACGTCGACGCCCTTTCCACCGTCAGTCATGGCATGGACGCCTACCGCAAGAGCTGCGACGGCTCCATGCTCATCATCACGCACAACACGCGCATCCTGGAGCACCTGGATGTCGACCGCGTCCACGTTATGGTCAAGGGCCACATCGTGCGCGAGGACGACGCCTCGCTGATCCCCTGGATCGACAAGAACGGCTTTGAGACCTTCGAGCGCGAGGCCGCCGAGCAGCGCGCCCAGGCCGAGGCCGCCGCTGCCGAGCAGCAGGCGTAAAGGGGCGACGCAATGACCAAGAACCGCACCGAGGTCGCGGACATCGACCGCAGCCTCTACGACTTCACCTATGGCGAGGAGGGATTTGAGCGCCTCGACGCCGGCATCACGCCCGACATCGTGCGCGAGATCAGCGCCAAGAAGGACGAGCCGCAGTGGATGCTCGACCTGCGCTTAAAGTCCCTCGAGATCTTTAATCGTTTTCCCGACCCGACGTGGGGCCCCTCCATCGAGGGCCTGGACATGGATAACATCGTCACCTATGTCAAGCCCAACACCGACCAAAAGCACGACTGGGAGTCGGTGCCCGACGACATCAAGAGCACCTTTGAGCGCCTGGGCATCCCCGAGGCCGAGCGCAGCTATCTGGCAGGCGTCGGCGCGCAGTACGACTCCGAGCTCGTCTACCACAACATGCAGGACACGGCGTCTAAGATGGGCATCGTCTACTCCGGCATCGAGGAGGCCCTGCACGACCCGCAGTGGGAACCGCTCATCCACGAGAAGTTTATGACGCTCATCCCGCCCACCGACCACAAGTTTGCGGCCCTGCACGGCGCCGTATGGTCGGGCGGCTCGTTTGTCTACGTGCCCAAGGGCACCAAGCTCGACTTCCCGCTGCAGAGTTACTTCCGTCTTAACGCCAAGGGCGCCGGCCAGTTTGAGCACACGCTCATCATCGTCGAGGACGATGCCGACCTGCACTTCATTGAGGGTTGCTCCGCGCCCAAGTACAACGTGGCCAACCTCCACGCCGGCGCCGTCGAGCTCTTTGTGGGCAAGCGTGCGCACCTGCGCTACTCTACCATCGAGAATTGGTCCAAGAACATGTACAACCTCAACACCAAGCGTGCGCGCGTGGACGAGGACGGCGACATCGAGTGGATCAGCGGCTCCTTCGGTAGCCACGTGGGCTACCTCTACCCCATGAGCGTGCTCAGCGGACGCCGCGCCCGCTCGAGCTTTACCGGCATTACCTTTGCCGGCGCCGGCCAGAACCTGGATACCGGCTGCAAGGTCGTGCTCAACGCGCCCGATACTTCGGCAACCGTCGAGACCAAGGGCATCTCCAAGAGCGGCGGCATCCAGACCTTCCGCAGCTCCATCGTGGCCACGCCCAAGGCCGAGGGCTCCAAGGCAACCGTGAGCTGCCAGTCGCTAATGCTCGACGACCAAAGCCGCTCCGACACTATTCCGGCCATGGACATCCGCGCCAAGAACGTCGACATCGGCCACGAGGCCACCATCGGCCGCATCGGCGACGATAAGGTGTTCTACCTGATGAGCCGCGGTATCTCGGAGGAAGAAGCCCGTACCATGATCGTCAACGGCTTTGCCAACCCGGTCTCCAAGGAGCTGCCGCTGGAGTACGCCGTCGAGATGAACAACCTGATCAAGCTCGAGATGGAAGGAGCGATCGGATAATGAAACAGACCACGAACACCGCTGCTACCACCCTTGAGCAGGTCAATGCGATGCCGGCTGCCACATGGGGCTGGCTGAAGATGAACCAGACCAAGCTCGAGCTCTCTGACGAGCTTGCCGCCGCTCCCACCGAGGCCGTTGAGGTCGAGGGCTTGGACGAGCAGTTTACTGGCGTGGCAGACGCTGTCTCTTATACACATCTGACGCTGCCGACGAATAGCCTTGTGTAGATC
>UQSC01000054.1 GCA_900543615.1 uncultured Collinsella sp. | reverse complement strand
ATCTACACAAGGCTATTCGTCGGCAGCGTCAGATGTGTATAAGAGACAGCGATCGATCCGAAAGGAGCCTGCGTCATGGAGCGTCCCTGCGCATGGAAAAAGTACACGCCACAGCAAGTCGAGGAGCTCGAGGAGCTTTGCCGCGGCTATAAGCAGTTTTTGAGCGAGAATAAGACCGAGCGCCTGTGCGTCAAGACCGGTATCAAGATGGCCGAGGAGGCGGGCTACGTCGACTTGAAGACCGTAATCGCCGAAGGCCGCGAGCTCAAGGCAGGCGACAAGGTGTATGCCGCTAACCACGGCAAGGACCTTATGCTCGTCAACCTGGGCACCGACCCGCTCGAGCAGGGCTTTAACATCCTGGGCGCGCACGTGGACTCGCCGCGCCTGGACCTTAAGCAGAACCCCGCCTTCGAGGCCGGCGACATGGCCTACCTCGACACGCACTACTACGGCGGCGTCAAGAGCTACCACTGGGTGGCCTCCCCGCTTGCACTCGTGGGCGTCATCTGCAAAAAGGACGGCACCACCGTCGACATCAACATCGGTGACAAGGCGGACGACCCGGTCTTTACCATCTCCGACCTGCTGATCCACCTCTCGAGCGAGCAGATGTCCAAGCCCGCCAAGGATGCCGTCGACGCCGAAATCCTCGACGTGATCGTGGGAGGCCGTCCCGTCAAGTTTGATGAGGACGACAAGGACGCCCCCAAGGAGCCCGTCAAGCAGATGTTCCTGGACATCCTTAAGGAGCAGTATGACGTCGAGGAGGAGGACTTCCTCTCCGCAGAGATCGAGGTCGTGCCCGCCGGTCCCGCCCGCGACATGGGCCTCGACCGCTCCATGATTCTGGGCTATGGCCACGACGATCGCGTCTGCGCTTACCCCTCCATGCTTGCCCAGATCGACGTCGCAAACGTGAAGCGCACGAGCATCACGCTCATCGTCGACAAGGAGGAGATCGGCTCCGTAGGCGCCACCGGCATGACGAGCCGCTTCTTCGAGAACACCGTCGCCGAGATCATGACGCTCGCCGGCGAAGACAGCCCGCTGGCCCTGCGCCGCGCGCTCGCCCGTAGCCGCATGCTCTCCTCTGACGTGTCCGCCGGCTTTGATCCGGGCTACGCCGGCAAGTTCGAGACTAAAAACGCCGCCTTTATGGGTCGCGGTCTGTGCTTTAACAAGTACACGGGCAGCCGCGGCAAGGGCGGCTCCAACGACGCCGATGCCGAGTACGTGGCCCTCGTCCGCGACATCATGGACGAGGCCGGCGTGGACTTCCAGACCTGCGAGCTCGGCCGCGTCAACGCGGGCGGCGGTGGCACCATCGCCTACATCATGGCCAAGTACGGCATGAATGTCATCGACTCCGGCGTTGCCGTCCTGTCCATGCATGCCCTGTGGGAGGTCGCCAACAAGGCCGATATCTACGAGGCCTACCGCGGCTACAAGGCCTTCCTCGAGCGCGCCTAACCAACCCTTCATCAGTTGCGGTGAAATACGGACTAAACTGGCCCATAAACGGCCAAAACAGACCGTATTCCACCGCAACTTCCTTTTTGGCAGAGGAGAGTCCATGCTGCAGGTCATCATTTCGCCCGCCAAGCAGATGCGCGCGGCCCAAGATGCTTTTGAAGTCCTGGGCATCCCACCCTTTGTGCGCGAGACAGCTCGCCTCCACCGCGCACTGCTAGATATCGAGCAGAATGAAGCCAGCGGCGGCCTGCAGGCGCTGTGGAACGTGAGTGACAAACTGCTGGGGCCTTGCCTCAACACCCTGCATGAGTTCGGGCCCATCCTGAAAAGCGGCGATCTCGACAATCCCGCACTCGCTCGCCACCTCTCCCCTGCCGTCATGTCCTATCACGGCATTCAATACCAGAGCATGGCACCCGAGGTGATGGATTCCGCGCAGCTCGCATGGCTGCAAGACCATCTGTGGATCCTCTCCGGCCTCTACGGGTGCGTTCGTCCCTTTCATGCCGTCGAACCGTATCGGCTGGAGATGGGCGCGAAGCTCGCCGTCGACGATGCCCGAGACCTCTACGCATTTTGGAGCGATAAGCTCGCGCGAGCTATCGCCCCGGCAGGTTCAAACACCACGATCGTCAACCTCGCCAGCGTAGAGTATGCCAAAGCCGTTCTGCCCCACCTCGCGGGCGACGCCACAACCGTCACTTGTCTCTTTGGTGAAGGTGTCCGCAACGATAAGCCCGTCCAGCGATCGACCGCCAGCAAAAAGGCACGCGGTTCGATGGTCCGCTGGATGGCAGAAAACAAACTCGAGGATGCAAGCGAACTTACCGCATTCAATATCGGCTATCGCCACGCCCCCGAGCTCTCATACCCAGGCACCCTCGTGTTCATCAACGAACAGATGCTCTAGAGCCGCCACCCAAAACTGACCCGCTCAGCCTTCTCTATATAACTTGCGGTGTAATAGTTCCTATTTGAGCCTTTTATCGCACAAACGGGAACTATTCCACCGCAACTTTTATGATTTGGCCGGCTAGGTGCAACACCTATTCTGCTAGGCCGTCGGCCTTTGCAATCCCGTTTGTCGAGCCGTCCTGATAGGTAATCTTGACATGCTCCACCTCGGACACCGCAACACCCGCCGGGGGCTCCAGGCGCCATTCCGTCAGCGCGATATCCATCGTCGTGGGCACATCTCCTTGATCTTTGAGCTTCACCGTGAGCGTTTTGAGCGTCGCGTCAAACGTCACGCGTTCGATTTCTTCACCTGGAATGGACCCACCACTCAGCTGCAACTGCACAAACTCATCGCGCGGGTACCAATAATCGCCCGGAACGGCGAGCGTATTGGCATTACCGCCAGTGCTCCTCACCGTCATGACCGGCAGGCCATCATCAGCCTCAAACTCCCATGTAGCGCCGCCGCGACCGCCAAACGTCCAAATACAAAAGGCAATCACCAGCACGGCAAGCACCGCAAAACCAATCGCGACAAGGCCATGGTGCGCGCGGCTCTCCTCGGCCGATACATCCCATTGCGTCTCACGATATAGATGCTTGTCTTCCATGTTCGCCTCCCCACAGGCACGCTCGTTGGCCCAATCGTACCCATTCAGGCTATACTTGAGCCCATGACATAAACGGGGAGCTTGTAGGACAAGACGGCAGGCTGAGATTGGGCGCGCCCGCCCTGACCCGCAAACCTGATATGGGTAATGCCAACGAAGGGAGCCGTGCCAATGAGCACACAGACCGAGCCCAAGCTCGTCACGCAAATCGACTTCGCCCGTGCCGGACAAATCACACCGCAGATGAAAGAAGTCGCCGAGCGCGAACATCGCGACCCCGAGTACATCCGCGAGCGCGTGGCCGACGGCCGCATCGCCATCCCCGCCAACATCGTGCACATCAAAAAGGGCATGCGCGCCTTTGGTGTCGGCGAGGGCCTGTCCACCAAGGTCAACGTCAACCTGGGCATCTCGGGCGACAAGGCCGACGCCGCCGAGGAATGGAAGAAGGTCAAGATCGCCGAGGACTTTGGCGCCGACGCCATCATGGACCTCTCCAACTCGGGCAAGACACGCCAGTTCCGCCAGCAGCTCATCGACGAGACGCCGCTCATGGTGGGCACCGTCCCCATGTACGACGCCATCGGCTACATGGAAAAGCCGCTGGTCAAGCTTACCAAGGATGACCTGCTCGAGGTCGTGCGCGCGCACGCCGAGGACGGCGTGGACTTTATGACCATCCACTGCGGCATCAATAAATCGGTCATCAAAACCTTCAAGGAGACCGGCCGCCTTATGAACATCGTCAGCCGCGGCGGCTCGCTGCTGTTTGGATGGATGGAGGTCACCGGCAACGAGAATCCGTTCTACGAGTTCTACGACGAGGTGCTCGAGATCTGCCACGAGTACGACGTGACCATCTCGCTCGGCGACTCCTGCCGCCCGGGCTGTCTCTACGATTCCAACGACGCCACCGAGACTGCCGAGATGATCGAGCTGGGCAAGCTGTGCAAGCGCGCATGGGCCGCGGGCGTCCAGGTCATGGTCGAGGGACCGGGCCACATGGCGCTCGACGAGATCGCCGCCAACATGAAGCTGCAGAAGCGCCTGTGCCACAACGCCCCGTTCTATGTGCTGGGGCCGCTCGTGACCGATATCGGTGTGGGCTACGACCACATCACCGCCGCCATCGGTGGCGCCATCTCCGCGAGCTCCGGCGCCGACTTCCTGTGCTACGTGACACCGGCAGAGCACCTGTGCCTGCCCAACGCCCAGGATGTGCTCGACGGCCTCATGGCCACTAAGATTGCCGCGCACGCCGCCGATATCGCCAAGAAGGTACCGCACGCCCGCGACATGGACGACAAGATGGGCCAGGCACGCCGCAAGCTCGACTGGGATGCCATGTGGAAGTGCGCTCTCGACCCGGTCACCGGCAAGAAGCGCTACGAGGAGTCCCCTGCCGCCACCGAGGGCACCTGCACCATGTGCGGCAAGATGTGCGCCGTCCGCACCGTTAACAAGGTGTTCGAGGGCACGACGATCGATCTTGGCATGGAGGATTAGCTTTTTCGAGGTAATCGCCAGCAAGCCTGCTGTAACGCCCGTCAATTGTTGACTTGTGAACATTTGCTTATATTTGCGTAAAGATTGCATCGCCCGCCCGGGATCGGCATACAGCCGGCCCGGGCATCTTTATAATGCGGGATAAAAGACCCATTTGAATCCGTCCGGATAAGGGAGCGAACATGGATCGCAGTAAGGTACCCGCCGTTCTATCCATCGCGGGATCCGATTCCAGCGGTGGTGCCGGCATTCAGGCAGACATTAAGACCATCACGGCGCACCGTCTGTATGCCGAGACGGCCATCACCGCCATCACCGCACAAAACACGCTCGGCGTCACCGCCGTGCAGAATATCTCGCCAGATATCGTAGCCGCGCAAATCGACGCTGTCTTTGACGATATCCGCCCGAGCGCCGTCAAGATCGGCATGGTTTCTTCTGTCGAGATTATCGAAGTCATTGCCGACCGCTTGAGCGCCTGGAACGCAACGAACGTGCTCGTCGACCCCGTCATGGTCGCCACCTCGGGCGCACGGCTGATTGCCGAGGATGCCGCCGAGGCGCTCACCCGCCGCCTGTTCCCGCTGGCGACGGTTATCACGCCCAATATTCCCGAGGCCATGGCCCTGCTCGACTACGAGGTCGACTCCGAGCGTACGCAGCAAAACGCCGCCATGCTCCTCACCCGCCGCTTTGGCTGCGCGTCCCTCGTTAAGGGCGGGCATTTTGTCAACGAGGCCAACGATGTACTAGCAGAGCCCGCACCGCTCGATGACGAGGGCAACCATCTGGGAGATCCACTCACCACGTGGTTCCGCCACAAGCGCATCGAGACCGACAACACGCACGGCACCGGCTGCACGCTCTCATCTGCCATCGCCTGTGCACTGGCCCAAGGCATGGATCTTGCCGACGCCGTCAATGCGGGCAAGGCATTCCTGACAGGCGCTCTGGCCGCCGGCCTGAACATGGGCAAAGGCTCCGGCCCTGTCAACCACATGTGGCAGTATTAAGATTCGCAGCCCAAGCCACCGCAAAGGCGCCCGTCCCCTTTGCGGTGGCTTGGGGTCGCGCTACTCTCCGAGCATCTCTTGGAGCTTGGCTGCCACGGCGTGGCCCAGGCTCTCGTGGCTTTCGGGCATCATGTGCAGATAATCGATATCGCCCGGCTCGGCAAAATCAGCGGCATTCAAAAAGTCGCAGCCAAACTGTTTAGCAGCATACGCATAGTATTCGGCAAAATGCTCCGAGGCCTCGACGGAGCGCTCGTCAAAGTCGGTCATATACACATCGGCGATCTGCGGTTTAATCTTGATAGGCGCCATCAGCAGAATACGCGGGCAGGGCGCGGCTTCGGTCCAGGGAAACGCGCGGACGGTGCGAATCAGCGCCATGGCACCGTCAGCGATATCGGCAGCCCCCACGCTAAAGACCGTCTTGCAGTCGTTGGTGCCCAGCATAATCACGATCGCATCCAGCGGCTTATGAGCCTCGAGCAGCATCGGCAACGCGCGGATGCCGTTGAGATTAGTGTCCAGATGGCACATGTCGTCGCGTACCGTCGTGCGGCCGTTGAGGCCTTCCTCAATCACGTGCCAGCCCTCGCCCAGGTCGCGCTGGGCCACGCCGCACCAGCGCACATCGTGCGCATAGCGTACCGCGGTGCCGTCGCGCATGCCCGCCGGATCATAGCCGTAGGTATTGCTGTCGCCAAAGCACAGAACGTTTTTCATCGTAAGCCCTTCCTCTAGTAAAAAGTCGGCGGGAGCAGTCTCTCCCGCCGAATCGACCTATCTGTCAGCACATACCGATTACAGGTACTTGCGCCAATCGTCATCGTCTTCATCGTCCTCGGCGGCAGCCTGGGCCTGCTCGGCGGCGCGGGCAGCCGCAGCACGAGCGGCAACCTGGGCATAGGACTCCTCGTTGCGCTCGGGGAAGTTTGCCAGCACATGCTCGAACTTGGCAAAATCTTCGTCCCAGCGCGTAGAGGGCACGGCAAAAAAGACCTGCTTGACCTTAAAGTCGCCCGATGCGAGCTCCTTGCGGAAGAGCTCGGCCACGGCCTCGGCGTCAAAGCCGTTGTTGTCGCAGCCCCAAGCGCCCAGCACGAGCTTCTCGCGACCCAGCTCGTCGCAGATGGCAAGCACAAAGCGGATGCGATCGCGCAGGGCGTCCAGCAGGGCATCGTCACCCACACGATACTCCTGGCGAGCGCGCTTGGCGTTGGGCGCGGCGGCCACGATCACGTCGGCATACGCATGCACGTGGTTGCGGTCGAAGCGCACCGCAGGCACCACCAGCGCACGGTTGCGGTAAAGCTCGCAGTTGATGTTGCGGCGACGGTTCTCGCCGTACCACTTGCGCTGTTTGTCGAGCACATTGTACAGGTACGAATCGGCGCAGAGCGTCGCCTCCTGGCCCAGGTAGCCCTGGATATAGCCGCCACCCGGATTGGTGAACGAGGCAAAGGCAAGCACGGCCATATCGCAGAACTGCGCATAGCCGCGGCCGTTATCGAGGATTGCCTGCGTGGCGGAGGCATCAAGCACAGTGACCTCGGGCAGGACCGGAGCAGTATCCTCCGCGGGCGCGGACTCGGCTTCATCAGCCGACTCGGTGAACTCGGGTGCCACCTCGGACTCGACCGCAGTCTCCACCTCAGCGGCCTCAACCTCGGCAGCCTCAACAGCCTCGACGTCCTCGGCAGCTTGCTCCTCGGCAGCCGCAGCCGCTTGGGCCTTGGCCTTCATCGCCGCGACAAAACCGGCAGGCATACCATCGAACTCGCACACGCCGGCAAGCGAACGCTCGATGTCCTTGGCGCAGGCCTCTGACATAGCCGCCACATGGCACTCGGCGGCCTTGGCACGCGCCTCGCGCTTGGGATTGGGCTGACCCGTTCGGTTGGACCTGCGGTTACGGTTCCTGTTGTCGACGTCTGCCATACGTGGCCACCTTTCCTGTCGCTGCCGCTATCGGCTTTTTCCCATCCATGATACCCCGCCGCGCACAAAAAAGACGGCCCCGAAGGACCGCCTTTCGCATCGATTTACACGCACGGCAAGCACCGCCGCAATTTGCCACTAGTCGCGACGGCCGAGGATGTTCAAAATGCGCAGGAATACGTTGATAATATCCACGAACAGGTTAGAGGCCATGAGCACGGCGTTGGGCAGCGTAGGCGGCACCGTCGTGGCAACATAGGTGTCGTAACCAATAAAGCCAGCGAACACCACAATCACGATCAGGTCGGTGATGGACTGCGAAACGCCCATGAACATCAGCACGATCTCAACCAGAATAGTGGCGAGCAGAATACCAAAACCGATGCCATACACACGCTGGAAAAACTTGGGGAAGGTCACGCCAAGCGCGCCAAAGACAAAGGTGATGGCGGCCGTGGCGATAAAAGCGGTGTTGATGGTGGGCAGGTCATAGTTGGCAAGGCCAAACGACGCGGTCAGGCCAAAGGTACTCGCAAAGATTACGTAGCCCACAAGGGACAGGCCCACGGACTGCTTGCTGGCGGCGGCCGACATCATAACCATGCCGACGATGGTCAAAATAAACGAGCCAAAGACCAGCGGCAAGGCGGCGCCGCTCATCATCATGCGCGCAAACGACATGGTGCTCGTAAAGTAGGCGCCGGCGCCCATGGCGCAAAAGCCCAAGAAGATCAGGGCAGACATGGTGAGATTGTACGCGCGCGGCGACATCTCCTTGGCGCGGCTTGCGCCGCTCTCGACGGGGCCGTTCTGATAGCCCTGGATATCGTTCATACTTCGTCCTTTCACAAAGCGCCGTGAAAGACGGCGCAGCAGATGACAAGATTCCTGTCATTGTACCCGAATGCCGTACGTCCTTACCTACGGCGCTCGCCCTCGAGCGTGCGATCAAAGGCCCAGACCCACCAACGCATCACATGTGCCTGCGAGCCGTCCGCCCGCTCGCGCGTCTGGTCCTCCAGATACAACTCGGTCGCGTGCCCGCCAAAACGCACCTTATAGGTCGCCGTACGGATGCCGTGGACCGTCAGGCCAAACCCGGTGGTCGAGATAATTTCATCGATTGTAAAACAACGTCCGTCGACCCAGCAGACGGTGACCGGCACGACTTGTCCGCCCGCGAGGATGCGAGCCACGACGTCCACATACTGCTTGTGTACGCGCCGAGTTTTGCCGTCTGTCTGTCGATATTCCATGCCTCCTATTATCGAACGCATGTTTGCATGTTGTAAAGCGAACAGACTGTGGTTTTGGAGTGTCGTAGTAATCGTACGTGTCCGCATGGCGTGTTAGCAAAAAGAACACCCGCGGTCAACAGGGCTAATATTCAATTTTAGTGCCAAAAAGTTCACTTCTCCCATCAGAACTCGGTAAAGAGACCCGCAGGAGGTGATACGATTTATCATGTTTTTGTAACGTGTCTGCAAACTTCGAGAAAGCCCATATATGGACGTAACGTTCTCAACCTTCCTCGGCCAAATTGTGTCGAACCCAGTCCTTGCCGTCACCGTGATCCTCGCGTTGGGCGCCATCTTCGTCAATGGATGGACCGACGCGCCCAACGCCATCGCGACCTGCGTCACTACGCGTTGCATGCCCGCCCGCGCCGCCATTCTCATGAGCGCCGCATTCAACTTCCTCGGCGTGCTCATCATGACGCACTTTAACGCGAGCGTCGCCAACACCATCTCGCATATCGTCGACTTTGGCGGAAACAGCACCATGGCGCTCGCCTGCCTATGCGCGGCGCTGTTCTCCATCGTCGTCTACGGCGCCACAGCGTCGCGTTTTGGCATCCCCACCTCGCAAAGCCACAGCCTTATCGCCGGCCTGACCGGTGCCGCCATCGCCCTCGGCGGTGCGAGCAGCGTCAACGTCCACGAGTGGATGAAGGTCATCTACGGCCTGGCGCTCTCCATCGGCCTGGGCTTTGTCATGGGCTGGGTCCTGTGCAAGCTCGTCTCGATTCTTTTCGCCGCCGCCAACAGGCGACGTGCCAATGTCTTCTTTAAATACGCTCAGATCGCGAGCGCTGCGGCCATGAGCTTTATGCACGGCGCGCAGGATGGACAGAAGTTCATCGGCGTGCTCTTTTTAGGCGTGGCCTTTGCCAGCGGCCAGACGAGCGTCGGCGATGCAGGCATCCCCATCTGGATTATGCTGCTGTGCTCGGCCACTATGGGTATCGGCACCAGCGTGGGCGGCGAGCGCATCATCAAGTCCGTCGGCCAGAGCATGGTCAAGCTCGAAAAGTACCAGGGCTTCTCCGCCGACCTGGCGGGCGCCGCAAACCTGCTGCTTGCCACCCTTACCGGCATCCCCGTGTCCTCCACCCACATCAAGACCTGCGCCATCATGGGCGTCGGTGCCGTCAAGCGCCTTTCGGCCATCAACTTCGGTGTCGTCAAGGACATGATGTTCACCTGGTTCTTCACCTTCCCCGCCTGCGGACTCATCAGCTTTGTCATGGCCAAGCTGTTCATGATGTTCCTCTAGTCAAACCGAACGTCCATCCGGACTGCATTACCTCGCCCGCCCATCTTCACCTCGAAAGGACCACCCATGGCAAAGAAACCCGATTCGTTCTACTTTGACAACTACGTCGCCTGCGCCGACCTCGCCGTCCAGGCCGCAGAGCTGCTCACCAAGATTTTTGAGAACTTTGACCCCGCGCAGATCCACGACATGCTCGATAAGATGCATGCGATTGAGCATGCGGCAGACAAGAAGCACCATGAGCTCGAAGACGCCCTGCTCACCGCCTTTATAACCCCGCTTGAGCGCGAGGATCTGGACCTGATGAGCTGCTCGCTCGACACCGTGCTCGACCGTATCGAGGGCGTCGTGCAGCGCGTCTACTTCACCAACATCCAGAGCATCCACCCCGATGCCATCGTCATCGCCCACAAGGTGACCGACGCTTGCCGCGCCATGAAGGACCTGATGGTCGAGCTTCCCAACTACCGCAAGTCCAAAACGCTGCGCGAGCTGGTCATTCAGATCAACACCATCGAGTCCGAGGCCGACGAGCTCTACATCAACGCCATGCGCAACCTGCACGTTAACGGCAAGGACCCGCTCGAGGTCATCGCTTGGCGTGACGTCTACGCCTTCCTGGAGTACTGCGCTGACTGCTGCGAGAATGTGGCCGATGTAGTGGATTCGATTGTCATGAAGAACAGTTAATTGGGGGTACATGTCCCACCGGTCGCGGGCCCTGCCACTAATAACCTTTTTCACTCCGGCTGCAAGCAGAGTCGTTCAAAAGGTTATTAGTGGTCGGGCCCGCTCCCTTATGTACCACCATTGAGAACTTTGGCTGATAGTTATAGTGCAATGGGCGTTTGGCTGGATGGGGCTTTGGGTACCCTTTGTTTTACTTTGGGTTGATACACTGAATTTGGAGGGCTTGGTTGTGAGTTATTTGAATCTGGCTCGGTCTCGGTATTCTTGTCGCGAGTTTGAGAATCGTTCTGTTGAGCAAGCTGTGGTGGATGCCATTGTTGAGGCTGGGCGTATTGCTCCTTCTGCTTGTAATAATCATCCAACCCGTGTGATGGTGTTGGATACGCCTGAGCTTCTGGAGAAGGCTGCTGCTTGTCAGCCTCGGTTTGCTCGTGATGGGTCTATCTTTGGGGCTCCGCTTATCTTCCTTATCTGCAGCGTTACTGACGATGCTTGGGTGCGCCCTTATGACCAGATGAACTCCAGTGCCATCGACACCTCGATTGTTTGCGATCAGATGATGATGGAGGCCGAGGAGCAGGGCCTGGGTACGTGCTGGGTGTGCCATTTTAAGCCCGAGGTGGCCTGTGAGCAGTTCTGCCTGCCCGAGGGCATCTATCCCTATCACATGCTCGTCTGCGGCTATCCCGCCGACCATATCGCCGACCCCGAGCAGCGCGAGGCCCGCACCATTCCCCTCCCCGACTTCCTCCTCAAGTAGATTTTTGGGACAGGCCTTAAAATCCACCTTTGACCACGCGACCTTCGCCGAGTCCTGTGCCCTCAAACGCAGGACTCGGCGTTTTGTTTTGCAGACTGAATGCAGCCACAAAAAAGGACCCGCAAGCTGCGGGCCCTTTCTAGGCGCTACATGATAGCTGGATATTAGTCCAGGTCGTCGGCGGCGAAGTTGTCGATCGGTGCGAAGGGATCGGCAACGGGGATAACCGGCTCGGCGACGGGCAGCGGCTCGGCAGCAGGAACGGTCACAGCCGGAGAAGCGGCGGAACCGACCGGCGTGGAAGCCATGAGATCGGACGGGAAGGAGTTCTGAGCATCGTCCATGAAGTGCTGGATCTGTCTCTTATACACATCTCCGAGC
>UQSC01000053.1 GCA_900543615.1 uncultured Collinsella sp. | reverse complement strand
AACTTGACCTTCTTGCCGTCATGCGCGGCCTCGTAAGCCTCCCAAGGCTCGCTGCCGCACGAGCCGCAGCGCCAGAACATACCGGCGATATCGTGCTCGATCAGCAAGCTCGACGAACCCAGCACGAGCGTCTGCTCGGCGGGGCAACCCAGGAACTCCCCCGCCAGCTTGCGTGCCGAGGGAATGCCCTCAAAGCAGCCGTAGTTGGAGCAGTCGACATTGCCGTCGTGCAGATCGGCATCGGCATTGAGGATATCGAGCATGGGTCGAGAGATGTCCACCTGGGAGGGCGACGGCTTGCCGCGGGCCATGTCGAGCGCCAGGCCCTTGGCCTTGACCTCGGCGACCTCGGCCTTGAGCGCCTCGATGGCGGCATCGAGTTCGGTGGTTTCCATCTTCTGGTAGATCGTCTGCATGGGTGCGACCTTTCGCGAAGCGGTACGTTGCAGTTCGTCTAAGTATAGACCGCCACCGCCGCAACGTTATGAAGCCGTGATAGATTAAGTTCATCGCAATGAATTACGAATCGCCGCGCATGCCGGCGTGGGGCGCCCAAGGAGGCACTATGGAGTACGGATCGTTTCAGGCCGAGGAATTCGGCGACCTGCAGCGCCTGGTCGACGGACTGTTTTACGACCGCCACGCCATCGACCGCCTGGATCTGATCGTACAGGCCGAAATCTTGGACCTGGCGCCCGATCTCATGGAAATCGTCAACCTGCTACCGCCCGGCTATTACGACCGCCAGTCACTTTGCGACCAGCTCAACTCCGCCTTGGCCGCCCACGGCTGGGGCGCCATCTACGGCACCGTGGAATAAACCTAGTCATTGGGGCCTGTGGTCAAAAAATAGCAAATATGAGTACTGTTACTTTTTTAGTAACAGCGATTTTGAATTAAAAAGGCCAGTCTTGGCCTTTTGTGTCCGGTTTTGGAAGGATGCATCGGCATTTTTCGTCCAGCCACGCAATCGTTAATGCACAGACAGAATAGATTTGTACATTATTTTTCGCGCCTAAAATGAAACGCCGTTTGTGACAGTACTCACAAACGGCGTTTTTTGGCCACTGGGGTGTCCGGCAGGTGGCAAGTACCACTCAAAACCGCGTTTTACACGCGCTCGAGCAGGCTCTGGCGTCTGTTTCTACGCGCCTACTCGTTCTTGGGCGCGGGGTGCTTGCAGATCACACTCATGTAGATCATGCCAAGTACGGCCGCGGTGACAGAGCCGGCGAGAATAGCGGCCTTGGCGGCCAGAACCTCAAACTGGGCCGTCGGGAAGGCAAGGCCGCTGATGAGAATCGACATGGTAAAGCCGATACCGCCCAGAATGCCCACACCGGCAATCATGTGCCAGTTGACATTGCGCGGCAGCTCGCAGGCCCTAAGCTTAACCAGGGCAAACGTCATGCCAAAGATACCGATCGGCTTGCCCAGCAGCATGCCAAAGTACACGCCGAGCGTCACCGGGTCGGTGAGCAGCGTGCTCATGTCCACGCCCACTAGGCGAACCTGTGCGTTGACGAACGCAAAGATCGGCAGGATCACAAAGTTGACCGGCGTGGAGATCAGACGCTCCATGCGGATGAGCGGCGGGGTCACGCGGTGCATGACGCGCTCGACCTTGGTAGTCGAGACGGTAAAGTCATGCTGGCCCAGGATGTGTGCCTCGTCGTCGTAGCGGTCATCGAGCAGCGGCAGGCACTCGCCCAGCCAATCGGTGAGACTATCGAGCTTGACGCCGCACTTGGCCGGGATGGTGAAGGCCAGGATGACGCCGGCAAGCGTGGCATGTACGCCGCTCTTGAACATGCAGAACCACAACAGCAGACCCAGTACCGAATACGGGGCAAGGCGGTAATGCTGCGTCTTGTTGAGCCACACGAGCGCGCAGGTCACAAGCGCGGCGGCGCCCAACCAAAACGGATTGGGGCTCTGACCGTAGAAGATGGCGATAGCGGCGATGGAGATGAGGTCGTCGGCGATGGCGAGCGTCGAGAAGAACACGCGCACGCCGTTGGGCACGCGATTGCCCAAAAGCGACAGCACGCCCAGCGCAAAGGCAATATCGGTTGCCATGGGGATGGCCCAACCGTTGCGGGCGCCGGCATGGTTAAAGATCAGGTAGATGCAGGCGGGAACGACGACGCCGCCCACGGCCGCCAGCATGGGAAGCATGGCCTGACGCGGATTCTTGAGCTCGCCGACCGTCATCTCGTACTTAAGCTCAATGCCCACCAACAAAAAGAAAATCGCCATGAGGAAGTCGTTGACGAAAAGCTCAACGGTGAGGCCAGCCGTCAAATGCCCCAGACCCACATACAGCGGGGTCTCCAAAAAGTGATGGATGGCCTCGTAGGCATCGGTATTGGCGCAGATGACGGCGGCGATGGCGGCGATGACCATGACGGCGGCGGAAATCGTGCCGTTCTCGGTGATGCGCTCCCAAATGTCGTGGCGCTCAAAACGCTTGCGCTCACGAACGTTGAACAGCTGCTCGGGTGCTGCCATGGGCGGCTCCTTTCACGGGATGGCTCCCGTCTTAAAAAAGCACGGCCCGCCCAAGTGGCGGCGCCGCGCTCTAACGTATTACGCTTGCATCTAGCCTACCCTGCACGACGAGCACGCAGGCGTGGCCGAAAAGCGGAACCACAGGTTGAACATTATTTGCTCAACGGCGCGGGCACGCCTGTCCAAGAGACGACGCGGCGCCGTGCACAAAAAACGACCGGAGCGCGGGGCGTCCGCGATCCGGTCGTCGGTGTTAGGTCAAAAGAACCTAGCAGGCGGCCATGATGGGGGCAGCGACCTGCTTCTTACGGGAGAGGACGCCCGGCATCCAGACGCCGTCGTGCTCGTCGGCAATACCCAAGCCCTTCTGAGCAGCCTCGGTCTCGCCCTCGAGCAGGACCTGCGAGCCCTCTTCCATGATGTCGGTGATGCACAGGACAATGCCGTCAGCACCCTTCTCGGCGGCGTAGGCGCGCATTGCCTCACGGATCTCGTCGATCATGCCGAGTGCGCGGGTCTTGTCGACGGTCTCGTACTGGCCGATGAGCAGCTTCTTGCCAGCGGGCTCGAACATCTTGATGTCGTTGCCGACCATCTCGGCTGCGGTGAAGGAGCCGGACGGACGGGTGAGGAAGACCTCCATGCCAAACTTGACCGGGTCGACACCCACCTGCTCGCCGAGCTTGGCGGCGACGACGCGGTCGACATCGGTGGTGGTGGGGCTCTTGAGCATGAGCGTATCGGTCATCATGGCCGAGAGCAGCAGCTTGGCCTGAACGTCGGAAAGCTCAACGCCGAGCACGCCGGCGAGCTTGGTGACGATGGTGCAGCTAGAGCCCCAGGGCAGGCAGATGTAGTGCAGCGGGCCGGCAGTCTCGAAGTCGCCGATGCGGTGATGGTCGACAACGCCAAAGACCGTGGCGTCCTTAAGGCCGGCGACGGACTGGGCGGACTCGTTGTGGTCGGTGAGGACGACGAGCTGACCGGCTTCGACGGAATCGATCACGCGGGGCTCGGCAATGCCGGCGTCGGCGAGCAGCTTGGCGGACTCGGCCGGAAGCTGACCAAGGGCGCAGGCCTCGTAGGTGTTGCCGGCATACTCAACCTGGTTGAGCAGCTGGGACAGGACGACGGCGCTCATGATGGCGTCGTTATCGGGGTTCTGGTGACCAAAGACAAGAACGTTTGCCATGGATATCCTCCACTTGATATGTGTACTTGGACGTAGCTATGGTAGCACGCTAACGCCGAACCCTAGACGATGGAAGGGCCGCGACGCAATTTGGGACAAGCGTTGGGGGAAGTCTGTCCCCCTTGCACCATGTTGGCGCAAAGTAACCTGTCCCCCTTGCACCAGCTATTTGCCGGCGGCGCGCAGGGCTACGTAGGCGGCACCGATGATGCCGGCGTCGTTGCCGAGCGAGGCGACCTCGATAGGCGTCTCGCGCGAGGCGGAAAGCGCATAGTGCTGGAAGTGCTCGCGAACCGCATCGAGGTAGACATCGGCCGAGGCAGAGGCACCGCCGCCGATCAGGAACATCTCGGGGTCGACCACGTTGGCGATAAGCGCCAGAGCACGACCGAGATAATCGGCCATGGTATCGGCCGCGGCCAGCGCGAGCTTGTCACCCTCGCGGCAGGCCTGGAACACGTCCTTGGAATCGGAGGGGCCGGTGAGCTCGATGGGCTCGACGCCCGCCTTCTTGCACTCGGCAAGGTAGTTGCTCACCACACCGGTAGCGCTGGAATACTGCTCCAGGTGGCCATGGCCGCCACAGCCGCAGGTGCGCTCCTCGTCGGGATTCAGGCACATGTGGCCAATCTCGCCGCCGGCGCCCACAACGCCCGACACCACGTCGCCGTTGACGATGACGCCGCCGCCCACGCCGGTACCGATGGTGACCATCACCACGTTCTGTACGCCCTTGGCAGAGCCGAGCCAGGCCTCGCCCATGGCAGCGGCGTTGGCATCGTTCTCGTACTTAACGACCGCGTCGGGGCAGTGCTTTTGAATGGCGATCCTAAGCTCGGGCAGGTTAATGGCAATGTTGGCCTTGACCTTAGCATCGCCCGAAGCCGGGATGGGGCACGGAACAGCCAGGCCAATGCCCGCCACAAAGGCGCGCGGAATCTGCGCCTTGGCGACCACCTGGTCGATCGCCTCGGTCACCGCGGCAAAGCCCGCAGCATCAACGATGGGAGGCGTGGGCACGCTGGCCTTGGCAAGCAGGTTGCCGTCCTCATCGAACAGGCCCTCCTTAACCGAAGTGCCGCCGACATCAATGCCGATGTAGTACTGCTTAGGTTCCATGGGAGCCCACCTTTCTCGTTTAAACATTGCCTGTATGGTACCGCTCCCAAGACAAAAACCTGCCAAAAAGGGACAGGTTTGTTTTGGCAGGTTTTATCTGGGAAAACACGAAGGCCCGCCCAACAGGTCGCGCAGGCCTTCGCCAAATACAAAGGCGCCGGGAGACGGAAAACTCCCAGCGCCCGTGAAAGGGACTGAATTGTCTGGTGAACCGCACACTCCGTCGCGGCGATAACGCCGACTAGGCCTTAAGCGCCTGCAGCAGCTTGTGGACCTCGATGAGCTCCGTGGCCATGACGCGCATGGTCTCGGTGCCGGCCATCTGGTCCTCGGCATGCAGCAGAATCAGCGGGGCTTCGCCGTTACGCTCGCCGTTGGCCTCCTTTTTGAGGAGCCCCATATGGACATCGTGGCCACCGTTGTAAGCCTCGTCGCCCTGCTTGATAAGTTCCTCAGCGGCGTCAAAATCGCCCTCCTTGGCCTTTTGCACGGCATTGATATACATGCTCTTGGCGGTGCCGACGTAGCTGATGATCTCGAAGCAGGTCATCTGCAGCTCATTCATATCCTCCATGTGCTGCACCTAGCCCATCACACTGACGCAGTGGTCGATGATGCCGGCGGCGTTCATGCGGCCGTAATCGACCATGTTGATGACCTCGACCGGGAAACGACCGGCGGCCTCCTTCTCAAAATCGCCCTTGGTGTAGCCAATCTGCGGACCGAGCAGCAGGATGTCGCACTCGTCCAGGTGATCGTGAGCCTCGTTCATGGGACGAGCCTCGACCTCGATGTCCAGACCGCGGTTCGCGACCTCGGCCTGCATCTTCTGGACCAGCAGACTCGTGGACATGCCGGCATTGCAGCAAAGCATGATCTTCTTCATGGTTTCCTCCTTATAACTGCGCGGCGCGCAGACGACAACTGGTTTTATTCCTTGCGGCTATTGTGCCCACCCCCTGCGTCTTCACACAAGAGGAGAGCCGCGGGCATCGGCACCGCGTACCGGTGCCCGCAACGGTGGAAGGGAGAACGACGTTTAAGCGTTCTGCTCGGCAAGAGCCTCCTGCTTAGCGATAGCCTTCTCGGAGATCCTCATAAAGGGCAGGTAGACAGCCATGCCGATGACAAGCTCGAGCGCCTGCCACACGCCAGCGCGCCAGTCAAAGCCCGTAGCAAGCAGAGCGTTGATGACGGGAGGCATGGTCCAAGGCACCTGGGCAATGCAAGGGCTGATGATGCCCGCGCAGGTCAGAGCATAGGTGGCGCCGATGAACAGGTCGGGGAGAAGCACGAACGGAATCATGAGCGGCAGGTTGTACACGACGGGGTAACCGTAGATGACCGGCTCGTTGATGTTGAACAGACCAGGAACGATAGCCATCTTGGCAACGGTCTTGGAAGCCTTGTTCTTGGAGAACAGGAAGGTGTCGAGCAGGAGCATGAGGGTGCAGCCCGAGCCGCCGATGAGGGCGAAGCTGTTGACGATCTGCATATTCATGTAGTGGTCGGGCTGGATGGTACCGCCGGCGGCAAAAGTAGCCATGTTGTCGACGATGAGCATGGTCAGGATCGGCTCGACGGTAGCGCCAGAGATGGTGGACTGGTGAATACCGACGCAGAACAGCAGGTTCGCAAGGGTGTAGATGAGGATAACAGCCCACGGGCCGGCGTTCATGATGCTCTTGAGCGGGTTGGAAATGCACGTGGAGATGATGGTGCACAGATCGGTGCCGGCAAACACGGCGAGCAGCGCTGCGGCAACTGCGAAGATCGAGAGGTTGAGCAGCATCGGGATCATGACGTTAAAGGAGTTGGAGACCGCGGGGGGCACACCCTCGCCCAGCTTTACTTTAAGCTTTTCGACGCCGGAAATCTTGATGAAGAGCGTGACGGAGAGCAGGGCGATGATAATAGCCGCGAACAGACCGTTGGTACCGGTGTTGGCAGTCGAAAGGGCGCCCGTGACCTCGGCAGAGGTGATCTTGTCGGTGAGCAGCGGGCTCGTGGCGGCAAGCGTGGCGGTGATCTGCTGCGGCATCATGATAACGAAAGCGGAGATGGCGACGACCACGCAGGCAAGCGGGTTATCGAAGCGCTCGTTCTTAGCGAGGCTGTAGCCGATCAATCCGGCCAAGATAATGGCAGAGACGTTGAGGGTGCCCAGCGTAATTGCCGAGCCCCAGGTCTGAAGGTTGGCAAGGCCCGCTGCATCGAGCGGGAACAGAGGGAACACGACGTTGTTAATAAGAACCGCGATACCCGCAAGGATATAGAGCGGCGTGATGGTTGCGAAGGCATCGCGCAGGGAACGCAGGTGAACCTGGTTTCCCACCTTCGCAGAGACCTCGGCAAATTTGTCGAGGAAGCTCTTTCCGTTTTCACTGGCCATGATTGCTCCTAACTATCAAATCCGGCCTTTTCCTATGCGCACGGTGGTCTGTCGCCCTCTGCCACCAGATGTGCCATGTGTTGCGCGCGGCGGCGCGCGGTCTGGGCGTTCGCCTGGTCGCTAGTCAACCACGTGGGTCGTTGCGACCTGCTTGAGCCAAGCTGCCGACTTCTTAAGGCGGCGCTTGTAGCCGTCCATGAGGTCGACCTCGACAAAGCCGTAACGGTTCTTAAAGGCATTAGCCCAAGACCAGTTATCGATGACGGCCCAATAATGGTATCCGCGGCATTTGGCGCCCTCGGCGATTGCCTTGGCCACCCACTCCAGGTGCTGACGTACAAAGTCGACGCGGTAGTCATCCTGGATGGTTCCTTCGGCGTCACGGTTCTTGTATTCGTCCATGATGCCGATGCCGTTCTCGGAAACGAACCACTCAAGATCGGGGTAATTCTTAGCGCAGTCCATGCCAAAGTCGTAGAGACCCTGCGGGTAGATCTCCCAGCCGCGGCTCTCGTTCATAACGGCGTCGGGCCACACGTACTCGTCGGCAAAGTGCGGCAGACCGTACTGGTCGATCTTGCTCGCCGGAGCCTGAACGCGCGTGGGATGGTAGTAGTTACAACCGAGCCAGTCGACAACGCCCTGCTTGAGAATCTCTTGGTCGCCGGCACGGAACGGAAGTTTAACGCCGCCCTCGGCCAGGCTGTCGAGCACGTCGGCGGGAAGCTCGCCCTTGGTAATAAGGTCGAGCCACCAGCGATTGTTGATACCGCTGGTCATACGCACGGCCTCGAGGTCTGCCTCGCTGGGGCTCTCCTTGGTATAGACCGGGGTAAAGCAGTTGATCATGCCGATCTTGGCGTCGGCGCGAACGGCGCCCTCGTCATAGGCGCGGCGGTAGTTGGCCACGGCCAGCGCGTGCGCCAGCGAGATGTGATACTGCACGGTGCGAGCGCGGTTATAGTCATGGAGCTGAGGGTACCACACGCCCTCCTGATAGCGCTGCTCGGGCTCGACGATGGGCTCGTTAAAGGTGAACCAGTACTTGATCTCCTGGCCAAACTCGCGGAAGGCGACGTCGGCGTAATGAGCGTAAGCCTCGACGACCTCACGGCTCTCCCAACCACCACGGTCAAAGAGGTAGGTGGGCATGTCAAAGTGGTACAGGTTGACGAACGGCTCCAGGCCGGCCTCGCGAGAGGCACGGAACAGCTCGTGATACCACGCGGCGCCCTCCTCATTGAGGTTGCCGTTAGCATCGAGCAGGCGACTCCACTGGATGGAGGTGCGGTAGGTATCCAGGCCCAAGTCCTTCAAAATGCGAAGGTCCTCCTGGTACTTAGCCATAAAGTCATTGCCAGCATAAGAGCCAACGCGGTTATAGAACGAATCCAGATCCTGGATGGACCAGGTGTCCCACAGGTTCTCGAGCTTGCCGCCCTGGTTCCACTGACCCTCAGTCTGCGGGCCGGACATAGCGGCGCCAAAGAAGAAGTCACGGGGCAGCTGATACTGTGCCATCGAAGTCCTCGCTTTCGTGTTCTAGAGCTTCCGGTTGGAGACGGGTTTGCCTTGGCAGGTTATCCGGCGCGGGCGCGCACCGGATATCTGGATATTCAGCCCGCCAAAACAAAACCGTCCCCAAACGGTCGGTCCTGCCGTTCGGCAGGGTTCCGTTCGTTGGCTACAACTATAGCGCTCTAATTTTATAAGTAAAGCGTCTTTTTCTTTTTTCTTTCTCGAACTTCTTAGATAAGAATTATATGGATGCCTTGCAGATGGCTATACTTACTTATGTATTTATGTATGTCGGAAAGGGGGTTCCATGATTCCCAAATACGAGGCGATAGCTGCGGATATTCGTCGAAGCATCGAGGACGGCGCTCTTAAGCCGAGTGACAAGCTGCCCACCGTCGTTGAGTTCTGTGAGCTCTATAGCGTTTCCAAAATCACCGTTAAACGAGCGATTGAGCAGATTACCGAGGAAGGTCTTATTACCAGCCGGCGCGGATCGGGCACCTACGTCAAGGACACGGCGGGGCTTCCCGGCAAGGCGTTTTTCCAGGGCAAGAACGACCGCGCCGCTGGCTTTTCGCATGAGCACCGCGGGGAGAAGGTGTCCTCGGTGGTCTACGATTTCTCGATTGTCAATCCACCAGCGGACGTCGCCGCTCAGCTGGGAATTGCCGAGGATGACTTTGCCTATCACATCGTGCGCGTGCGCCAGGTGGACGAGAAGCCCATCGTTATCGAGTACACCTACATGCCCCTCGAATTGATCCCGGGCCTTAAAAAGAAAGATCTGTACGGATCGGTCTACAGCTTCATCCGCGAGCAATGTGGGCTGAAGATTTCGAGCTTCCACCGCACCATCCGCGCCGTAGCGGCAACCGAGGAAGAAGCTGAGCGCTTGGACACCAAACCCGGCTCTCCCCTGCTCGAACTCCACCAGATTGGTTTTTTGGATAGCGGCACCGCCTTTGAGCATTCGATCTCGCGCAACGTTGGTGACCGCTTTGAGCTGCACAACGTAACGTTGGCCTAGGTTTTATAGTCATGCGGGCGCTCGTTTTGGCTCATTTAGAGCGGGCGGCCGCGCAACACCATGGGGGTATGAACATGTCCGATTTGATTAAACTGACGCCGATCTTCCACGAGAAGATCTGGGGCGGCCGCCAACTCGAAACCGTATTTGGCTACGACATTCCCGAGGGTCCCATCGGTGAGTGCTGGGCTATCTCGGCCCATCCCAACGGCGACTGCCAGATTGCGGAGGGCCCGTATGCCGGTCACACGCTGTCGTGGCTGTGGGCCGAGCACCGCGAGCTCTTTGGCAATTGCGAGGGCAAGGAGTTCCCGCTGCTCATCAAGATTCTGGACGCCAAGGACGACCTTTCGATCCAGATTCACCCCAACGACGAGTACGCCGCCGAGCACGAGAACGGAAGCCTGGGCAAGACCGAGTGCTGGTACGTGCTTGATTGCGAGCCCGGTGCCACGATCATCGTCGGCCAGCGCGCGCACGACCGCGCCGAGGCCGCGCAGATGATCGAGGACGGCCGCTGGGACGAGATGCTCAACGTGCTGCCGATTCACAAGGGCGACTTTTTCCAAATCGACTCCGGCACCGTGCACGCCATCAAAACCGGTACGCTCATTTTGGAGACGCAGCAGTCGAGCGACGTGACGTATCGCCTGTACGACTACGACCGCCCCGGCACCGACGGCAAGCTGCGCCCACTTCACATTGAGCAGAGCCTGGATTGCATCGATTTTGACGTTCAGGCTCCGACCGACGGCACGGTGACCGCGCCCGAAGTCGATGGCGTGACCGAGCTCGAGTCTAACTCCTGCTACACCGTCGATCGCGTGCGCGTCGACGGCAGCAAGACCTTGGAGCAGCACTGGCCCTTCATGTGCCTGTCGGTCATCGACGGCGAGGGCACCGTGTGCGGCGAGCCCGTTCACAAGGGCAGCCACCTGCTGGCCCCGAGCACCGTGAACCAGATCGAACTCGAAGGCAAGATGGAACTGATCATCAGCCACCTCTAGGTCGCAACAACAACCAAAACGAAACAAGGGGCTCCCTCGTTCATCAACGGAGGAGCCCCTACTCACATCTATTTTTCTATCAGCCCACCCGGCTCTCCAGACCAAAAAGCGAACGAGTAGAGCGACGTTCGCAAGCAACGTCACCTGAGGACCTGGGTGGGCGTATAGGGCAACATCGGTCGCGAGTTCCGCACGAGCCGGAGAGCACTTAATGTGCTCTCCGTGCGAGCAGGACTGCCCGAGCAGGCGATGTTGCCCTATACGCCCACCCAGGTCCGCCGGGATTACGACAGCTTGACGATCGGTGCAAAACCTTTCATAAGCTTTTTGGTCTGGCCGGTTTTTTCGAATTGGACCTCGATCATGTCTCCGGCGACCGAGATCACAGTACCCGTGCCAAAGGTCTTATGACTCACGGTATCGCCCGCGGCAAAGTCCTGCGACGCGCTAGCGCGATCGACCTTGCGCTCCACCGTCGGCGACACCTTGGACGACGGCTTTTTTGCTCGCGGTGCGCCCGAGCCAAAGGTCGAGGCAACACGGCCGGCGTCGGGCGAAACCCCGCGATGGCGCTCGGTGCCATAGGTGCTGCCACCAAAGAAATCGTCGAAGCTCGATCCGCCGCGCGATCCGGAGCCGCCGGTCGAGCGCGTATGCGAACCGAACACCTTGCCGCCATACATATCCGAGCCCATGCCCGAGCCAAAGGTGCCGTGACGGTCGCCGCGCTTCTCCCAGCCCGTGCCCTCAAAACCGGCAGAACCGATACCGCTAAACTCGATATCCTCAAACGGAATCTCGTTGAGGAAGCGCGAGCGCGGGTTAGCAGAAGTCGAGCCGTAGGTGCGACGCGTGGCCGCATAGGTCAGGAACAGGCGTTTACGGGCGCGCGTAATGGCAACGTAGGCCAAGCGACGCTCCTCCTCGAGCTTGCCCGGATCATCGCTGCCGCCAAAGTCGTGCACGTGCGGGAAGATGCCCTCCTCCATGCCGGCCACGAACACCGCCGGGAACTCCAGGCCCTTGGCGGAGTGGATGGTCATCATGGTAATGGCATGCGTCTCGCCGGCCAGGGAATCCAAGTCGGAGCGCAGGGCCAGCCACTCCATGAGTGCCGGCAGTGCCTTACAGGTGAGCGGACCGTAGGTGCGCTCAATCTCGTCAGCATGCACGTCACCCGCCGACAGCTCCGTCGGCGCGGCATACGCGTTGCCCGCGATGGCGGCGGCCAGGGCATCCTGCGGAGACAGCGCCGGAGCGGCCAAGCTATCGAGCGGATTGGAGCCCGCGGCGTCACGCGCGCCAACGAGCGCCTCAAACGAGGATGCCGGGGCGGACGGCCCCGGTTCGGGCGCGGGCGCGCTCACCACTGTCTCTTATACACATCTG
>UQSC01000052.1 GCA_900543615.1 uncultured Collinsella sp. | reverse complement strand
ACAAGGCTATTCGTCGGCAGCGTCAGATGTGTATAAGAGACAGGCCAATAACCATCCGTCAGGCCAAAATAACGGCAAAGACGGAGGTCGGTGTCGGCCGTCACGCGACGTTTTCCCAAGACAATCTGCCCGATACGCTGAGCCGGAATCCCAGTCTCTTTCGCAAGGCGATATTGAGAAATGCCCATGGGAACAAGAAACTCCTCTTTGAGAAGCTCACCAGGAGTCACCGGCGACAGCAAATCGGCCGAAGTCTCATCACTTGTGATAATCGACGATTTCGACATTCCAAGCCATCTCCTGTCTCCACTCAAAACAGACCCGATAGCGCTCGTTAACACGGATGCTATATTGACCGGCACGATCGCCCTTCAAAGCTTCCAGGCGGTTGCCCGGTGGAACGCGAAGATCATCAAGCGAAGCACAAACCTGCAGTTGGCGAATCTTCCTCAACGCAACACGCTCAAAGGGCACGAACCTCCTGACCCGCACACCCATGGCAAAGCGCTCGGTATCCTCATCTTTATACGATGCAATCATAGTATCGCCTTACGTTAGTAACGTCAAACGTTTCTATAGACTTACATCTCTATTATATCGTACGTTTGTTCGTGTTTTCTAGAACAAATAGTCCTTTGCGCCTTAGTCAAGCAAAAGCAATCGTTTGTAGACATCGAGGCCTTTGAGAAGGATTTCCTCGTCGAAGAGCATGCTATCGGTATGCAGAGCGCTTGTGGCATAGGCGGGACAGCCATCCGAATCACTCGGGTTGTCTTGGTCCTCTGGCATACCCGTGCCCAGCAGGAAAAACACGCCCGGCAGATGGCGTTGATAGAACGCGAAATCCTCGGCGATCAGCAGCGGCTCGTCCACAAGTTGCAGCTCGGACAAGGCAAGCGCAATGCAGGCAAACAGCTCGGGGTCGTTATCGACTGGCGGATAGCCCTCGGCAAAGTCGAGATCGTACGTACAGCCTGTTGCGGCACAGGCATCGTCCAGCACGCGGCGCACGCCTTCGCGCGCCCGGTCGAACATGTCGTCCGTAAACACACGCAGGCTGCCGGCAACATGGGCCTCCCCCGCCACCGCATTGCAGACGGTACCGGCCTGCAGCAGACCAAACTTGCCGATACAGGGCTCGTCGGTGCCCAGCTCGTCCATCAGTTCGCGCTCGGCAACCAAGAACTTGGCAGCCGCCAGCGCCGCATCGTGCGACTCCTCGACCGGAACGCCATAGGTCTTAGCGATATGGATGCTCGTCCCGTGAATATGAATGTGTGTCTCACTCGAACGCGCCAGCAGCGGGCCGGAACAGCTCGCCAACGTGCCGGCGGGCAGATCGGGCCACACATGGAAGCCAAAAATGCGGTCGACCCCGTAGCATTCGAACACACCGCTCTCACATACCGTCTTGGCACCACCGGTCGTTTCCTCGGCCGGCTGGAACACAAAGAGAACGTTGCGCCTAATGACGCCCGGCTGCTCGCGAATCGTACGGTCGACATACGTCGCGGCGGCAAGTGCCATGGCCATGTGTCCATCATGTCCGCAAGCGTGCATCTTGCCGGGATGGGTCGAGGCAAAGGCCGCTCCCGTCGCCTCCGCGATGGGCAGCGCATCCATATCGGCGCGAATCGCTGTGGCATGCGCGGCACCAACGCCGGCGTCGAAGAAAGCGCAGACGCAGCTGGGGCACGGATGGGTCACCTCGCAAGCGAGCGGTGCCAACACGCCCTCGATATAGACAATGGTTTGCGGAAGATCGAAATCGAGCTCCGGAATGCGATGGAGATCGCGGCGATAGCGACGGAGTTCTTGGAGCTCGGTCATAGAGAATCCCTTCGTAAGACACATCTGTTGCAACTTATTGTGATACAGGATTGTGGCACACATGTTTCCAGCATATTGCTGCATTTTTTAAACGTTATATACAAATACTCTTGTTTGGTAAAGTGCAACGTGATAGGGTCTTTACCACTTGATAGAGGCGCGGGCACGAAGAACCGCGGGCGAGCCGGCAGGCTTTGACCCCGTGGGGAGGCGAAACCCGCCGAACTGGGTTTTTCGGGCACGAACAACCTGGTGGGCCTGTGGGAAACACCCACAGGACTGTCTGCAGCAATGCGGGAGCGCTATCCGGACATTGGGTCCACGCTATGCGGATTCGATGCGCAGATGGCGCCGTCTGGATAGCGAGGTTTACGGGACATGGCATTGACCCCCAACGAGGCATATGCGGCCAAGCAGCCGTTTGTGGACAAGGAGACACTCGAGCATATCGTCGAGCAGTTCCCCACGCCGTTTCATCTATACGACGAGGCAGGCATCTGCCGCAACATGCAAGAAGTGCGCGACGCCTTTGCATGGAACCCGGGCTTTAAGGAATACTTTGCCGTCAAGGCCAACCCCAACCCGGCGCTCATCTCCATTCTCAACGAATACGGCTGCGGCTGCGATTGCTCGAGCTATACCGAGCTTATGATCGCCCGCTCACTGGGAATCACGGGACACGACATCATGTTCTCGTCCAACGACACGCCGGCTGCCGACTTTGAGCTCGCCGACAAGCTGGGTGCCATCGTCAACTTTGACGACATCAGCCACATCGAGTTCTTTGAGCGCGTTGCGGGGCCCATCCCCAAGACGGTCAGCTGCCGCTTTAATCCAGGCGGTCTGTTCCAGCTCTCCAACGGCATCATGGACAACCCGGGCGACTCCAAATATGGCATGACCACCGAGCAGCTCTTTGAGGCCTTCCGCATGCTCAAGGCCAAGGGCGCCGAGAATTTTGGCATCCATGCCTTCCTTGCCAGTAACACCGTCACTAACGACTACTATCCCAAGCTCGCACGCATCCTCTTTAAACTTGCCGTGCGCCTGGAGCGCGAGACCGGCGCACATGTCGCCTTTATCAACCTGTCCGGCGGCGTCGGCATCCCCTACCTGCCCGAGCAGCAGGCTAACGACATTCATGCCATCGGTGAGGGCGTACACGCAGCCTACGACGAGATTCTGGTCCCCGCCGGCATGGGCGATGTGGCGATCTGCACCGAGATGGGTCGCTTTATGATGGGCCCCTACGGCTGCCTGGTCACCAAGGCCATCCACGAGAAGCAGATCTACAAGGACTATATCGGCGTGGACGCAAGCGCCGTCGATCTGATTCGTCCTGCCATGTATGGCGCCTACCACCACATTACGGTGATGGGCCAGCCGGGTGGCGACGACAAGACCACAGCGCCCGTCACGGACACCTACGACATCACGGGCAATCTGTGCGAGAACAACGACAAGTTCGCCATCGATCGCGAGCTGCCGCATATCGACATGGGCGACCTGCTTGTGATCCACGATACCGGCGCGCATGGCTACTCCATGGGCTACAACTACAATGGACGCCTGCGCTCCGCCGAGGTCCTGTTGCGCCCCGATGGCTCGGCCGACCTCATCCGCCGCGCCGAGCGCCCGGGCGATTACTTTGCCACGCTCGACGTGCTGCCGAGCGGCCGAGAGCTGCTGGCCAAGTCGCGCGCCGAAAGTGCCCGCCGTCGCGCCCAAGACGAGCGCCTGGCGGTCGCCGCCCAATGGAACAAACGCATCCAGATCGCGGACGCGAAGGAGAAGAACATGGACATCCGCAATCTCGAGGGCTCAATCGTCGCCCTCGTCACGCCGTTTAAAAAGGATGGCAGTGTCGACTTTGACGCACTCGAGCGCCTTATCGATTTCCACCTGCAAAACGGCACCGACGCCATCCTCACCCTGGGCACCACCGGCGAGAGCGCCACGATGACCGACGACGAGGATAACTCCGTCGTCGCCGCCGTGGTCAAGAATGTTGCAGGACGCGTCCCCGTCATTGCCGGCTCGGGCTCCAACTCCACGCAGACCATGCTCACCAAGTCGCTTACTTACCAGGGCTTGGGAGCCGACGGCCTGCTGCTCATTACCCCCTACTACAACAAGTCCAACGAAGAGGGTATCTATCAGCACTTTAAGACCGTCGCCGATGCCGTGGACATCCCCTGCATCCTGTACAACATCCCCGGCCGCTGTGGCTGCGGCATCAGCGAGCGCAATGTAGAACGCCTGGCCGCGCACCCCAACATCATGGGTATTAAGGAGGCCTCGGGCAACGTCGCCTACGCGGCCAAGATCGCCCACCTGCTGTCAGACGACTTCCGCATGTACTCGGGCGAGGACGCGCTTACCGTACCGCTCATGAGCCTGGGCGCCTCGGGCGCCATCAGCGTGTGGGCAGACGTTCAGCCGCAGCTCGTGCACGACATGTGCCGCGCCTATCTGGACGGTGACGTGGCACGCGCCCGCGATATCCAGATTGCCGGCCAGCCGCTCATCAATGCCCTCTTTAGCGAGGTCAACCCCATCCCCGTCAAGGAAGCGCTCGCCCAGATGGGCATGATTGAGGCAAACTACCGTATGCCGCTGTGCCCCATGGCAGATGACACGCGAGCCGCACTTACCGATGCTCTGAAGGGAGCTGGTCTGCTTGATTAAGACCGTCATTATGGGAACGGGCCGCATGGGCTCGCTCATCCGCACCACCGCCGAGGGCGTTGTCGACGCCGGCGGGCAGCCCGTTTTTGATATCGTCGCCCAGATCGGTTTTGATCTGTCCGAGCTCGAGAGCGCCCCGGCGGCCGACGTTATCATCGACTTCTCGAACGTCGTGACCTTCGATGCCGTCGTCGCCTATGTCGAGCGCACGGGCGCCGCGTTGGTCTCGGGCACCACGGGCTATACGCCCGAGCAGATGGACCGCCTGCGTGAGCTGGGCCAGAACACCCGCGTTATGCACTCGGGCAATTACTCCATCGGCATCGCAGCCCTGCGTCATCTAGTGGCCCAGGCCACGCGTGAGCTGCCCGGCTTTGACTGCGAGATTGTCGAGACTCACCACAACCAAAAGGTCGACGCCCCCAGCGGCACCGCCAAGCTGTTGCTCGACGCCGTAGTCGAGGCCGAACCCGAGGCAGGCTACCACCCCGTCTACGGACGCGAGGGCATGTGCGGCGCGCGCGACCCCAAGGAAATCGGTATGCACTCGCTGCGCGGCGGCACCGTCGCCGGCGTGCACGAGGTGAGCTTCTTTGGCCAAGACGAGGAGATCACGCTCACGCACCGTGCCACGAGCCGCCAGATCTTCGTCAACGGCGCCCTGGCCGCCGCCCAGAAGCTCGTCGTCCGCGAACCCGGCTTCTATACGTTCAACCAGGTCATGTTTGCCTAACCAGGTATCAACCGAATCCACCCAAAGGAGAGATAGCAAATGAGCAACGCAGCCGAGATGGATGCACAGGAGATTATCAACTACATCGCCACCGCGCCCAAAAAGACGCCTGTCAAGCTGTACGTGCGCGAGAAGCCCGGCATGAAGGTTGCCTGGGGCGACGCACATGTCTACGGCGGCCGTCGCGGCAAGACCGTCTTTGGCGACTGGGATGAGCTTAAGGCCATACTGGACGCCAACGCCGATTCCATCGATTACTACGACGTTGAAAACGATTGCCGCAACTCCGCCGTGCCCATGCTCGACCTTAAGGGCATCAACGCCCGCATCGAGCCGGGCGCGATCATCCGCGACCGCGTCGAGATCGGCGACCGTGCCGTCATCATGATGGGCGCCATCATCAACATCGGCTCCGTTATCGGCGAGGGTTCCATGATCGATATGGGCGCCGTGCTGGGCGGTCGCGCCACCGTGGGCAAGAACTGCCACATCGGCGCCGGCACCGTGTTGGCGGGCGTCGTGGAGCCCGCAAGCGCCACGCCCGTCATCATCGAGGACGATGTCATGATCGGCGCCAATGCTGTGGTCCTGGAGGGCGTGCACGTGGGCAAGGGTGCTGTAGTTGCCGCCGGCGCCGTGTGCGTCGAGGACGTCCCCGCCGGTGCCGTCGTGGCCGGTGTCCCCGCCCGCGTCATCAAGATGCGCGATGAGAAGACCGACAGCAAGACCGGCCTGGAAGAGGGCTTACGTCAACTTTAATAGTTACGCGGTTTTGACAAACCGCGTTTTCGCTGACGTATGCCCAACCTGCGGCGCAATGTCAGCAACCAAGCCGAAAACAAAAAAGGCCGAAGTCCCGAAGGGCTTCGGCCTTTGTTTTTCTGCAACGTCCAAGCACAGCTTATCGATTCTCAATACTTCCGATGTTCTTGAGCTCGATAGAGATGAGGCCGTTGGGTTCGTTGACGAACTCGATATACTCGGAGTTCGAACCCATCTCGGCCGGGAAGCTGATCTCGATGCCCGTGTCGGTACGAATCTTGTGATTGCGCACCGCCGCGCGTTCGACCTGCTTACGCTCCACGGGCACACGCTCAGGCACCTTCTCCTCGGTCAGTGCCGCGCGCACGCTCTCCTTGATAACCGGTTCGTCCTCAAAGACCTCATCGACGATATCCCAAGGCGGCAGCTCCTCGTCATCCTCAACCTTCTCGGCAACGGCGGCTTTGACCTTAGCGAGCGCTACAGCCGTGTTGGCGCCGTGCTCTTCAGCGACCTCCTCGACCACGCGCGTCACCGTGTCGATGACCTCCTTACCCGAAACGCCCGTGTCACATTGCAGCAGGCCATCGGGAATGAGCATGCGATCCTCGCCGGCAATCTTGCGTTTCTTATCCACATAGCCGATCTCCATGGTGCTTGCACGCACGATTGCATAGCTCGGCACCTTTTGCGAAGGGTTCGGCAGAATGGCATAGTGGCGCGCGATGTCGTTACGCACCTCGCCCTCTTCGCGACCCACCTCGTGCATGAATGCCTGCTTGGAGCCCAGCAGCATCACGGCAAACCAGCGGGCATCCTCATCGTCGTCAAAGTCCGCCACAAGCACATCGGTGGACTCGGCTTTCTCAGCCTTGGTGAGTTCGGAAGAGATAAACTCCGCAATCTGCTGCGACAGGTCCACGAACTCGCGCTCGCCAAAGAAATAGCCCTTGAGCTCGCCGCCAAACGCAGAGTTCTCGGCAAACGTGGCACGCTTGTTATCGGCCGAAGTACGCGCGCGGCGCAGATGCGTGGTCACGAAGTTGCGCACGGTACGGCTCTCGATATCGAGCTCGCGCTGACTCATGACGTTGACGGCAGAGTCAAAGTCCAGGATATGCAGAATCGCGTGATTGATTTTCATATACGGCATTCCGTTCTAGATCGATTTCGGCACGAACCAGTATAGCGGTCGAGCCTGCCCTAGGCGCTTCGAAGATTGGTGCATCGGGGACAGGTTGCTTGCACCAATGGTTAGCGCAGGAGCTCGGACTGCCAAGCCTCGAGCTGTTCTGCCAAACTCTTGCCGGCAGCGGGCATGTCGATCTGAGGTCGTTTGGGCAGCAGTGCGCATTTAAGGATTGCTACGATGGTCTGCGAGACAAAGCGTCGTGTATCCTCGTCAAAGCCTTGCGCAGCCTGGAGCATCACGGGCAGGCTCTCGCGCAGATTCCCAGCGATATCCGCAAACCGCTCAGCACCCGTAGCCTCAAACACGGAGAACAACGCATCTACAAAACGCTCGCGTTCGCTAGGCGACACTGCAAGCAACATCTCGCGAATGGAACCATCAACGTATCGAGCACCGGCGGACAGGCGCTCACAGTATACGAAGTCGCAACCATCAACCACCCAGCTAAAGGGATTGTGCTGCAGCAGGCTGAACTCGGTGCTCTCAACGATGGCATAGTCCTCTTGCGTCTCGAACATCATGCCAAAGATCGACGACCGAGGTAGCGTCTTGTCGATTCGACCGGAAAGATCGGCAAAGGCGTTGCCGTTCAGAAACTCCTCGACGAAGCCCGGACCATCATGGGAATACGCCCGTTCGATTCGTTCACGGGCAACATCGGAGCACATCGCTGCACCGTACACCGCAAGGTTTCCACCCTTGGAATGACCCCCGCACAAAAGCGGCCCGCCAATCGCATCCGCCGCCTCGTCCACATAACGTGCCGCGGATTCCTGGGCCGGCACAGGACACCGGAACGCCATGTTAAAGTCTTCTTTCCAGCCCACAATCGTACTATCGGTCCCCCGGAAGGAAAGATAACTAAACCCCGCCGGAAACCGGAACGCCATGGCTGCAAACTGCTCCGTCGCCACCATATCGCTCACAGCACGATAGCCGCAAACGTGCACGCCACGGTAGCGAGGACTTGCTGCCACGGCCTCCAACAAGGCCCTGCTGCCCTCCGGGTCCCACAAGTCGCCAATCATGTCCCGGTAGCACTCGGCACGCAGCAGCTCGCGTACGTCTAGGCCCTGCCAGTTCGTCAGCTCCGCCATATCACCCGGCAAACGCAAATAGGACAACCACGCAAAGACCAGACTGTCCACCGCGCAGAACGGCCGCGCATCAAACGAGTCAAAGGCCGTCTGGGCATAGGTCAAAAAGTTAGGCGAATCAGACATGACCCTCCCATCAACAATGGTGCAAGGGGGACAGGCTGGTTTTGCACCGATTGCACCTCATTTGATGCAAACAAACCTGTCCCCAATGCACCAAAAAGGCGCCCGGGTCACATGAATCCGGGCGCCTTCATTGTAGCTTTTCGCTCTAGCGAGCTTGATTTAGCAGGAGAAGTCGACGCTGTCGATGATGTCCTTGAGGGCCTTTGCAGAGACGGTGAGCTCATGCTGCTCGTCATCGTTCAGCGGCACGGGAACGCGGCAAACGACGCCGTCGCGGCCAACGACCGTCGGCATGGAGATGGCCAGATCGGACAGGCCGTACTCGCCCACCATGAGCGAGGAGACAGGCAGAACGGTCTGCTCATCGCGCATGACAGCAGTGCAGATGCGCTTGACGGCCATAGCGACACCGTAGTAGGTGGCGTGCTTCTTCTCGATGATGGTGTAGGCGGAGTTCTTGACGTCCTCGGCGATGCGCTTCTCGGCAGCCTCATGCTCCAGGTGGCCGTGAAGCTCACAGAAGGTGTTCAGCGGCACGCCGGCAACCTGAGCGCTGGACCAAGCGACGAACTCGGAGTCACCGTGCTCGCCCATGACGTAGGCCTGGACATCGCGCGGGTCAACCTCGACGTGAGCGCCGAGCATCTGCTGCAGACGGCCGGTGTCGAGCACGGTGCCGGAGCCGATGACATGGCCCTCGGGCAGACCGGACATCTTGATGGCGGCGTAGGTCAGAACGTCGACCGGGTTGGAGACGATGAGCAGAATGCCGTCGAAGCCAGACTTCTTAATCTCGGGAATAATGGACTTAAAGATGCTGACGTTCTTATTGACCAGGTCCAGGCGGGTCTCACCGGGCTTCTGGGCAGCGCCAGCGGTGACGACGATCATGGCGGCGTCGGCTACATCGGAATAATCGCCGGCGTAGATCTTCATCGGCTCGGCAAACGTCATGCCGTGCGCGATATCCAGAGCCTCACCCTCGGCGCGGTTCTTGTCCACGTCGATAAGGACCATCTCGGAGAACAGACCGCTCTGCATCAACGCGAACGCCGAAGACGAACCGACGAAACCGCAGCCGACAATAGCGACCTTCTTCTCGTTAACCATTAGAAACTCCCATCTCTCTCCACAAACAAGCCGCCCGGGAACGACCCGAGCGGCTTGTCGTAATCCCAATACATCCAATCGGGACTTTGATTATGCTCCTATTCGCAGCCAAATATCGACCGTTTACCGAAATTATTTGCAGGATTCGTAAAATAACTGCACGAAATCGGTTTCGAGCTATTGACGAGCCGAAATAGCTTTCTAATACAGGCCCGCTTCGCGGATGGCCTCGACAGCCAAAGCGATCTGGTCGGGCGGCAAAACCAGCGCCATACGCACGTGCCCCTCGCCCGAAGGACCAAAGCTCGCGCCCGGCGTCACCACAACACCGGCCTTCTCCATGAGCTCCTCGCAAAACGCCATGGAATCGGTGCGACCACCGGGAAGCTTGGCCCACACAAACATGGAGCCATGCGCGTTGGGACGCTCCCAGCCCAGGCCCTCAAGACCGTCGCACAGGGCATCGCGGCGCTCCTGGTACTTCAGACGCTGCGCCTCGACCTCATCACGCGGACCGTTCAGGCAGGCGATAGCAGCCTTCTGGATCGGGAAGAACATACCGAAGTCGATCTGGCTGCGTAGCTTGGCAAAGGCAGAGACCACGTCCTCGCGGCCGACCAAAAAGCCGATGCGAGCACCGGTGACGTTAAACGACTTGGAGAGCGAGAAGAACTCAACGCCCACCTCGAGCGCACCGGGATACTGCAAGAAGCTGCCGCCCGGCTCGCCGTCGAACACGATGTCGGAGTACGCGTTGTCATGGACGATGAGCAGGTCGTGCTCGCGGGCAAAAGCGATGATCTCCTCGTAGATCTCGGGCGTGCCCACCGAGCCCACCGGGTTGGCGGGCAGCGACACGATCATATACTTGGCGCGGTCGGCCACCTCGGGATCGATGCCCGCCACATAGGGCAGGTAATTGTGCTCGGCAACCAGCGGATAGTACTCGAGCTTGGCATCGGCGATCTTGGCACCCGCCTCAAAGACCGGATAGCACGGATCGGGAACCAAAATGGTGTCACCCGGATCGAGCAGGGCCAGGCCCAAATGGCCCACGCCCTCCTGCGTGCCGTTGCACGACTGCACCATGGACGGCGTAATGCCGGAGACACCAAAGCGACGCTCATAGTAATCGCACACGGCTTGCTTGAGTTCGGGCAGGTCGCGCAGGGCATACTTCCACATCTCGGGATCTTGGGCTGCTTGCGTGAGCGCGTCGACCACGTGGTCGTACGGCTTAAAGTCGGGCGTGCCCACGCTCATGTTGTAAATGGTCTTGCCCTGAGCCTTCAGCGCGAGCAGTTTGTTGTTGAGCGAGGCGAAGACCTCCGCGCCAAAGCGGTCGAGACGCTGCGATGCCTGCATGGTGCCACCTTTCGATATGAAAAACGCGGCGCTCCGACAAGAGCGCCGCGCGATACGGGCCATCAGATTGCAAAAGTGTAACGCTTGCAACCCCCGTATTGGTTCAATTTAGCCAACCTTAGTCAATTGCATTGAGCGCGTCGATCTGCGCAAGCCACAGACGCGAGCTGGCATCACTCGGCATGCGCCAATCGCCGCGCGGGCTGAGCGTCACCGAGCCCACCTTGGGACCATCGGGCAGGCAGCTTCGCTTAAACTGCTGAGCAAAGAAGCGACGGTAGAACGTACGCAACCACGTGTGGACGGTCTTGGCGTCATAGACGCCCTCGAAGCTCTTGAGCGCCATGCGGTAGATCTTGCCGGGCTCAAAGCCAAAACGCAGCAGGTAGTAGAGGAAGTAGTCGTGCAGCTCGTACGGGCCCACCAAATCCTCAGTCTTCTGTGCAATCTCGCCGTCGCCCGTGGGCGGCAGAAGCTCGGGGGACACCGGCGTATCGAGGATATCGAGCAAGACCTCGGCAATGCGCCCGCCAAAGACATCGGCGGCATAGCGCACCAAGTGACGCACGAGCGTCTTGGGCACGCTCGCGTTGACGGCGTACATGCTCATGTGGTCGCCGTTATAGGTAGCCCAACCGAGCGCCAGCTCCGACAGGTCGCCCGTGCCGATGACAAAACCGCCAGCCTGGTTGGCCAGGTCCATCAGAATCTGCGTACGCTCGCGCGCCTGGCTGTTCTCGTAGGTCACATCCTGAACTGCCGGGTCGTGTTCAATATCCATAAAGTGCTGTTCCACGGCCGCGTGAATCGAAACCTCACGGAAGCCCACGCCCAGGTCGCGGGCAAGCGACTCAGCATTGGACTTGGTGCGATGCGTCGTGCCAAAACCTGGCATGGAGACCGCCGTGATACCCGTGCGCGGCAGCCCCAGCGCATCGAAGGCACGCACGGTCACAAGCAGTGCCAGCGTGGAGTCCAAGCCACCCGAAAGACCGATGACCGCAGCCTTGGTACCCGTATGGGCAAGGCGGGTCTTGAGGCCGGCGGTCTGCAGGTCGAGAATGGTCTCGCAACGCTCGGCCAGGTCGCCATGGTCGGCCGGCACAAAAGGCGCGCGAGGGAAAACGCGGTCGATATCGCAGGCATCGCGCAGGACAGGTTCGTCTGTCAGCACGCCCTCAAACGAAAATTCAACGGTCGTGGCCTCCGGCGCATCGTCCGCGCGCGTCCACGTCGTCGAGCGACGGCGCTCGGCAACCAGGCGATCAAGGTCAACGTCGGCGATGGCCATATCGC
>UQSC01000051.1 GCA_900543615.1 uncultured Collinsella sp. | reverse complement strand
ACGAGATCAGCCTCGGTCTCGTGGGCTCGGAGATGTGTATAAGAGACAGGGACTGTTCGAAATTTTGAGGAAGCACCCGCCCTGCCGGGGCTCCCGGGTTCCCACTTACGAGAGCGACGTTCTCAGCAACTCGTTGAAGAGCTTCGGGTTGCCCTTGCCGCGGCTCGCCTTCATGCACTGGCCCACCAAAAAGCCGATGACCTTCTGGTTGCCGTCACGATACTGCTGCGCCTGATCGGCACAGTTTGCCAGCACCTCGTCCACGATCGGCTGCAGCGCGCCGGCATCGCTCACCTGACGCATACCGCGCTCGTCGACGATCTTGTTGGGGTCGTCGCCGGTCTGGGCCATGGCCTCAAAGACCTCGTGCGCTTGGTTGGAGCTGATGGCATCGGTCGCCAGCAGCTTGGCAAGGGCTGCCACCTGAGCCGGCGCGATGCCGGACTCGGTGAGCGAGACGCCCGCGCCCTTAAGGTAGGCGATCATCTCGTTCACCAGCAGGTTTGCGACCGTCTGAGCCTCCTTGCCAGCCATACCGGCAGCGGCGGCCTCAAAGAACTCGGCAAACTCCGGGTCGCCGGCGATCTGCTCGGCATCGGCCGCCTTAATGCCAAAGTCGGCCTCAAAACGGGCGCGCTTGGCATCGGGCAGCTCGGGGATCTCGCCACGGCAGCGGTCGATGAACTCGTCGTCCAGATCGAACGGCGCCAGATCGGGGTCGGGGAACAGGCGATAGTCGTCGGCCGTCTCCTTCACGCGCATGACCACGGTGCGCTTGCGGCTGGGCTCCCAGTGGCGGGTCTCCTGATAGATGATGCCGCCTTCCTCGAGCACCTCAGCCTGGCGGCAAATCTCGTAGGCAAGGCCATCGTGCAGGCTCTTAAACGAGTTGAGGTTCTTGAGCTCGGTCTTGGTGCCCAGCTTGGTCTCGCCGCGGCGGCGCAGCGACACGTTACCGTCGCAGCGCATGGAGCCCTTCTCCATGGAGCAATCTGAAATGCCCAGCGTCACAAAGATGCGACGGAGCTTCTCCATAAACAGGCGGGCCTCCTCGGGCGTACGCAAGTCGGGCTCAGTCACGAGCTCAATCAAAGGCGTGCCGCAGCGGTTGTAGTCGACAAGCGACTCAGCCGCGGCGGTAATGCGGCCCTCGGCGCCGCCCACGTGGACCATCTTGGCGGCGTCCTCCTCCATGTGGATGCGCAGGATGCGGATGGGCACCGTGTAGGAACCGTCCTCGCGACGCTCGGGCATCTGCAGGTTGGACGCATCGTAGCTGGCCAGGTGACCGGCGCGCTGGTTGCCCTCGCGCATGGTCGACGTCATGGACGTGGACAGGCCCTCGGCGTTGGCCGAAGCGCTCGCCAGGCTCTGGGCCTCAGCCTCGCCAAACGCGCAGTCGGGGCGCTCGGCGGCACCGCGACCGGTCACATCCAGGTCCAGGTGACCGTACATGGCAAAGGCGACCGGACCCTGCGTGGTCTGGAAGTTCTTGGCCATATCGGGATAGAAGTAGTGCTTGCGGTAGAACATCGAGTGGCGCTGGATCTCGCAGTTGGTGGCGAGACCGGCCTTGACGATGCTCTCGATGGCGCGCTTGTTGGGCACCGGCAGGGCGCCGGGCAGGCCCAGGCACACCGGGCACACGTTGGCGTTGGGCTCGTCATCGTGGCTGAGTTTGCAGTTGCAGAACATCTTGGTATCGAGCGCGGTGAGCTCGGTATGGATCTCCAGGCCGATCACGGCCTCCCAATCCTGCAGGACCTCGGAAAGCTCCTTCATTACAGCTCGCCTCCCTTCCCGGCAAAATCGGGCGCGACGGAAAGCACGGGCGCACCCGTAGCGGCATCGGCAAAGCCGCGCTCCAGGGCGCGGGCAAACGTGAGCAGCTGACGGTCCTTAAAGGCCGGACCCACGAGCTGGGCAGAAACGGGCAGTTTGCTGTCCTCGCCCAGGCCCAGCGGCACCGAGATACCACCGTTGCCGCAAATGTTGAGCGAGATGGTGTACAGGTCGGAGAGGTACATCTGCGTGGGGTCGCTGATCTCGCCAAACTTAAAGGCCGTGCGCGGCGAGGCGGGCATGAGGATGGTGTCCACCTTGGCATACGCGGCGTCGTAGTCCTGCGTGATGAGCGTGCGGGCCTTTTGCGCAGCGTAGTAGTACTTGTCGTACACGCCCGAGCTCAGCAGGTAGGCGCCGAGCATCTGACGGCGCTTGGCCTCGGCGCCAAAGCCGTGGGCGCGCGACAGCGAGCTCTGGTCGGACAGGTTGGCGCAGCCCTCCTCCTGGTAGCCGTAGCGAATGCCATCGAAACGGGCCAGGTTGGAGAACGCCTCGGCCGGGCCGATGACGTAGTAGGCGGCGATGGCGGCGTCCAGGTGCGGCAGGTCGACCTCGACCAGCTCGGCGCCCTGGTTCTGCAGCTCCTGAGCGGCACGCTGAACAGCGGCCTTGACCTCGGGCGTCAGGCCCTCGGCCTCCATAAACGCGGGGATGATGCCCACGCGCTTGCCCTCGATGCTGTCGTTGAGATGCTCGGTAAAGTCGACGGCGCAATCCTGGCTGGTGCAGTCGTACGGATCGTGGCCCGCGCCGGTAAGCGCGTTCATGGCTAGCGCGACATCCTCGACCGTGCGGCCAAAGGGTCCCACCTGGTCGAGCGACGAGCCAAAGGCAACCACGCCGTAACGGCTCACGGCGCCATACGTGGGCTTAAAGCCCACCACGCCGCACAGTGACGCCGGCTGGCGAATGGAGCCGCCGGTGTCCGAGCCCAGCGAGAGCGCGACTTCGCCCGCGGCGACGGCTGCAGCGGAGCCGCCCGAGGAGCCGCCGGGCACGCGCTCGGTATCCCAGGGGTTGTTGGTGCGGTGGAACGCCGAGCTCTCGGTGGAGCTGCCAAAGGCAAACTCGTCCATGTTGGCCTTGCCCATAGGCAGGCAGCCGGCATCGAGCATGCGCTGGACACAGGTGGCGGTGTAGACGCTCTGGTAGTCCCCGAGCATGCGGGAGGCGCAGGTGGTGCGCGTGCCCACGAGGTTCATGTTGTCCTTAATGGCCAGCGGCACGCCCGCGAGCGGGGGCAGCGGCTTGCCTGCGGCACGGTCGGCATCCACGCGCGCGGCGGCCTCGAGCGCAAGCTCGGGCGCCACCTGCAGGAATGCCTGGACCCCGCCCTCGCGCGCCTCGATGGCGGCAAGGGAGGCCTGGGCCACCTCGGTAGCGGTAAAGTCGCCGGCGGCAACGCCCGTGGCGATCTTGGCGGCGGTAAGGGAATCGAAGCTTAGCGCCATTACTCGCTCTCCCCCTCTCCCAAAATGGACGGCACGCGGAAGTAGCGGTCGCGCGCGCTGCCGGCGTTTTCGAGCGCAACGTCGAGCGGCAGGTCGCGCTCGGGCTCGCGCAGGTCATCGCCCATCACGTTGGACAGGCTTCCGATGGGATGGAACGTGGGCTCCACGTCGGGCAAGTCATATTGCAAGACGGGCTCGAGCATCTGGACGGCGTCGTTCATGTAGGACGTCATCTGGGCGAGCTCGTCATCGGTCAGTGCGATCTTTGCGTACTCGGCGATGCCGCGCACGTCTTTCTCGCTGAGTGCCATAGGCGCTCCCTTCCGCATAACAGATAAACCGCTCTAGTATACAAGGCAACGCCGCTTGGAGCAGGTGCTTTACCCAAATGCAGCGAAAACGTAACGAGGGCGGCGGGCTGGCAGACGGCGGGCCGGCGGTTCTGCAGCGAAACCGCACCGTCCATAGCGAAAACCGTCCCGCCCGCAACGAAAACCGTCCCGACCGCAATGAAAAGCATCACAACATTCGACGCTTTTCGCCAAAATCGCGATTTTCATCGAATGTTGTGATGGTTTGGAAGCCCTGACCACCACAAAGGTGCCAGTCCCCTTTGTGGTGGTTCTGGAGAATGTCTTATGCCGAGGCTTTGGCCTTGCGGCGCTTGCGGACCGCGTGGATCACGATGTCCAGTAGCAACAGCACAATGGCTACGACCACGATGAGCACGGCAAACTCGCGCTTGCCCCAGTGGCGGCCGGCCAGCGACTTTTGCTTGTCAACGTCCTTCTTGTTGTACTTGGTGCGCACACAATGCACCAGCAGGCGATGGTCGTTCACGCCGTAGGGCGTGCAGGTGACGAGCGTCACCCTGTCGGCGCCGGGCTCGATGGTCAGCGACTCCATCTCCTCGGGCAGCACGACCTCGGAGTCCACCATCTTGTAGGCGAGCGTCTTGCTCATGGTGTGCAGCAGCACCAGGTCGCCGGGCTCCAGCGAATGGATGTCGTCGAACATGCTCAGGTTGCGCATGCCCGAGTGCGCGGTGAGCACGCAATGCGTCGAGGCGCCGCCCACCGGCAGGCTCGTGCCCTCCAGGTGGCCGACGCCCGCCATGAGGACCTCCTCGCTCGTGCCGTGGTAGATAGGCATGCTCACGTCGATGGAGGGGATTTCGACCCAGCTCATCATGGGGTCGCGGTCAAAGATGAGCTGCTGAGCGTAGGGCTCGATCTGGTCGGCGGGAAGCTCGGTGGCCTCGCCGGCAAGTTGCTCATTATAGGAGCGCGCCTGCAGCAGAATGCGCTCGCGCTCCTCTTCGGAGAGCGCATCCACGGTGCTGGACACCGTGCTGATCTGGTTGAACACGCCCGAGGCCTCGAGCCGATCCAAGATCCACGGCCAGGTCATAAGGCCCACGCCAATAAGGATGATGACGATGGTGATGAGCCGGTCGGCCCAGCGCGGCAGTCGCTTGCGACGGCGCTTTGGTTGAGGTTTGGGCTGAGGGCTTGAGCCGCCGTTGTCCGCGGCGTTACTGCTCTTCATATGTTTGGCGCCCTGCACCATCGCCGGTCACTCCCCTACAACTCAAGTTGTCTGAACAAATAATAGCCGATTAGCGAGCTCATGCGCTGCGCAACGCAGCCTGGCAACATTGCGCAGTGCAAGTATGGACCCGCATTTGAGTTTTCAAAATATCCCGAATCGGCTGGGCGATTCGGGATACAATGGCAATAGAAAACGACGCATCCCGCGTAAGTGTTCGAAAGCGCGGGCGGCCTAGTTTTCTGGTTTTGTTAAATGCCCGGGCCTCTAACCCCGGGCATTCTTATTTGCGCTTGTTGCAGCGCAAATGCCTTCTACCGTCCGCACCGCGCGTGCGCCTACGGACCTTAAACCGAACCTCATACGAGTCAAGAAACGCGATGACGAACGAGCCTACCGCCGCGAGGGCGGCGAGCGCGTTAAGGAATTTCAGCATTTGGGGACCTCCGATCGAGTCGTCGGCCGCCCGCGCACGGAATGCGTCGTAAGGGTATTTTACTGCGAGCACTCGCACTTACAGCTGGTAAACGCAATATTTGCAAACATTTGTTCGCTAATCATACGCTCGATCATACGAGCGACGGCGCCCCGGCTGCGCTGTTCAAAAAGAACGGGGCAAACTCCAGTGCGGAGTCTGCCCCGAAAAGAGAAAGGCAAAGCAAGAACGTGGATGGACGAGAAAAGTGTCCGCAAGTCTCATGGCCATCACATCCCACCTGCCAAAGAGATGGGTGAGCGAGCGTTACTCCTGCTCGGACTCCTCAGCCTGCTTACGGCTACGAATGAGATGCGCCACGCCAATGCACAGCACCGCGCCGCCAGCGATCCAAGTGAAGGTCACGCCATTGAGACCGGTCAGCGGGAGGCCATTGCCCTGCTTGTTTTTGACAATCAAAACAGCAGTACCGTTGTCCGTGTTGGTCGTGTCAACCTTGACCAAATTGGAACCCATGGTGCTCGTCTTGACCGTGAGCTTGTTTTCTCCCACACCCTCTGCGTTGTCGAGGCCAGTGGCTTTGATGTTGAAGGTGAAATCGGGGATGGTGTTGTAGCCGGCGAGCGTATGGGTTTCCTTGACGGTGTAGGTGCCGGCATCGAGACCCTCGACGTTAATCTCACCGGAGTCGGTGGTCGTGAACTCATAAGGCATAGCACCGAGGGAGCCATCATCCTGGACATACTTGTCCTTGGATCCAGTATCGTCGGGAGTAGTGGCACAGATGGTGAACCTTACGCCGGTAAGCGCCTTATTCTCATCAGTCGCGTCCTTCTTGACGAGCTTGAGCGCATAGGTGTAGTCGCGCACGGTGTCGGACACAGACTCACCCTTGGTATCGTGGCCAGGGTTGTTGGAGTAGATGAGCTTGACGGTGTTGGAGTTGCCCGTGCCACCGACAGCAACATGCTGGGACTTCTTCGGGTCGAGCTTGGCGCTGTACGTGACAACGACCCTTGTGTTCACGCCAAGAGTGACACCGGCCTTCCCGGCGGCAGCCTTAAGATCGTCAAACTTTACGCTCAAGACCATCTTGCCATTTGAATCGGGAGACACGGTCACAGAAGTAGGCGTGATAGGAGTCTCATCAATCACGGCCTTGACAGAGGACTTATCAACAGTCAAACCGGCAGACGGCTCATCGTAAAACTCATAATAGTAGGTGCCGAACGTGTCGACATTGTTTGCAACCGTGCCGGTCAGCTTGTACTGAACGGTCTGACCCATCTGGGAGTCCGCCTTGTCCGCCCACCCGACGCTCGTAGCATCGTCCTTGATCTTCTTCGTCACGGTCGGGATGCTCGTCTTCTCGGTAACGCTCACTGCGTCGCCGCCCACGACCGCAAAGATCGGCGAGGTGCCGGTCTGCTTCTTATCGGCGTAATCGTCCTTGGTTCCAATCGAAGAGGTATCGGTCAGGAAGAGGTAGTAGCCCTTGCTCGTGGCAGTAAAGGGGGTGCCAGCATCAAAACCCACGCCAGTCGCGGGCACGTCCTTCTCGACGGCCAGGGCAATCTTATTGAGAAGATCGTCCTTCTTCACGACCGCGGTAGGAGTGGTATCCATGATCGCCTCAGAAAGGTAGTCGGCGACCTCCTGCGCGGTCGACGAATTGGTGATGCCTGGCGCGTTTTCAGACGTAAGGACGCCGCGAACGGCATCCCTCGCTTGGTCGCTCGCCCAGTCGACGTTGGACGCGACCTTCTGCCCGTCCTTGTCCACGACATCGGCCTTAAAGATCTGATATGCCTTGAACTTGGTGGCTCCATTGTTCTCGTTCTGCGTGATCGTGATCGTATCGTCGCCCTCCGCAGCAAACGCCATGGTCACCGGGGCCATAACTCCGCCGAAGCTCAGCGCTGCTGTGAGGCCGGCGGTTACTGCCAGGCGTGCGATGTTCTTGCTCATGCTCATCTTCTTTTCCTCTGCTTTCTGCTCGAATTCCATTTGATCTAAATCTGTCTGTCTGTGTCTTAGCATCTGCTTCGCTACGTCTCGCCCCGCTCTCTGTGGGGCTGCCAGCTACTCTTTATGGCTGCCACCTCCCCGCTTGACCAGGAGCGCGACCACGATGAGCGCGGCTCCGGCGACCGCTGCGGCGGCCGCGGCGTACATTGCCATATCGCCAGTCGAGGGCATAAAGCCTCCGGTGGTAATGCTAGGGGGTGTGCCAGTGGGCGTGTTGATGAGCGACGCCTCCAGGCTGCCCGTCGACCCGTCCGCGCTGTCGGCGCGCAGGGGCGACTCGGCCGTGATGGTGAGCTTGGGTTTGGCGGCGGCCACCTGGTCGACATCCAGGCCCTCGGCCTTGACCGTCACGGAGCGCGTGCCCTCAAAGGCGGTATAGCCCTTGGGCGCCTTGAGCTCGCGGACCTCCAGCTTGCCCGAGTCCACGCCCGAGACGGTCACGCGACCGTCCTCGCCCGTGGTGACGGTGGCCTTGCCCTCTGCATCCCACGTGCCGTCAGCCGCTAGCGTGCGGCCGCGGTCGTCGGCGATGCTCAGGACCGCCCCGGGCAGCGGCTTGTCGCCATCGCTGCCGCGCTTGGTGAGCGCGAGATCCCAGGTGTAGGCGCACGCATCGTCGCTCGGCGTGCGGGTGAAGCCGGCGTCGCCGGACTGGTCGGCAAAGGGAGAGCGCGGGTAGCGCAGGTAGACCTCGTTGGGGTTTCCCTTGGCAATGCCGTGGTTGCATGCGCTGTTGAGCGGCGCATTGTACACGGCGACCACGCGGGCGCCCGCGGTAAAGGCGTCGGCCCCGCCGAGCGCGGCGATGAGGTCGCCGGTGTGCACGGTAAAGGTCTTACCGTCGACCGAGACCCTGCACTGGGCCGTGATGTCGGTCCAGTCCTTCGCAGGGTCGGTGCCGGCGCGGCCGTCCCTGCCAGCCGAAACGGCGTCGAAGCCACCGTCCGCGCCCACCGCCACGTACACGCGCATGCTCGCGGCCACCTTGGAGGGGTCGAGCCCCGCGCTCATGGTGTCGACGAACTGCACCGTATAGGTGTCGTAGGCGGTAAGACCCGCGGGGACCGTGGCCGAGAGGCGCCAGTACAGGTCGTCGGCGACCGTGGCGTCGGCGGCCTTCTGCCAGGCGGCGGTGCTGTCCTCCAGCACATGCTTGGCAACCTTGGGGGTCGCCGCCTTGGGCTTGACGGTGACGGCGCCGCCGCCGACCAGGGCCATGACCGGCGCGGTGCCGGCCTCGTCCTGGGAGATGGCGTCGTCGTCGGCGACGATGAGCCAGTAGCCGCAGTGCAGGTCGGCCGCCGTGCCCGCGTTAAGGGCCACGGACACGGCGTCAGAGCTCTGGAGGGAACGAGCGAGCTGTGCGCTCAGCGCGCTCGTAAGGTGGGAATCGGCGTTGAGCCACTCGGCAGCTTCCTGCGCGGTGGTCTGGGAATTGGGCATGCCGGCGCTGTGCAGCACAGGCAGCGCGGCATCACGCACGGCGTCGCTTGCCCAGGCGAGATCGGTGGCGATCTTGGCGTCGCTGTCGCCGTCGACGACGTTGGCGCTAAAGATCTGGTAGGCGTCGTAGCTGCTCGCCACGGTGCCGCTCACCGTGATGGAACCGTTCGAGGTCGGCGCGGCCTGCGCGGATGCGGGGAACACAACCGCGCAGGTGCCGATCAGGAGGGTAAGCAGCGCAAACAAGATCGGGAAGGAGCAAACTTTCTTATTCACGACGCTCGCCTCCCTTCGCATTCGCCTTGCGACGAATGTGCATCCAGGCTGCAGCAGCGCAAAGCACCGCCGCGCCGGCAAGGTACGTCAGTGTGACGCCCGACATACCAGAAAGGGGCAAAGAGGTGGAGTAGGTGTTGGTGAAGGTGGGGATGGAGGTTGGCTTAGAAGTATCGGATCCGTCGTTGTAATTCACCGGGGCTTCGTCGATGCGGTTGCCGTCAGCGTCCTTAATCTTTGTGTAGGTCACCTTCGTGGCAACGATTTTGCCATTTTTCTGATCCGCCATCGTGACGTCAAGCTTATAGACCGACTGATCGAACTTGTAATGCGAGAAAATCGAACTCTCATTCTTCTCGCGCACGTAGTACGTGAAGGTCTTGGAAGCGCCACGGCCCGTAGGGTCACCGGCAGTGAAGGGATTCTTCGTGATATCAGAGAGCGAGTACTTAATCCCCTTATCAGAGCCATCTAAGAACGAAAGCGTCTGCTTCTTGTTATCGCCAGTAGTTTTGGTCTCACGAATAATTTTCTGAAAACTGTCATCGGTCGCAAGCTGAAGTGTAAACTCTTTCATCTCGCCGCCCTTAACGACCTTAGTCGCCGCAGGCGTCCAAAAGCCGGTAGAGGTGTACGGCACGATTTTGTTGGTAAAGGTCGGGTTGTCGCTACTGTCACCGATAGTCACCACAGCTGTCGTGCGATCATTCAAGTAATCAACGGAGTAACCGGAATTTAGTTGCTTAAAGTCGATGTCCTTCTCGCCCTTTTTATAGACGATTACTCCATTTACCTTGTAATAATTAATATCAATCCTCATGAGCTTTTTAGTTTTGTACGGATTGCTATCAACTGTTGCTACGATCTTGTAAATGGTCTTATCGAATCTGGTGTCCAATTCGTTTTGACCGCTGATGGGTTCCTCAACTAGATAGAAAACGTATTGTCCCGAAGAATAGTCCTTGCCAGAGTCGAAGGTGATATTGCCGTTTGATTGATTAACAGTCGCCTCGCCCGCAACACTGCAATCGCCCATATCAAATGTGTCGTCATCTTTCCAAGAAGGCTCAGTGGCACCATCCTCGCGGAGCACCTTAAACTTGTACCCGTGTCCCTCAAGCTTTTGCGAGTTTCCGTCTGCATCTACAAGCACCTTAGTGGCGTTGAGCCTCATGTTCGGATAAACGCTCAGTTCACTGACTTCACCGACGGTGAGATCGCCGTTGGTCATGATGCCGCCGCCATGGGTGTATGAGTAGTTGCCGCTGATGATGGTCGTAGCTGCGGCTTGTGCCTTTGTTATGGCATCTTCAGTCGGATGGGCCTCCAAGCCGAACATGTACGTGGCCTCGGCACCGCCATTAGGATCGATAGTGATCTCCTGGCCATCGCAGGTGCCCTTCCAGCCAGCAGAGCGATTGCCAAGCATCTTTCCAAGAACGACTGCGACCGTCTTATCGCTGCCTTTCCTGCGCACGAGGAAGAAATCCTTGTGGCCGGCGTTTTTGAAGGGATCGGTAATGTACTCAGCATCGCTGTCCTCGTTCTTGCCATTACCACCGGCAGACATGTGATCACTTAAACCATGATCCGTATTGTTGTAGATTGCGGCACCATTTGAGTGCGAGACAATCGTCTCGCCCGTGGGGCAGGCAGCAACGCCGCCACCCCAGCCGCCAGCATCATTTTGAGTGATCAGCGTCTTTACGATATTGAGCTTGCCGCCCTGCTGGATAAAGACGCCACCGCCGCCCCAGTCGCCACCGCGGTCTTTAGTGCTGCCCGTCATCGTTTTGTTATTCGTAATGTAAATCCTGCTGTTCTCACCAGCGCTAATTGTTGCCATCGTACCAGTGTTGTCACCGCCAGCGATACGCAAACCGCCGCCCTCAGCGTTCTCCGCCACGTTGCCGGCAATCGTGCCGCCACTCATTTCAAACTCGATGGTCTGGTTATAAAAACCAGCGTAAACGCCACCGCCAGCCTCATGGGAGTAGTTAGCAGTAACTGAGCCACCCGTTATACTGAGCTTGCCACCATTTACACATGCAATGCCACCGCCACCGAGCAGGCCATTGTTAAACGATTCAGAGATATTGGAATCGACACGATTGTTAGTAATGCTTGCCGAATCGCTGATACTAACGCAAGCATTTTTGGTAAAGACGCCGCCGCCATAACCATTTTCGGGACTGCCGCCGCTGTTGCAAGTGTTTTCATACGTAGCGTTGCCAGAGATAATTCCGCCCGTAAGCTTCAGGGTGGCTCCCTTGTCAGCATAGATGCCGCCGCCAGAACCCGACTTGTTTCCCGCGACCACGCCGCCTGTCATTTCGAGACTGGCATTCGCGCCCGCCTTCTCGCCCGTTATGCACAGGCCACCGCCCCAGCCACCGCCGTTGCCATTGGTGACGTAACCGCCTTCGATTTTGACTTTACCCTCAGAAAAAATCACATGGCCGTCATCGCTCAGATTGGCGGCCGTGGTAATCATGCCGCCCTTGAGATCGAGCGTGCCGCCCTCTTTAACGGTGACCACATGCTTTACGGAACCGCTGTCCGATGCCGCATCGATAGCGCCAAAGCCCGTAACGACATGCCTGATCGTAGTCTCGGTTGTGCCGAGTCCATCTTGATTGGGCGTGCTCTTGGTCTCAAAGTAAGCAAGACTCTTAGGAGTGCCACTATTAGAGCCGTTTCCTGCTTCCCATTCCATAGACGCAAGATGACCCGCCGTCGTTTCGACCAGGGTCTGTTCGTCTTTTGTTTTACCTAAATCCTCGATAGTGAGTGTGGCTCCGTTTTCGACCACAAAGAAGGAGTCTTTGTTGCCGGAACCACGGTAGAGCATGTGTCCCGCAAGATCGATAGCAGTGTTTTTGCTGATAGTGATCTGCTTATCCGAATAGGCATAATCCGTCAGTCGGAACTTGCCGCCATTGGTAAATGTCTCAGCAATATTACCTTTCACCTCGTTATAGCCATCGGCACTGACGGCAGCGGGAGCGATAGCGTTTTCATCGTTAGTTTCATCATCGGAAGGCTGCGCGGCGCCCTTGGCCTCCGCGTCGTCGGACGGCAGCCCCGCGGCAGCGGCGTCTTCGCTCGCGCCATTCTCGGCATCATCACTATTCAGCTTTTCGGTATCCCCATTGTTGGTGTTTTCTACATCAGTAGGCTCAGTTGAGGAATCACCCGTCACAGTTTCTTCGGTCTGGGCATCGTTGGCAATGGCCTGCGAGATCGGGGGCATGACGAGCGACAGTACCAGGCTCAAAACGGA
>UQSC01000050.1 GCA_900543615.1 uncultured Collinsella sp. | reverse complement strand
GCACGTCGCCGTCGGCAAGACGACCACCGTCGGTAGCATCCAGCCGAACATCGATCGTGCGCCCCAGCTCCGTCACGCCCACAAACGCGCATACATCAGCCTGGTCCCAATCGAGCAGCAGCTCGTCAACTTCAAAGACGCCGCCCAGCTTCCGGCGAAGCAGGAGTTCATAGGACGGATCGTTGAGATTTCCCAAGCATGTCGTCGAAACCAAGCGTTCAGGCATGCTCTAGCCCTCGACCTCGACGAGCTCGATGTCAAAGTTGAGGTCCTTGCCGGCAAGCTCGTGGTTGGCGTCGAGCGTCACGGCCTCGGGCGTCACGTCGATGACCACGGCGGGGACGGGCATGCCGCTCGGCGTGGACAGGAAGAGCTTCATGCCCTTCTCGATCTGCTCGATATTGGGAACCTGCTCGGCCGGGAAGGTCAGGACCATCTCGGGATTGTGCTCGCCGTAGGCATCGGCAGCCGGGATGTGCACGGTCTTCTTCTCGCCCACCTGCATGTCGACAACAGCGGCGTCGAAGCCCTTGATCATCTGACCGGCGCCGCAGGTGAACTCCAGCGGCTCGCCGCGATCGTAGGAGCTATCGAACTGCGTGCCGTCATCGAGCGTGCCGCGATAATGGGTCTTGACCTTCTTGCCCTGGTTGGACATGGTAACCTCCGTGATAAGGGCGGCGCACAACGCGGGCCGCCATGAACATATGGCGCTAACTATACCCTAGTCATACAATTCAATGACAGTTTGCAAAGAAACGCTGCAACCGGAGGAACCATGGCATATCCCGTATTTGACCTACACTGCGACACCGCCGACCGCATCGGCTGGGCCACGCTCGATCTCGACCTGCGCTTTACCGCCGGCACCGACGGTTATTTCCCCGGCGACGAAACGCATCCGCAAGATTTCGACCTCATCGAGGGCAACGCCTGCGCCATCTCGCTCGCAAAGATCGGCAACACGCCGTGGGCACAGTGCTTCGCCACGTTTGTCCCCGATGAGATTCCCACCGCCCACGCCGCGCGCTTCCAGGCGCAGATCATGGCGCATATGAGCGGCCAGGCAATGCTCAACCACGACCGCATGGTCAACGTACGCAGCGCCGCAGACATTCGCCCCGCGCTCAAGGACGGCAAGGTCGCTTGCATCCACACCATCGAAAACGCCACGTTCTTTGCCGAGGACCCCGCGCTGATCGAGGTGCTCAAGAGCTTGGGCGTGCTTATGTCGTCACTCAGCTGGAACGCGCAGGGACCGCTCGCGAGCGGGCACGATACCCACGCCGGCCTCACCGCCGCCGGCATCGAGGCACTTACGCAGATGGAGCACGCCGGTATGGTACTCGACGTCTCCCACCTCAACGATGAGTGCTTTGACGAGGTTGTCGCCCACGCCACGCGCCCCTTCGTCGCCAGCCACTCCAACTCCCGCACCGTCTGCGGCGTCAAGCGCAATCTCACCGACGACCAGTTCCGCACCATTCGCGACATGGGCGGTATCGTCGGCCTCAACTACTGCAGCGAGTTCCTTTCCAACGACGCAACCGACGAGACCGCTGCAGACGTCACCTTCGACCAGCTGGCGGCACATATCGAGCACTGGCTCGACCTGGGCGGCGAGGACGCCATCGCGCTCGGCGGCGACTGGGACGGTGCCACGGTGCCCGCTTTCCTCTCCGATGCCAGCAAGATGCCCGAGTTCCAGAACATGCTCTCCAAGCATTTTGGCAAGACCGTGATGCAAAAGCTCTGCAGCGACAACGCGCTTGCCTTCTTTGAGCGCTATTAATTTCACATCCCTTGAGCGGGCCGGTATGCCGAACGGTCGACATGCCGGCCCGTCCCCAATCTGAAGGACCGCTTTTGACGCAGCAATTTACGATTACCGTATCCCGACCGGATGGCACATCCATCCCCGTCGTCGTTACCAAAAAGCGCGTCAAGAACTTCAACCTACGCGTCACATCGAGCGGTGAGGCCCACGCCAGCGCACCGCTCGGCGCCAGCCGCGAGCGTATCGAAGCGTTTGTGAAGCGCAACAGCGCCTGGATTATCAGCCGACTTGACCAGCGTGAGCAACATCAGGCGACGGCGCGAGAGCCGCTCAGTCCCTCGTCCATCATTGCGCTTTGGGGCAAGCCCATCACGGTACAAGATGCGCTCGATCACAACTTTGCATCGCCCGCACCGCGGCCCAAGCAGGCCACCTTCGCAAGCTTTATGGGTACCGACGAATCGGACGAAGGCCCACAGGCCAAGCGGCGCGCAATCCTCAACGGCCTAACGTCCGACGAGCTCCAGACCCGCATCGACCAGCTCTATGCATCCGAGGTCACCACGGCACTGCGCGATATGGTGCGCACATACGAAATCGCAATGGGTGTCGCCGTTTCCCGCGTTTCCGTACGCAGCATGAAAACGCGTTGGGGATCATGCACGCCCAAGACCGGAGCCGTTCGCATCGCACGAGAACTTGCCGCCTACCCCGTCGAATGCCTCGACATGGTTGTCGCCCACGAGCTCGTCCACCTGCTCGAGCCAAGCCACAATCATCGGTTTCACGCCCTGCTCGACATGTACTGCCCCAACAATAGAGCGCTATCACAGCGGCTCAAACAGCCACCCATAGAGACGTATTAGAACCGATTAGCGCACGCGCTCGATCTCGACGCCGCAGCTTGCCAGGGGAAGACCGACGGGAGCCCAAGGCTTATCGAGCTTAACACGCACGCCAAGCAGCAAGGGGTAACGACGCAGCAGCATCTGGGCCACACCCTCGGCTGCCGCCTCGATGAGTTTAAACGTATGCTCGCGCAGATAGCCATCGACATCGTGGCACACCGAGCCGTAGTCAATCGAGGCGTCCAGGTTATCGTGCTCCCCCGCTGCACGCAGGTCGGCATAGAGCACCAAGGACACGATGAACTTCTGGCCCAGCGCGTTCTCTTCGGGATACACGCCGTGGTTGGCAAAGACCTCGAGACCGTCGATAGTAATGCGGTCGGCATGGCGCAGGTCGTCATAGCTCACGTGGGGCACCGCCGTTGCGGTGGATATTTCGCCCCTTCCACGGCGGACGAGCTCGGCGCCTTCAGTCTTGGTTGCATTCTCGGGCAGTTTTTTGTTACTCATCGCGATCGTCTCCTTCGTTTAGAACCCCGACCGCGCAAACTAACTACGCGCGAATCGACAGGTTCTTTTTATCGTCACTCCAGTTGCAAGCATTGCGCGCGGGGCATGCAAAACAGGCGCGCGACGCTTTGTCGGCTGCATAGAGCAGACGCTCAAGCGGTTGGCTGTTCACGCGCAGCTTTCGATGGCCCAGAATGGCCGTCTTAATGGCTGCGGCATCGGCCGGCTCAAACGCCACGTCATCGGGCATGCCGCCGAGAATCGCATCAGCGACGCGTTCGCTTGCAACATCATGGGATATACCCGATTCATACTGTTCATCTTTGCCGATATCGTGAAGAAGTGCCGTGGCGTAGATGACCTCGCGGTCAAATTCGAGCTGTTCCTCGAGATTCTTGATCCACATAATGCGAGCGACATCGAGAAGATGGTTAATGCCGTGGCGGCAGAAGATGCGCCCCGATTCCAACTGTGCAATGTTGCCCAGGTGCCGACGGAACAGCCCGTTGGCACAAATGTAATCAATGCGAGGCATGGCACCAAAGGGAGTCAGGCCCGAAGCCATAAAGCCGCGACGCGACGTCCCCTCATCGGTCTTCGATGTAAAGTCGTTGACGACCCTCATGCTAACGGCCCAGCATCCTAAAGAACCGCTCCTCGAGCGCGGGGTCGGTCTCAAAGACGCCGCGGCGAGCGAGCGTCACGGTCTTGGTGCCGGGCTTTTGCACGCCGCGCATAGTCATGCACATATGCTCAGCTTCCATGAGCACAATCGCTCCCTGGGGAGCGAGATACTCCATGAGGGCATCGGCAACCTGTGCACACAGCTGCTCCTGCAGCTGCAGACGACGGGCATAGACCTCAACCGTGCGGGCAAGCTTAGAAAGCCCTGCGACACGGCCGTTGGGGATATAGCCAATGGCAGCCTTGCCGTAAAACGGCAGCAGATGATGCTCGCACAGCGAGTAAAACGTGATGTCGCGCTCGATAACCAAATCGTTCGAAGCGACGGCAAAGGTTTTGGACAGGTGCTCCTCGGCACTCTGGTCCATACCGCCGGCGATTTCGCCATACATACGGGCAACGCGCGCCGGGGTCTCCAGCAGGCCCTCACGAGTTGGGTCCTCGCCTATGCCCTCAAGCAACAGCTTAATGGCGGCCTCGACTTTTTCCTGATCGACCATCTGGGCCTCACTTTTCCGATTTTGCGTTCGCGCTATGGTACCACGCCCTCCGGCATCGGCCACAAGCTACATAGTATGGGTCGAATAGACCGGATCGTCCCGCCAAAGCTCCACGGCGTCGCAAAGCGCAACGTTCTCACGCTCGGCACGGGCACGCGTGGCGTTCATATCGATCACGCGCTGATTGCTCGAGCCCCGAAAGCGCAACGAGATATCGTACAGATCCTGAACGAACGGACCGTCCACCAACATGTCGAGGCAGGCCAGGATACGGTCCGTCACCTCGGTATGATGACGACCGCCCGGCATAAGCTCCTCGAGTACGTCGCCAGTAAAGCACCAAATGGTCTTGCCCGACCCCGCAGGATAGGTCGCGCGAACACGCTCGACAAAATCAACGAGTCCCGCCTGATTCTCGGGCTCCATAGGCTCGCCACCCAGAATCGTCAGGCCATCGATAAAGGGATGATCGAGACTCTCGATAATCTTATCCTCGACGGCGCGATCGAACGGCTCGCCCGCAGCAAAGTCCCACGCGACAGAGTTAAAGCAATTCTTGCACCCACGACGGCACCCGCTCACAAACAGAGAAGTACGAACGCCTTCACCATCAGCAATATCGAAATACTTAATGTTCGCGTAGTTCATAAGTAACTCTCCCGGGAGGCCGGGACATATCTTCCCGTCCTCAAACATTCTCGGCCTTCGGCCTGCGAAACTGCGGGCGGGACGATATGTCCCGGCCTCATGCAAAGGGTAACTCAATGAACGAAGCGAACATCGAGCATAGGGTTCGAGGTCCAATAAATACTCAGCTGCAGCTCAACCGCCATCGCAAGTAAATCGCAGCTGCAGCTCAAATTATTTCCGCTAAGAACTTCGAGGAGTGAGCAGACCGCATGCCGCATCTCAGCTACATCAACTTGGCTGCCCGTAGCGAGGCCCCGGACCTTTGCTCGATATGAGTTCCGCACGAACAGGAGGCGCCAGTGGCGCCTCCGTCGTGAGCCAGGACTGTCCGAAATAGCGAGTAAAGGTCCGGGGCCTCGCTACGGGGCAGCCTGGGATGGTTATTAGAGATGCAGCACGCGGTCGCGGATCTCCTCGGTTCGACCCTGGTTCCAGAACTGGGTACCGATGTAGCCGCACGTACGACGAGCGACATTCATCTTCTCCTGGTCGCGGTTGCCGCAGTTGGGGCACTCCCACACCAGCTTGCCATCGTCCTCGACAATCTTGATCTCACCGTCGTAGCCGCACACCTGGCAGTAGTCGCTCTTGGTGTTGAGCTCGGCGTACATGATGTTGTCGTAGATGTACTGCATCACGCGAATGACAGCCTTGAGGTTGTCCTGCATGTTGGGAACCTCGACGTAGGAGATGGCACCGCCCGGCGAAAGCTGCTGGAACATACCCTCGAACTTGAGCTTGTCGAATGCGTCGATCTCCTCGGACACATGGACGTGATAGCTGTTGGTAATGTAGCCCTTGTCCGTCACGCCCGGGATAATGCCAAAACGGCGCTGCAGGCACTTGGCAAACTTGTAGGTCGTCGACTCAAGCGGGGTGCCGTACAGCGAGAAGTCGATATCGCTTTCGGCCTTCCACTCGGCGCACTTGTCGTTCATGTGCTGCATGACGGCCATGGCAAACGGCGTGCCCTCCTTCTCGGTGTGGCTGTGACCCGTCATGTACTTAACGCACTCATACAGGCCGGCATAGCCCAGGCTGATCGTAGAGTATCCGCCCACGAGCAGCTTGTCGATCGTCTCGCCCTTCTTCAGACGCGCCAGGGCGCCGTATTGCCAAAGAATCGGCGCGGCGTCAGAAAGTGTACCCATCAGGCGCTCATGACGGCACAGCAGGGCACGGTGGCACAGCTCAAGGCGCTCATCGAAGATCTTCCAGAACTTGTCCATATCCTGGTGCGAGCTCAGTGCGACATCAGGCAGGTTGATGGTCACAACGCCCTGGTTAAAGCGACCATAGTACTTGGGCTTGTTCGGGTCGTAGTTCAGCGCGTTGGCAACGTTGTTAAAACCGTTGCCCGAACGGTCGGGCGTCAGGAAACTGCGGCAACCCATGCAGGTGTAGCAATCGCCGTTGCCGGCGGTCTCGCCCTTAGACAGCTTGAGCTCGCGCATCTTCTTCTCGGAGATGTAATCGGGCACCATGCGCTTGGCGGTGCACTTGGCAGCCAGCTGGGTCAGGTAGAAGTACGGGGAATCCTCGTGAACGTTATCGTCCTCGAGTACATAGATAAGCTTGGGGAATGCCGGGGTAATCCACACGCCGGCCTCGTTCTTAACGCCCTCGTAGCGCTGGCGAAGCGTCTCCTCCACGATCATGGCAAGGTCGTGCTTCTCCTGAGGCGTACGGGCCTCGTTAAGATACATAAAGACCGTCACGAACGGCGCCTGGCCATTGGTGGTCATAAGGGTCACGACCTGATACTGAATCGTCTGGACGCCGCGACGGATCTCGTCACGCAGGCGATCCTCAACAACCTCGCGGACCTTTTCGGGAGATGCGGAAACGCCGAGCTCCTCGAGCTCGCGGGCGACCTCGCCGCGAATCTTTTGACGGCTCACCTCAACAAAGGGGGCAAGATGGGTCAGCGAGATGGACTGGCCGCCGTACTGGGAGGAAGCAACCTGGGCGATAATCTGCGTCGCAATATTGCAGGCGGTCGAGAAGCTGTGCGGCTTCTCAATCAGCGTGCCCGAAATAACAGTGCCGTTCTGGAGCATGTCCTCCAGGTTCACCAGATCGCAGTTGTGCATATGCTGGGCAAAGTAATCCGAATCGTGGAAATGGATCAGACCCTCATTATGGGCATCCACGATCTCCTGAGGCAGCAGCACGCGCTGGGTCAGGTCCTTGGAAATCTCGCCAGCCATATAGTCGCGCTGAACGGAGTTGACGGTCGGGTTCTTGTTGGAGTTCTCCTGCTTGACCTCTTCGTTATTGCACTCGATCAGCGACAGGATCTTGTCATCGGTCGTGTTCTTCTGGCGCTTCAGGCTCTGAACATAGCGATAGATGATGTAGTGGCGGGCAACCTCGTAGCAGTCGAGACGCATGATCTCGTCCTCGACCAAATCCTGGATCTCCTCGACCGAAACGGTGTGGCCCGCGTTCTCGCATGCCTCGGCGACGTTTTGCGCCGCATAAACCACCTGGCGGTCGGTTAGACGAGAGCTCTCCTCGACCTCCAAGTTAGCGGCGCGGATGGCATTGACAATCTTATCGATGTCAAAGACAACCTCGGTGCCGCTGCGCTTGATGATCTTCATCCTCTTGCCTCTTTCGCGTCGTAGCCTCATTGCGCTTCAGAGCCAAACGATGCCCGGCAGGGCTTGCCCCTGTCTTGCGGCGCCGTCGCGCAATCTGTGTTCTCGATAAACCATAAGCCTCTATGCGGACATTCCCAGGAGCCGATCAAGCGGCTCAAGGACACGTTCAAAAGAGGCAATTAAGGTCTTCGTTCTCTGTCCGCCATCTATCATACGACAAAGATGCATCTATATCCTGTATTCTTTTTTTAGGTCAAACACAACATATAGTGTTTCAGCAGGTCAAAGCAATTAGTCATTTTGCAGACGCATTATAAATGAGGGGTATTTGACAAGTCGGTAAAACGTTACCAACACGGCTACCTGCATGGCAGCTATAAAACCCCCTTAGTCAAGCCACTGACAAATCCTACTAAAACCAAGCCACTCACGCCAAAAGAATCCAAAAGATTATGCTTGACCAACATGTTGCGGTCACGCTCGGCCAGGACGTATGCAATCTGCCGGCACCCCTACGGGATACGAAGACCATCGCATACAGACCTTGGATCAAAATTTGCTGGCATGTTTGGCGGCATAAAACAAAACAGTCCAGAAGCAAAGCCTCTGGACTGCGAACATTTGGTGGGCGTTAGAAGATTTGAACTTCTGACCTCTTCCGTGTCAGGGAAGCGCTCTCCCCCTGAGCTAAACGCCCAAATGGAGCGGACAACGGGGCTCGAACCCGCGACCCCAACCTTGGCAAGGTTGTGCTCTACCAACTGAGCCATGTCCGCTTGCGGGTTATTAATTTACGCGAGTTGTCCTAAAGACGCAAGTACTTTTTTCAAAAAAGTTGCCCAAAGCAAGTTCATGCAGGTAAATAACGCCAAGTCAAGGCGCTATGCGCACGATTCCAATGCCGAGCTAAACAGCTTCACCATCCGAACGCGTGTGCCAGCGCCATCCGTGCGACAGGCAACCTCCACGTTATCGACGAGCATGCGCATAAGCTTGATACCGCGTCCGCGTTCCTCGGATGCCACCGGCTCGCTCGCCCCATCGATAGAATAGCCAGCGCCCCGATCAAGCACCTCGAGCACAACACGGTCCCCATAGGCCTGAACCGTCAGGATGCAGCCAACACCGCCCGCATGGTCATACGCGTTACCCAATGCCTCCCCCAACGCCAATGCGACGTCATAGCGCTCATCACGCCTCAGGGGAAGCGATTCGAGGAGCTCGGCCACACGGTGCCGATAATACGGGAGATTCTCGATGCCTCGCTGCACTTCGACGCTCTTGCTCCATCGCGGCAACTCCCCCACCGGAATGGCGGGAATCGACTCCCGCGCCGGGCCCGCGACATGCAGGATGTCGACAAGTCGGGCAATTTCCAAAAAGCGAACGACCCCATCGGAGGCGTTAACGAGCGAAAGCAGTCCCTCATGCCTCATAAGCTCTCTAGCACGTGTAAGCAAAAACGCCAAACCCGTCGAGTCGATAAAGCCCACGGCCTGGCAATTGATGACAACACGACGCACGCCCCGGTCGATCAAATTATCCAACCGTCGGCGCAGTGCGGGCACCGAGGCGATGTCGATATCGCCCGGTGGCGTCAAAACCGCTATGTCATTCCACTCATTCATACGACCATGGTTCCCCAAAAGAGCTCGCTCGATGCACACGTATCTGCAACCGCGCAGATTTCGCCCGTCAGGCGTCGTGACCTACGATCGACCCCGTAAAAACTCAAGGGAAACCAGCGCGATGTCATCGTCCAGCGCCGACTCGGTAAAGCGGTCAAGCTCGCCCAAGACCTTGCCGCAGATTCCCGATACGCCCTCACCCGAGACAGAGAGCAGAAGGTCGCGAAGGCGTTGCTCGCCAAAGAAAGCACCCGAGCGATCACGTGCTTCGATTGTTCCGTCGGTATACATAAATAGCATGTCACCAGGAGCGAACGTAAACACGCCCGTCTCGTACACCATGCTCTCAAAGGCACCGATCACGCCCGATTGGCACCCAAGGAGCTCCACTTCTCCGCCTCGGGCTTCACCGCCACCAAGCGGCGTCGACGACGGCCTAATGACCATAGTGGGAGGATGCCCCGCAGAGCAATAGGTTGCGCGACCCGCTTTAAGATCGATCTTGGCGATAAACGCCGTCACGAACGTCTCGACCCTCGAAAAGCCCATGAGCATGCTGTTGAGCGAGCGGGCCATGCGAGCAGGCCCCGCACCCTCCCAGGCATAGGCCGTCAGCGCCGTCTTGACGAGCGCCGACATCGACGCCGCCTCGATTCCCTTGCCGGATACATCGCCCAAAATCATAACGGCGCAATCGTCGGGAAGTCGGACAAGCGTATAGAAGTCACCGCCGACCAACGCAGAATTCGTTGCCGATAGATATACCGAATCGGTTGCAATGCCCGGAACGTCACCAAGCGAATTTCTCATGCCAATCTGAAGCGTCTGAGCGATATGACGCTCTTCGCGCTTTTGAGACTCGCCTTCATAGATCAGCTCAAAGTCATGCGCCAGATGCACCAGGTAGTCGTATTCAAGGTCGTCAATTGGTTCTTGGCTGCCATCGCGGAGCAGCAAAGCGCGCCTCGTCGGCCCCTTGGCGATATCAGCGGGAACGATCGCATCGTTGTTCCGCCGACCGCCGCCCTCCGAGCGAACGCGTCCCGCCTCGAAGCCGGAATCGACATAGAGGCCCTGGCACGGCAGGCCATGAGCCCTCAACCATCCGCCCATAGGCATGGATTCGTCGACGCGGGTCAAGCGCACATGCTTAAGATCATCAGCACTCGCACCGCCCAGCACCGACGGCTCAAAACCATCGGAAGCGACCCCCAAACGCGCAGCTGGTGCGGTGGTGGAAAAGAAGAGCGACTCCGGATCGCCCGGCAACGGCACACGACTGCCGCCCTCAAAATCGATGACATAGGTTTCGAGGCCCGCATCATACTCCACGGGGCAGAAATGACAATTGAGCACCGTGCAGATTTCCGTCGACACCGCTCGCGAGGCGGCAACGGGATCATCGAGATAGGTAAACAGTTCGTCGCGCAGCAAATTGAGCGAGCGGCCGAGCTCCGCCGTGCGGCGCGAACGTAAGCTCGACGCCATGCCGACCAGCTGAATAGACAGGTAATCGCAGATGACCTCGAGCACGTTCACGTCATAGGCAAGTGGCGCCTGGGGGCGTTTCCAGCCAACTTCCAACACGCCAAGGACCTGCGTGCCGTAAAACACAGGAAGACAGATCTCGCTGCGATACGGGGGCATATCCTGCACGCGCAGCAAGTGCTTGGAACGATTGTCCAAATCCATGAACATACCCGAAGCAACCCGGTCGCCCTCAAGGTCCTGCTGGATCGACAGGCGACAGGCACGCGACTCGCGAAGTACGTAGGTCGGAATGCCCGCGCCGTACGGCATAAACTCGGGCAGATAGCTGTCCTCAAGCTCCTTAGAAACACCGCGGAGCTTAAAGCCGCCGCTCTCGGAAAAATAGATAGCCGCACCGGAGGCATCGAGCGTTCCAACGAGCTGATTCAAAACGGTATCGAGCAAGCTGGGGAGCTCATCGGAGCCCACGGTACTCATAATGACTGAAAGGGTACCCGAAAGGCGTTTATTCGCCACCCTAAGCTCCGATAGCGCACGTTTGAGCTGACGATCGTGGGAATACTGCTCTTCGATGCTGTGAAGCGCCACCAGGACACGCGGTGCACGACGTCCAAAGATACGCGGAGGCGTAACGGAACCCGCGCGAACCAAGACGGGAATAAAAGACCCGTCGCTCAGCTTGAGCATCAGCTCGCTCTCGGAGCCATCGGTCTCAAACGGCAGGCGATGTTCGGTCGCGCGCTCAAAGGCAGACGAGTACAGAACGTCTTTGACATCACCGCTGATGACGTCAGCGCGTTCCTCGCACATCAGGTCGAGCAAACGATTATTCACATGCAGAATGGTTCCGTCGAGCTCACAGATGATGACAGCATCGCTCGTGATCTCGACTAGTTGGGCAACGTCTGCCCACTCGTTGCGCTCAAGCGTTTCCATCGTGGACCTCACCGTCTATCGGTAACAAAAAAGCCTCCGAAGAGGCTTCTCAAATGCGATGGTGTCGGAGGCGGGACTTGAACCCGCATGACCAAAAAGCGGTCACTAGCACCTCAAGCTAGCGCGTCTGCCAATTCCGCCACTCCGACATGCTATGTTGTTGATTCGCGGTTCGTTTTGTTGGACCCGCGCGTTCAACGAGGAAGATAATAACCTATGATTCGAGAACTGTGCAAGCACTTTTTTGAAAAAAGTTTACGAATTTGTAAATGCGCTGGTAAATCGATATGTCCGGCCCCGTATCGGTGTTGCCTCCCAGCGCGTCCTCGGGCATGAGCGATATTTTGCTACGCACTTCGTGCTGCAAAATATCGCTCCCCCTGCGGAATGCGCCGGGAGGCAACACCGATACGGGGCCTGCAAATACGTACTTCAGGCACAGTTCTCAAACATGTTCTGGGGGCTGATGCAAATTTGGTGGCTCGGCTTTGCCGAGCCCTTATATGGGGAGGCCGGAGCTAAAGCTCCGGCCTCGCTCAATTTCTTATTAAACTAAGTGAGCGATCAGGGAATCGCACTCCCCCTGCCGAGTTACCGCAGGGCCCGTGCTGGACTTAGTTTTCAGAACATTCCGCACTGATATCTTCTGAATTGAAGACGTCGATGATGCACCCGTATACCATTG
>UQSC01000049.1 GCA_900543615.1 uncultured Collinsella sp. | reverse complement strand
TCTACACAAGGCTATTCGTCGGCAGCGTCAGATGTGTATAAGAGACAGGGATACGCCTAGGCGCGGTCCAAGAAATCGTCCGCACCCCCAATCGAAGCCAAATTAAGCCCATCCGCATCAAAAGACGCGTGAATCCGTACTTCTCGCGGTGGATTGACGCTACAAAGCGGCCAAAATAAACCTGTCCCTAAATGGTAGGTTTGGGAAGGTCGGGGAACCAGGTTGGTTTGGGTTGGTTGGGTGCGCGCTCGGCCAGGACCAGCTCCATCCAGCACATGTCGTACCAGCGGCCGAACTTTTGAGCGCAGCGGTCGAAGGTGCCCACCAGGCGATATCCCATATGGGCATGGAAATCCTGGCTGTTGTGCGTCAGGTACTCATCGTCCTTATCGTGCGGCACGGCAATGAGTGCGCACATGTTGGTGATGCCCATCGCGACCAGGCATTGCTTGAGCGCGTCGTGCAGTTTGCGCCCCAGCCCGCCATGGCGCACATCGCGCGCCAGGTAGATCGACGTCTCGACCGACCAGTCGTATGCCTCGCGGCTGTTAAGCGGACTCACGTAGGCATAGCCTACCGGACGCCCGTCCAACTCCATCACCAGATACGGATAGCGCTTGAGCGTACGCTCAATACGCCCGGCGAACTCCTCAACGCTCGGCACCTCGTATTCGCAGGTAATCGCCGTCTGGCGCACATACGGCTCATAGATGGCTAGCAACGCCGACGCGTCTTCGGGCGTCGCCAGGCGAATCGTCGGCCCGGACATCTCGGTCATACAACCCTTCTCCCTCAAAAACAAAGGCCGCCTTGCGCCAAACCCAGCGCAATGCGGCCCCTTGTCATTACATCAGGCTACAGGACAGCCGCCAACGCGTCGATATCCTTCTGCGTCGTGGCCCAGCTGGTGCAAAAACGCACCACCGTGTGGGTATCGTCGTACTTTTCCCAGTACTCAATCGAGGCATGCTCGCGAATGCGGGCCATGTCCTCGTTGGGCAGAATCACAAACTGCTGGTTTGTGGGCGTCTCCAAGAAGAACTGGTAGCCGCGCTCGTGCAGCACGCGACGCAGCGCCTGAGCGGTCTCAATCGCCTGGCGACCAATCTCAAAATACAGGCCGTCGGTAAAGAGTGCCTCAAACTGCACACCCGTCAGGCGGCCCTTGGCCAGCAACGCGCCATGCTGCTTAATACGCGGAATGGGATGCGCCGGGGCGTGCATGCCGCAAAACACCACGGCCTCGCCGCAAAGCGCGCCGCACTTGGTGCCGCCGATGTAGAACACGTCGCACAGCTGCGCCAGCTCGGGCAGGGTAATGTCGCACTCATCGGCCGCCAGCGCATAGGCCAGGCGGGCGCCATCCACAAACAGCGGAATCTGGCGCGTCTGGCACACCGCGTGAATCGCCGCGAGCTCGGCCTTAGAGTACAGCGTGCCGTACTCGGTCGATAGACTCACGTACACGGCACCCGGAAACACCGTGTGCTCGTAGCTCTCGTTTTCGTAGAACACCTGGATATAGTTCTCGAGGTCCTCGGCGTGCATCTTGCCCTCGTAGCCGGGGATGGTGAGCACCTTGTGGCCGCCAAACTCGATGGCACCCGCCTCGTGGCAGGCGACGTGGCCAGTCTCGGCAGCAACGACGCCCTCGTACGGCGCGAGCAGCATGTCGATCACCGTCGCGTTGGCCTGCGTGCCGCCCACCAGAAAAAACACGTCGGCATCGGGGGCCTGGCAGGCCTCGCGGATAAGCTGCTTGGCACGCTCGGTGTGTACATCGGTACCGTAGCCGGGCTGCGGCTCCATGTTGGTATCGACGAGCGCCTGCAGCACTGCCGGATGTGCGCCGTGGGAATAATCGTTGTTAAACGCGAGCATGGCAATCCTCTCTTACCGGGTATCGGCCAGATGATTCAAACGGAGCTATTGTACGCCGTTGGGATAGGCAATGCGCGCGGCAAGGCACTCAAGTGCCAGTACCAGGGCAAAGCCGCAGCTCACGTCGCTCAAAAAGTGCGCACCGATCACGATGCGGCCAAGCGCGACGAGCGCCGCAACCACAGCCGCCGTCCAAAAGACCACGCGACGACGCGAAGGCTTTTCCGTAAAGGCTGCCGCGGGAAGCCCGGCAAGCATAAGGCCGATCGCCGCATGCGCCGTGTGTCCGCTCGCAAACGACTTGAACCCGTCCTTGATCACGCCGGCGGCGATATAGGTCCACTTGTCGGGATTGCCGATCACCCACCACGGCTGAAAATTGAGCCCCGGCGTGACCTCGATCACGCGCATGCGCGGGCGCGACCACAACGGCTTAACAATGACGTTGAGGATGATGGCCTGAGCGACCCACACGGCCAGTACCATCAACGCCCAGCGTGTGAGCTCGTCGGGCTCGGTCGTGCGAGTAAGGCGATAGACGATAAGGTTGGCGACGATGACCAGCACAAACGTCAGAACCAGCTGAAACGCAATAAGCTTGCCACCGACGCGCAGCGATCCGATAATCTCGTAGCCGACCAGGCCCACGTTGATCAGAACGCCCAGCACGGCGAGCCACTTGCTCGTCTTGGAATCGGGGCGTGCCGAGCGCACGAGCATAACGCCCGCGACGCTCGCCGTCAGCTCAAACGGCAGCTCGCCGGCCGCCTCGACAAAGCGGCCGTACATGCTGCCGATGTTGAACAGCGCGCTCGAGATCTGATAATCGAAGAAGCTGCCCACGCCCAGACAAAGACACAGGACAACCGCGATAATGGCGACATCTTTCTTATAGATGTATCCGAACATGCTTTCCTTTCGATGGGGTCAGAATCAACCTGCGAGGCGGCGGGGCAAAGAGCAGCTGATAGCTCCGTCCCGCCACGCCCCTACTTGTTAGTCGTCGTCGCTGGCACCCAGCTGCTGCAGCAGCATGAGTGCCGCGGCCACCGGGCCGGTGCCGTCGTTGGCATCGAGGCCGCGACCCAGGCCGCTGCCCGCGCCGGCGCCCGCCTTGTAGGGCACCGATAACTTGCGGCTCTTGGGGAAGTTCACCGCGCCATAGCGGGTCTTAAGCTCAAAGGCTACCTTCTTGGGAACGTCAACCCCCAGGAAGGTAATGCGGCCGCCACTGAGCGTGACGCTCTCGAGCCCCAGGCGCTCGCCGCGAATGCGGATGCGCGCGCGATTGAACAGGTTGAGTCCCGCCAACGGCAGCTCGCCATGCGCGGCCTCGGTCTCCTCCTGCACCTCGTCGATACTCTCCAGGTCCTCGGCGGCCGCGAGCTTGCGGTACACGAGCACGCGCTGGTCCACCGCCGGCATGTACTCCTCGGACAAGAAGTAGTCGGCCGGCAGGTTGATGCCCACGCTCGCCGCCTCCACGCCGGCATCGTCGTCGCCGCGCGCCTCGGCCACGGCCTGTCCCAGCATCTGCGTAAACAGGTCAAAGCCAACACTCGACAGGTTGCCGTGCTGCTCGGCGCCCATGAGCGAACCGGCGCCGCGGATCTCCAGGTCGCGCATGGCGATGCGCATGCCGCTGCCCAGGTCCTGGAACTCGGAAAGTGCGGTCAGGCGCGCCGTGGCCTCCTCGGTGAGCGGCAGCTCGCCCGGGAACATAAAGTACGCGTAGGCCTGCGTGGCCGAGCGGCCCACGCGGCCCTTGAGCTGGTAGAGCTGCGCCAGGCCCAAACGCTGCGAGTCCTCGATGATGAGCGTGTTGGCCGTTGCGTTGTCGATACCGCTCTCCACGATGGTCGTGGCGATAAGCACGTCAATCTTTTTGGTCGCGAACTCGATCATCACGTCCTCGACCTCGCGCGGGCTCATCTTGCCGTGCGCCACGCCCACGCGCGCTTCGGGCGCAGCCTCGTGCACGCGCGCCACGGCATCGTCGATGGTCTTGACGCGGTTGGACACGTAGTACACCTGACCGCCGCGGCCCACCTCCAGGCGAATCGCCGCACTCACCACGTCGGGGTCGTACTCCCCCACGTGTACGATCACGGGACGACGCCCGGTCGGCGGTGTGGTGATCAGGCTCATGTCGCGCACGCCGCTCGTGGCCATCTGCATGGTTCGCGGAATCGGCGTTGCCGAGAGCGTGAGCACGTCGATTTGCTCGCGCAGGTTTTTGAGCTGCTCCTTGTGCTGCACACCAAAGCGCTGCTCCTCGTCGATGATCACCAGGCCCAGGTTCTTGGGGTTCACGTCGGCCGAAAGCAGACGGTGCGTGCCGATGAGCACGTCAATCGTGCCCTCGGCAAACGCCTTGAGCGCGCGCTTTTGCTGCGCCGGCGTGCGGAAGCGGCTGAGTACCTCGACCTCCAGGCCAAACGGGGCAAAGCGCTCAAAGAAGGTCTCGTAGTGCTGTTGGGCCAGAATGGTCGTGGGGCAGAGCACCATGACCTGGCGGCCGGAGTCCACGCACTTAAAGGCCGCGCGCAGGGCGACCTCGGTCTTGCCAAAGCCCACGTCGCCGCACAGCAGGCGGTCCATGGGCTTGGGCGCCTCCATGTCGGCCTTGATGTCGGCGATAGCCTCCAGCTGGTCACGCGTCTCGTCGTAGGGGAAGCTCTCCTCCATCTCGATCTGCTCGGGCGTATCGGGCGGACAGGCGATACCGGTAATCGACGAGCGGCGCGTATAGAGGTCGACCAGGTCAAACGCCAGCTTTTTGGCATTCTTGCGCGCCTTGTTGGTAGCCCGCGTCCAGTCGGCGGTGTTGAGCCTGGTCAGACGCGGCTTATCGCCGTCGGGGCCAACATAGCGCGTGATGCGGTCGACCTGCTCGAGCGGCACGTAGAGCTTGTCGCCGTCGGCATATTCCAGCAAAAAGTAGTCGCGTTCCTTGCCGCCCACTTCCTGGCGCGCAATCTCGCTAAAGAGCGCGATGCCGTGGGTGGCATGAACGACGTAGTCACCCGGCTTAAACGGGAAGGTGATCTGTGTAATGTCAACCTTGCGGCGGCTACGCGCGCGGTTGGCATCCATGCGGGCGTTGAGGTCGGCGATCGAGAACACGGCCAAATTGGCGTCGGGCACCACCACGCCCTGCGGCAGGGCCGCGTCCACAAAGGTCACACGCCCGCGCGAGATGGTGGGCACAGCGGCTCCGGCGGCAGCCTGCGCGGCGCCCGCCTCGAGCGAGCGGGCGTTGAGCGCGTCGGCGCGACGCTCGCGAATGGAAGCATGGGCCTCCTGGCGTGCGGCACGATCGGCGGAATCCGCCGCTGCCACGCGCACACGGTCGCCAATAGCGCCGGCATTTTCGGGCGCCGCGGTCAGCGATTCCTCAAAGGTAATGCCCTCGTCGCCAAAGGTAAGCTCCATCGACTCGCGCGCACCGCGGTCGGGGATGGCAAACACGCAGGCATAGCGCTTACCCACGACCTCCTGGATGCGCGTCATGAAACGGTTGTCCGAGCCTGCGATGGCAGGCTGCTCAATCTTGAGCTCGGCCGTCACCGCACCGCCGGCACGGATGAGGCTCACATAGTTCAGGCGTTGCTGGGAGCCAAAGTCGAGTTGCTGGGCGCGCACGTACAGGCCGTCCAGACGGTCGACCCCCGCCTCGCCGGCACGCGCCTCGATATCTTCGTAGGCGCGCAGGCAATCGTCGAACAGCGAGCGCGGCTCGGACAGCACCACGAGCGCCTTGCCGCTCACGTGCGACAGCGGGCTCACGGTCTGGCCGTACATCACCGGCAAAAAGCGGTCGAGCTCAGGCGTGACGATGCGCGCATCCACCATCTCGAGCAGCGCCGCCAACTTGCTGTCGTCCTGGCTTGCGCGGTAGAGCGCCACGTGCATGTTGTGAACGGCCTCGTCGGTAAGCGCCAGCTCACGGCAGGGGAAGATCTCGATACTGTCCTCGTTGCCGATGGTCTGGCCCGTGGAGCTCACCATGCGGCGGATGCGGTCAATCTCGTCGCCAAAGAACTCGATGCGCACGGGCGCCTTCTCCTGCGCGGGGAACACCTCGACGGTGTCGCCGTGCACGCGGAACAGGCCGGGCGCGTCGGCGGCGCCGGCATTGGCGTAGCCCATGCCCACCAGACGCTGCGGCACCTCGTCAAAGGGAATCTCCTCGCCCACCGCAAAAGTAGTGGACTCCCAATAGCGACTATCGACCGGCGGCACGCAGCGCAGCAGCGCGCGGGCCGAGGCGACCATGATGCAGTTGTCCCCGCGCACGATGCGCCCCAGAGCCTCGCAGCGCTGCGCCACCACGGCGTCGTCGGGCGCCTGCTCGCGCCACGGATAGTCCTTGCGCTCGGGAAAGCGGCACACGTGCGCCAGGCCCACATAGGCGGCCAGACTGCGTGCGGCGCGATCGGCCGCATCCTCGCCGCTCACGATGTAGACCGTGGGGCGCGGACGACGCGCAAACTGGGCGGCGGCCATAAGCGTGCGACCCGACTGAGACACGGCCAGCGTCACGTCCTCGCCAGCATCGAGCCCGGCCTCGACGGTTTGCAGTGCCTCGGCAGTGTAGAGCTGCGCGGCTATACGGTGAATGAGCATGCTGTTCCTCCGGCATTGCAACGCCAAAAGCCCGCCGGGGCAAGCTCGGCGGGTCGTTCGTCAAATTCATTGCTTGTCATGGTAGCGCATGGAGAGGACTCCAGCTCAAGCGTACGCCCAGCCCCGCAACAAAAACGCCAGATAGAACTGGACTCACCGACTTCGCCAAAATCTCCTCGTCACGTCGAACGCCGCAACCACGAAAGGTGCCCCAAGAAACGGCTACTCCTCAAAAAAGCTCGCAACGTTCAAGCGGCTCGTCCACTCGCCTATGGTGTTGGCAAAACCGACGCGTGTATACACGCCCGCAAAACGGCCGCGATACAGGTACAGGCCTTCCATATTAGAAGCGGGCGCAAAACCAAGATCATCCATAAGTCCTTTGGGCGCCTCTCCTCGATGCGGCCCATCGACAAGCGTTCCGCGCAAGCAGGGAGTCTGATACTGCTGAGCATACTCCTGTACAATCGCCCCAGCGGCCGCGGCGCGAGCAAGCACCTGAGACCATTCCCGTTCCGTGGCATCCAAACCGGCGACAACGCCAACCGCATTGTAGCCGCCGCATGGCTTGACAATCCATCGGTCCTTTTCGGCAAATCTCGACAACTGGGTGCTTTCGTCCAAAATCTCGGTATAGGGCACATGCTCCCGTACAAACGATTGCTCCTCCGGGCTCAATAAGGACTGACCGGCCCGAGACCACAAAAACGCAAATACGGTCTTAGTCGCACACGGCCACGTTCTAAAACCACCGACGATGCACGCGAACCCTTCTTGGGCAGCCTCGATTAAGGCAGAACGTCCATCACACGGCTTATCCCACAGCTCGCCGGTCACCGCGCGCCGCCAGACGCAATCAATAGGACCGACGGCATCGCACAGCCGCCTAGCGCCGCTCTCGTCTTCGCCAATCCGCAGGTCGCGCACATCCGCAAAGCGTGCAACTACACCCCGCTGCCTCATAAGGTCGACAAAATGAGCCGCATCTTCCAAGTCGATGCTTTCCGAATAGTCGACGATTGCCACCGAAGCGGGATATATCTTTGATTGCGGTGCATAGAGTCCCTCGTCAACGCGGGCCCCGTCGTCCGATCGCGCACTATCCTCGGTGCGGCGAGGATGGGCCAGCTCCCACTCTGCATAGGTCTCAAACAATGCATCTATCCAGCTACCGCACAAATCGTACTGCCGAAAGCCGGGGTGGTCGGATGCAAACTCCTCAAAGGAAGGCGTCATTCGCACTGCCTGACAGACCGCATCGGTCACTACCATTCCGGCACTGCCATCGGTATTGAGCTCGCAAAACATATACGAACCGGCGTCCTCGTCAAGAAAGATATCAACGCGCGCAAGGGGAATCTGGCAATCATAGCCGGCATCCATAGCGCACAGGTCAGCAAAAGCCGGATCCATGCGAAACCACGCACGCACGGAGGCATCGGAACAAAACGCCCGCGTCACCTTGTCCATGATTCCGTACATGCGCTCGGCGGCCTCCTTAAGAAGCGCCGTCATATCCTTGTCGAATATCTTTGGCGTTAAAGCCCAGGGCGCAGGATCTCCGTGGTAGAGCGCATGGGTTTGAGACAAGTATTCGTCGCCTTTGCGACGACCAGGTAGGTCACCTTTGTGCGTGCGCACGATATGCTCAAAGTCATCCTCGAGCTCTCGCGTCTTCAATGTTGCCACGTTACCCTCCATTGTTTGATTTTTTGCTCATGCTACGCCAGCACGCCACGACTTCGGCACGCTTGAATTGGCTTCTAAATTAGCAACACATTTTTGCATGAGGCGGCAGGCGGCGACATATACTCCTGCTCAAGCGCATGCCCAGCCCCGCAAAAAACGCCAGGCGGACGAGCCGCCTGGCGTTATCAGAGTGAGCTATACACCGAGTCTAGTCATAGACGCCCATTTTAAGCAGTGTGAATGTCGGGGCGCCGTCACCCTGCGCGACGCGGACCGTACAAGTCTCGGTACGGCCCATGGATGCGTCCGCTTGAATTGCGGCGATGAACTGGTCCTTTGGCAGGCCGTAGGTGCTCTCGGGGATGTCGGAAGGAAGTAACATACCGCCAGCACTGTAGACCTCATAGGTAAGCTCGTAGGTGTTGTCGCCAAGGTCGGTCGCGCCCGTAACGATGGCACATGGTGGGTTGTAATTTCCCTGGCCGTATTCTTGCTTGAGATACAAATACCCGTCATGCGCTTCGGCCGAATCAGGAATCGCCTGACCCTCCGGCGTTCTGTCATAAGTCATATCGGCATCGGAAAGCGTTAGGCCCGTCAAGCGGTTGAGTTCCCTATTGACCGCATCAGTCGCCACGCGCTGGCGATTGCCGTTGTCATAGTCGCCTTTCTCGATTCGATACGGCGCGTTGTCAATAAAATGGCACCAGATAAACTTAACCAGCTTGTATTTCTCGTCATCGGAAAGTCCGTCAGTCGAATCGAAGCCGCCCGCCTGATACCAGTCCCGATCGAAGTGTTCCTCCGTAAAGTTCGACAGGAACAGATTCGCGGCGGCATAGGTTGCCTGGTCATTGAGGTCGACCTTTACACTGCTGCCCGTCTGCCCGGGCTCTTCCGCCTCATCCTCGTCGGCGGCAGGCTTCTCCTTGGCGCTTCCCTTGTCCTTGTGCTCGGCCGAACCCTCGTCGGACCCAAGCACCGTAATCTGCGATGAGCTGCCCTGCCCAAGCGGACCCAGCACGCCGGTCAGCGCCAGCGCAGCGCCACCGGCCACCAGCACGCCCGCCACACATATGCCGATAATCACCGCGCGCTTATGCGATTTCTTTTGCACGGGAGGCATCCCTGCCGCCGGCATCGGTGCGGGCTCAGCAGGCGCGGCCGCCGGAGAAGCGGTGCCCATGCGTGCCCCACAGTTCGTGCAAAAATCGGTTCCGTCGGGCATCTCGGAGCCACACTTGGTGCAAAACATATTCGGGCATCCCCTCACAACAAACGGCATCTGTCGCCATCATATTGAGCCTTCGCGGCCCAAATGTGTTGCGCAACATTGGCCACAGCCTTCGGACGCTGGCAAAACGTGCCGGGCCCTACCCCGCTACGCGCACGCTGGGGCACAAATCTGCCAGCGGGCACTCGTCGCACTTGGGCTTACGGGCATCGCAGATCTCGCGACCGAAGGTGATCCACTGGTGATTGACCGACTCCCAATACTCGTGCGGCAAGATCTTGAGTAGATCCTGCTCGGTCTTGAGCGGCTCTTTGGCGTGCGTCTTGGGACTCAGCATCAGGCGGTGCGCAATGCGGTTGACGTGTGTATCGACCGCGATGCCTTCCACGATGCCGTACCCCACGTTGAGCACGATGTTCGCCGTCTTGCGCCCCACGCCCGGCAGCTTTACAAGCTCCTTCATGTCTGCCGGCACCTCGCCGCCGTAGTCGGCAACGATCATCTGCGCGGCCTCCACGGCATGCTTGGCCTTACTCTTATAAAAGCCGAGCGACTTAATGGTGTCCGCTACGTCGGCCACACTTGCCCCGGCCATGGCCTCGGGCGTGGGCCACTGGGCAAACAGCTTCGGCGTCACCTTGTTGACCTGCGCATCGGTCGTCTGAGCCGAGAGCAGTACCGCGATGAGCAGCCTAAAGGGATTCTCGTGGTCCAAGAAGCACTCGACCGGGCCATAGCGACGGTTAAGGCGCTTGCACACCTCGATGGCGCGTTCGCGTTTGGCGGCATTGGTCTCGCGTGGCATAACGACTCCTCGGCTCAGCGGCATAACAAACCTATGGGCACGATTGTCCCACGTATGGGGTCTTTACGCCTCCAAAAATGCGCCGGTCTGGCGGCTCCACAGGCTCGCGTATTCGCCGCCTGCCTCGACGAGCTGCGCATGCGTGCCATCCTCGACAATCTCGCCGTCTGCCAGCACCACGATGCGGTCGAGCGCCGCCACGGTGGACAGGCGATGCGCCACCACAATGGAGGTGCGCCCGCACATCAGGTTCTCGAGCGCCTCCTGCACCAGCGCCTCGGACTCACTGTCCAGGGCAGAGGTCGCCTCATCGAGCACCAGAATCGGCGCGTCGGTGAGGATGGCACGGGCGATGGCCACGCGCTGGCGTTGGCCGCCCGAAAGCTTAACGCCGCGCTCGCCCACCATGGTGTCAAAGCCATGGGGCAAGCGGTCGATAAACTCAGTCGCGTTGGCCAGGCGCGCAGCCTCGCGAATCTGTTCGTCGGTGGCGTCGGGACGGCCGTAGGCGATATTCTCGCGAATGGAGCGGTGGAACAGTAGCGCCTCCTGCGGCACGTAGGCAACCTGGCGGCGCAGGCTCTGCTGCGTACAGCGCGAGACATCCTGGCCGTCCACGAGCACGCGGCCGCCCTGAACATCATCCAGGCGCAGCAACAGCTTGGTGAGCGTCGTCTTGCCCGAGCCCGATTTGCCCACCAGACCCACGCGCTGGCCCGCCGCCACATGGAGCGTCAGGCCGTTGAACACGCTCTCGCCCGCCGCGGCGTCACGGTATGCAAAGCTCAAGTGCTCAAAATCAATCGCACCTTCGGTCACTTTAAGCTCGGGGGCGTTCTCGTCGTCCGCCACCAGACGCGGCTCGTCCAGCACGCGCGTCATCTCGGCCGCATCGCCGAGCGCGCGGTTGATGCGCTGCATCATGGAGCTCACGTAGTTCAGCCGCATGGTGAGGTTGTACGTATAGGTAAAGATCATGACGAGCGCGCCGGCAGAGATGCCAAACCACGCGTTGCCGCCCGCGACGAACACACTCACCACGGCCATGGTGATGACGATAAGGCCCGAAGTCGTAAAGTTGCGTTGCATCATAGCGTGCATCGATACCGTTTCGGCATCGCGCGCGGCACGGTCGGCGGTATCGAACAGGTCGCGCTCAAAGTCCTCGCGCCCACAGGTCTTGACGGCCAGGATATTCGTGACCGCGTCGGACAGCACGCCCGACAGCTTGTTCTGCGCGGCGGACGTCGCAGCCGAAAGCGGCATGATGCGCTTATACATAAGCCAGACAAACGCGATGTAGACGACCATGATGCCCACCAGGATTACGGTAAATGTGGGCACCACCGGAGCGAGCGCCGCTACCGTGCAGACAACCGAGGTGATGGTGGGAATGAGCGAATACACCGTTACGTCCACCAGACCCGTGTAGCCGCTCATAAAACGGCTCGTTTGACTCACAAGCGATCCGCCAAAGCGGCTGGTGTGGAATGTCATGGATTGATTGGAGAGCGTGTCGAAGCACAGGCGCGCCAAGTGATAGTTGCCCGCAATCTCGAGCTTGTAGACGGTGTAGTCCTGCAACTTGGAGAGGATCTGACCCACCAGGTTAACGAGTACGAGCGCCAGGATATAGGGGCCGAAGACCTCAAACACCTGGTCACCCGCCACGGGACCGGCTTGAACGCGGTCGACAATGAGGGCCATCACATAGGTATTGGCAAACGTCAGCAAAAAGATGTAGCCCGCCGACGAGAATACCGAGAGAAAGACAATCAGCGGCTGCGTGCGCGTGACACCCCAAAACCGCTGCAGCGTGCGGCGCACGGTGGAGCGACTGAGCGGGCTGGTGCTTCTCTGGGACATGGGCTTCCTTTCGCGTCTGATAGGGAGAAACGCCATTGTTGCACATTGGAGCACGCTTCAGACAAGTGCGATACGAAAAGCGGTGGGGCGCCCGCGTTTGCGCCGGTGCCCCACCGTCTTGTTGCAATTAGTCCTCGTTTTCTTGGTCTGCGAGAAGGCTCGCGGACGTAAGCCCCAAAATCTCGCCGGCCTCCTCGGCGTCTTCCAGCGCGTCGATGTCCTTGAGCTTGCGCTCCATGACGTTGGTGCGCGT
>UQSC01000048.1 GCA_900543615.1 uncultured Collinsella sp. | reverse complement strand
CGGCTCCAGAGCCCACGCCTGCCGAGGCGCTTGGCGTATATCTGGCAGCGGTCAGCGTGTCCAACACAAAGCTCGCCCGCTATATGGCATCGGTCATCGAGCGCGGGGGCGAACGGGCGGCCTGCGAAATAGACCCTGTCTCATGGAGGGTGGCCCAGACACTGACGGCTGTTTGCTATGGGGACAACGGACTTGGGCTTCCTACGAACCTGGCGGTGCCAGAAAACGAGACATCTCATACCGCACTCGATATGTTGTCTGCGCATATCGAGGTCAAGCGCTGTCTGACCGAGCGGGGAGATGACGGCGGCGTTCTACAGCAGCTCAAAACGAGCAAGGCCTACGATTGTGAGCTCGATGTCGCGGGGATTGTTATACGGGCCGATAGCATGCTGGTGGAGCTCTTTGACGGGTCGTTTGCGGGAACCGACGAGCGCGACGACGAGATGACGGTGGTGCGGGAGGCACTCGACGTACGTGGGCTTAAGGCGATGGCTATCTGGGTGCGCATGGTGTTGGCGGCGCGGCGGCTCCTTTCCGGCTTGCCGGTAACCGACGACGCGGCGTTCAACGAGCTCGATCGTTTTGCCGTGCGCATGCGCGACAACCAGATTCAGCTGTTTGGCCTGTTGCTAGAAGGCTGGCAGTCGCTGGCAGAGGGACGGCCGGTTAATGCAAAGTTCCGTGCGGTCCAAGTGCTCAAACTTGCCGAGGAGTCGATTGCGTATATGCGCGATAACGCATTGCTGCTGGAGCGTGCGGCATATCTGCGTAACACCTCGATGGTTTCGGTACGCGAGGAAGCGGAGTTGCTCGATATAAGCCAGACGCAGGTTGGTGGAGCGGAGGCCTGGATGGTGGCGCTGCATTTGGCCTGTGCGGGCCGAGACAGCGACCTTGCGGCCTGGATGTCCATGAATCGTGCGGGGATTCTAGAGCCATCGTATCGGCTCTTTGCGCGCCTTGCCATGCATTGTCTGGGCGAGCCGGCGGGCAGGATACGCAAGAAGCTTCCCGTGCGCGAGCTGTCGCGGTACTCGCTGCGCGACGATTTGGAAGGGGAGGGCGAGCGCCTATTCCAGGCCGGCGAGGTTGAAGCCGTTGATACCATCGACCATATCGAGATTCGCATGTTTGGTGCGTTTCGCGCCGAGCGCGACGGGTTTCCCATCACGGACAAAATGTGGCGCCGCAAGAAGGCGGCGACGCTTGCCGAGCGGCTTGCACTGGGCATGGATGCGCTCGTCGATCGTGAGACGCTGGCCATGGAGCTGTGGCCCCATGCCGAGTTCAATAGCGCCCGCAATAACCTGTACTCGACGATATCGCGCTTGCGGTCGGCTTTGGGACCGACGCCGGACGGCAAGTCGTGTGTGCTCATCCAAAATGAATGCATTGGACTCAACGGCGACTACGTCAAGACCGATGTACGGCTGTTTGACCAGATAAGCCGTGAGGTTTTGGGAAATCGCACGGGTGCGCGCGGGCCCCATTTAGTTGAGCTGTGCCTTAAGATTGAGCAGCTTTATGCCGGACCGCTGTATGTCCCCAATGGCTGTAATCCCACCTACTTTTTGCGTATGCGACGCATTATGCAGTCAAAGTACATCGATTGCATGATTAAGGGAGCAAATGCCGCTCTAGAAGAAAACGATCTGCAGTCGGCGATTTGGCTGGCGGAGTCGGGGCTTCGACAGGAAACGGCGCGTGAGGATATGGTGCGCTGTGCCATGCGCGTCTACAGTGCGGCGGGGCGGCGGCGCGATATCGTCGAGCTGTACAGCGGGCATATGCACCATCTGAGGGAGCAGGTCAATGGTGTGCCCGAGCCCGAGACGCGGCGCCTATACGAGCGCTTGGTGGAGGGGCGGCTCAATCGCGTGCTGGTCGAGCGATAAAAAACGGGCGCCCGAAGTACTTGGGCACCCGTAAGCTTGCTATGTGTTGGCTCGCCGGATCATTGGCTCTTAGACGAGCTTGATCTTCTCGATGTCCTTGCGCGAGGACTCGCGATACAGCGAGAACTTGCGGCCGATGACCTGGACGACCTCGGCGTGGCAGCGCTCAGCGAGCTCTTCGGCGGCCTCGCGGGCGGAAAGACTGGAGCCATCGAGCACGGAGCACTTAACGAGCTCGTGCTTCTCCAGGTAGGCGACCGTCTGCTCGACGGTGCCCTCGTTGACATCGGACTTGCCGATGATGATGGCGGGGTTGAGGTGATGGGCCATGCTGCGAAGCTGCTTGACCTGGGCTCCTGTCAGTGCCATGGGTTCTCGCTTTCTATGTATGGGGCGCCCCGCGACGGGGCCTTAATCTACGTGAGCTGTCCCACGATAGCGCAGGAACGGCGCGGTGTGGAGCGCGTTTGCCCAGTTCAAAAAGAATGCGGATGCCGGGCGGGTGGACGGTGCGGGCTGCGAACAGGCTATGAGCTGAGCGCAGAGACCGGATCCCATGCAATAAACGCCCAACGAACCTTACGGATATGGTCGAGCATATAGCGCCCCTGCGGCACGCCCTTGGAGCCCGGCTCACCGGCATGGGGGTTCTCGATCATGTGCTGGGCGATGTAGTCGCGCAGACGGTCGACCTTATCCTCGTTGCCATGCTCGAGCATACGGGAAAAATCTGCTACGCCCGCTTCAAGGTTATCGAAGGTATCGCGACGAGGCGATTCAAAGTACGTAACTTGCGGCAGGGCACCCATCTGAATGAGAATGTTAAAGGCATACACAAAGCCATTGCTGCAGGTAACGGAGGCGCCAATGGCGTTCATCACGTGCAGATCATAGCGCGGGCTGGAGTTGGCGACCATCGTGACGGCACAACGCCGACGAGCCGTACGATCAAGCTTGGCAAGCGCACCTTTTAGATTGGTCGTCGTAACCGACCGACTGGCAAAGGCAACATCCACCGCTTTCGCGACCGGTCCAACCAAATCCCAATCATCATCCCAAGCAAGCTCAAGCGGCGTTATGCGCCTTTCGAGTCCGTAGTACTCAATGCCGGCATCAAGCGTGCCCAGCATAGCGGGGGAGAAGTCGGCAGCAATCACAGGATGCCCAGCCTGAGCAAGCGGAATAGCAATCGACCCAGCCCCACATCCCATATCCAGCACCGACTCACCAGGCTCAAGAGCCAGCAATTTCATAAAATCCCGGGCATACGGAGCAGTCTCCAGTGGACGAAAATGCCGAGCCCGCTTATCCCATTCAAAAGAATCATCAGCCCGATGCCGAGCGGCCTGCAGACGCATCCATTCGCCATTCCAATCCGCAAAAAGCAGCTCAGATTGAATTACACCATCAGCCACGGGCCAACCTCCTAGCAACAAAAAAGCGACCCCCCAAAAAGAAGAGCCGCAACCAGCATATATCAGAAATAGAACCGTTCCAACGCCAAACCACCGCACCAGTCAAGTGGTGCAGGAGCGAAGCGACTGCAACCGGGATAGAACCCAACCGAGGTCCCGTTGTGCGGGAGCCCCGGGGAGGGCAAATATATAAGGTCGATCGCGAGTTCCGCACGAGCCGGAGAGCACTTAATGTGCTCTCCGTGCGAGTCAGGACTGTTCGAGCAGGCGACCTTATATATTTGCCCTCCCCGGGGCTCCTCGCCAGTCCCCTCAGCTAGTTCTTCAGCGAATTCAGCGGTGCCGGGAAGCGTCCACCACGGTGGGCAAGCACGGTGCCGGCGTTGGGGTTCACCGGCATGATGGGCGCACGGCCGAACAAGCCACCGTACTCGACGCAGTCGCCCACGCCCTTGCCGATGGCAGGAATCACGCGGACGGCCGTGGTCTTGTTGTTGATGACGCCGATGGCCATCTCGTCGGCGATGATGCCGGCGATGGTCTCGACCGGGGTGTCGCCGGGGATGGCGATCATGTCCAGGCCAACGGAGCACACGCAGGTCATGGCCTCGAGCTTCTCGAGCGAAAGCGCGCCGGCTTCGACGGCGGCGATCATGCCGGCGTCCTCGGACACGGGGATAAAGGCGCCGGAGAGACCGCCCACGCTGGAGCTGGCCATGACGCCGCCCTTCTTGACGGCATCGTTGAGCATGGCGAGCGCGCAGGTCGTGCCCGGGCCACCGCAGGTACCCACGCCGATGATCTCAAGGATGCGCGCGACGGAGTCGCCGATGGCAGGCGTGGGAGCCAGCGACAGGTCGACAATGCCCTTCTCGACACCCAGACGATGGGCGGCCTCGCGGCTCATGAGCTCGCCGGCACGGGTGATCTTAAAGGCGGTCTGCTTAATCTTCTCGGCGACTTCCATCATCGATGCGGAGTCGGGCAGCGTCTCCAAGGCAGCAGCCATAACGCCGGGGCCCGAGACGCCTACGTTGATGACGGCGTCGGCCTCGCCACCGCCGTGAACGGCGCCCGCCATAAACGGGGAGTCCTCGACCATGTTGGCAAAGCAGACAAATTTGGAGGCGCCGACGGAGTCCTGGTCGGCCGTGAGCTTGGCGGCATCGATGATGGTCTGGGCGGCCATGAGCACGGCATCCATGTTGATACCGGCGCGCAGGCTGGCGACGTTGACGCTGGAGCAGACGCGGCTCGTGGTGGCGAGCGCCTGGGGGATGGACTGGATGACGCGGCGGTCGGCGTCGCCGATGCCCTTCTGGACGAGCGCGGAGAAGCCGCCCAGGTAATCGATGCCGAGCGTCTCGGCCGCGCGGTCGAGGGCATGCGCGATGGGGGTGAGGTCCTCATCCTTGCAGCACGCGGCGATCTGCGCCACCGGGGTGACGGAAACACGCTTGTTGACGATGGGGATACCGTACTCGCGCTCGAGGTTCTCGGCGGTCTCGACCAGATGCTCAGCCGTGTGCGTCACGTGGTCGTAGATCTTCGTGCACATGCGGTCGAGGTTCTCGTCACCGCAACCCATGAGCGAAACACCCATGGTGATGGTCCTGATGTCGAGGTTCTGCTCCTCAACCATGCCGCGGGTTTCCGCGATTTCTGCGGGCGTGATCGCCATCCTTGCGCTCCTATCTGCCAAAACGAGCATAGTCTTATCTATTCTAACGTGCCGCACGTGCCAAGTGGCGCATGCGGCACGTTTTGGTGCTCGGTTGTTTCCGTTGTGTTACTGCCCAAAGACCTCTTCGGCGATGCGAGCGCTTTCGGCGGCGTCCTTGGCGTAGTAGTCCGCGCCGATCTGCTTGGCGTATTCGGGGGTGAGTACGGCGCCGCCTACGATGATCTTGACGCCCGGCACCTCAGTATGAAGCAGCTTGATGGTCTCCTCCATGGCCACGACGGTGGTAGTCATAAGCGCCGAGAGGCCGACGAGCTTAATGTCACGCTCCTTGACGGTCTTGAGCACCTCTTGCGGATCGACGTCGCGGCCCAGGTCAAAGACGGTGTAGCCGTAGTTGTCGAGCAGCATTTTGACGATGTTCTTGCCAATATCGTGGATGTCGCCCTTGACGGTGGCCACGCAGATCTTGCCCTTGTCGGCAATCTCGCCGGCGGGCATCAGGCGCTTGATGGTGTCGAAGCCCACGCGTGCGGCCTCGGCCGAGGCCATAAGCTGCGGCAAGAAGAACTTGCCCTGGTCAAAGAGGACGCCAACCTCGTCGAGGGCGGGGATAAAGTGATTGTTGATGAGGTCCATGGCGTCGTGGTCTGCCAGCAGACGCTCGGTCTCGGCAGCGATCTCGCCTTTGCGGCCCGAGACGACCATGCGACGAATCGGGTCGTCGTTGCCGTCGGTGCCGGCGGTGCCAGCGGCGGGCACGGTGTCGGTCGATGCGGCCTGAGCTGCTGCCGGGTTGGCGGCGATCTTATACGGATCGGTCCAGCCGGCGTAGCGCTCGATGTATCCGGTCGAGCCCTCGTCCTCAACGCTCAACACACGATAACTGTAGACGGTATCCATAAAGCGCTTGGAACCCGGGTTCATGATGGGGGCGTCCAGGCCCGCGCCAAAAGCGGCGGCCAAAAAGACCGAGCCCAGCAGCGGGCGGGCAGGCAGGCCAAAGCTGATGTTCGACACGCCGAGTGCGCATTTAACGCCCAGGCGTTCCTTGCACAGGGACATGGCGCGTAGGATCTGCTCGGCCTGGCGTTGATTGGTCGAGGCGGTCATGACCAGGCAGTCGATGAGGATGCGGTCCGGTCCGATGCCGTAGCGGGCAGCCTCGGCCACGATGCGCTCGGCGATGGCGAAGCGAGCCTCGGCGGTATCGGGGATGCCGCCTTCGTCGAGCGTAAGGCCGACAACGTTGGTGCCGTAGTGGGCGACCAGCGGAAAGATCTCATCCATGATCTGCTGCTTGCCATTGACCGAGTTGATGATGGGCTTGCCGGCGTAGCGGCGCACGGCGGCCTCGACGGCTGCGGGGTCGGTGGAGTCGATCTGCAGCGGCAGCAACGTGGAGCCCTGGAGCTGCTCGGTGGCCTGTTGGATGATCTTGACCTCGTCGATCTCGGGCAGGCCCACGTTAACGTCTAGGATGTCGGCGCCCTGTTCCTGCTGGCTGATACCCTGGCTCACGACGTAGTCCAGGTCGCCGTCGCGCAGGGCCTGCTGCAGGCGCTTTTTGCCGGTGGGGTTGATGCGCTCGCCGATGACGGCGATCTTGTGGCCGTCGCAGGGAAGGTCCACGACCGTTTGGGCGCTCGTGACCGACATACTGGGCTTGCGGTGGCGCGGGCTGGGCGTGTGGTTGTCGATAAGCGTGCGCAAGACCGCCATGTGCGCCGGCGTGGTGCCGCAGCAACCGCCCACGACGCTCACGCCGTCGGCGATCATGCCGGCGACGGCCTCGGCGTATTCGGGGGCCTGGATATCAAAGACGGTGTTGCCGTCGTCGTCCACATGGGGGAGTCCTGCATTGGCCTGCACCATAACGGGCTTGTCGGTAACGGTGAGCATACGTGCTGCGAGTCCTCGGAGCTCGGCCGGTCCCTGGCTGCAGTTGATGCCCAAAACGTCGGCGCCGATGGCATCGAGCGTGATGGCGGCGACCTCGGGGCTTGTTCCCAAGAAGGTGCGGCCGTCTTCCTCAAAGGTCATGGTGGCAAAGACGGGCAGGTCGGAGTTCTCGCGGCAGGCGAGGACCGCCGCCTTGATCTCGGCCAGGTCGGTCATAGTCTCGATAATAAAGAGGTCCACATCCGCGGCGACGCCGGCGCGCACTTCCTCGGCAAAGAGGTCATAGGCCTCGTCGAAGCTGAGGGTACCCAGGGGGCGAAGCAGTGCGCCGATGGGGCCGATATCGCCGGCGACGTAGTGGGCACCGGCCTCGCGGGCACAGGTGACGGCCGCGGCAAAGACGTCTGCCACGGTGGCGGCACCGTCGAGCTTGTGGGCATTGGCGCCAAAGGTGTTGGCGGTAATCACGTCGCAGCCAGCCTCGACGTACTGCCGCTGAATGTCGGTAATGACCTGGGGTTCCTCAAAGTTGAGCAGCTCGGGCAGGGCGCCCGCCTTCATGCCAGCGGCCTGCAACATGGTGCCCATGCCGCCGTCGAACAGCAGGTGTCCCGTGCCCTCGATGGCCGCACGCAGGCGATCGTCCTTAATGCGCAGATCGTCGATCGTGCGCGTCTTGTACGTGGCACCGTTGCGACGTGCGGCATCAACGGGTGCCGCCAGCGCGGCACCGTCCAGATCATGAGTGATAAGCGGAGTAAACATCGGGGGCTCCTAATGGCTGGAATAGCAGGTGGTGTGGGCGGCGCGGAAGCGGCAGTGTTCGCGCATGCGGCAGATATTGCAGGCGGGGCGGCTCTGGGCGTCGTGGACCTCGCCGTCAAACAGACCGATCACCGCGGTCACGCTTTTGGTGGGCATGAGTAGGCTGGTGGGGGTGACGGTCAGGCCGATGAGCCGCGTGGCGTTGAGCGCATTGACGATCGAGCGCTGGGCCGAGAGCGGGCAGTCGCCATAGCCGGGACTAAAGCGCCAGTTGCCGGCGAGCCCATGAACGGCGGCGTCCGTCTTGACCTGCTGGTCCATTTGCTCAACGGCGGCTTCCACGTAAGCGGAGCACGCGGCGTCGAGCACGGCGCCCTCCAGGGGATGTTGGGCTCCCGTGGTGCGCAGGCGACGCTCGGCGTCCATGCCGAGGGCGCATGCCATGAGCGCGGCAAAGCGGGCATCTTTGAGATGTCGATAGATATCGCGACCGCGCAGCTCAACGTTGGTGCCGACCAGGCGAATGCAAGGTTCTCCCTGCTCGTCCACACCCGTGGCGTCGACGGCAAACACGCGGCGCACGCCACGGGGCTCAATGTCCAATTCCAGACGCTCGACCACAAGCTCAATACGCTGCGACAGCTCGGGCTCAATCTGCTGGCCGCCGTAACCCAGATACCGTAGCATCTCGGCACGGTCGACACGGGGATGGTGCGCAGCATCGACACGGTAAAGCGCCGGCGACGCAAGGTCGGCCGGCACTTCGACAGCGATTGTATCGATGTGCGGTTTTTCCATTACCCCAGGCGCTCCATAATGGTCGCGGCGATCGCAGGACGGTTCATAGTGTACAGGTGCAGGCCGTCGGCGCCGTGCTCCTTGAGGTCGCAAAGCTGGCGGGCTGCATAATCTACACCGGCTGCCTGCAGGCTCTCGGGGTCATTCTCGTACTTGGCGAGAATCTTGATGACGGGGGAGGGCAGCGACGCGCCGCACATAAAGACCATGCGGCTGATCTGTGACTTGCCCATAAACGGCATGATGCCCGCGGTAATGGGCACGGTGATGCCGGCCTTGTCGGCAAGCTCGCGAAAACGGTAGAAGCACTCGTTATCAAAGAAGAGCTGCGTCACAAAGAAGCTCGCGCCGGCGTCCTGTTTTTGCTTGAGGTGTTCGACCGAGAGGTTGAGATCCTCACAGGCAATGTGGCCCTCGGGGTAGGCTGCGGCACCCACGCAAAAGCCGGCGTCGACGAGCTCGGGGATGAGGTCGCGGGCGTAGGCGTAGTCGGAGGCGGGCTTGTCGTCCTCGGTTGCGCCGGCAGGGAGATCGCCACGCAGGGCCAGGATGTTTTCCACGCCGGCGGTGCGGTACTCATCGATCTTGGCGGCGATATCGGCATGCGAGCGGCCCACGCAGGTAAGGTGTGCCACCGAGGGTGTATCGAATTCGCTCGTAATCATATGTGCGATGGGGGCGGTGGCGGCACCGTTGCCCGAGCCGCCGGCCGAGCAGGTGACCGAGACAAAGCTCGGCGAAAGCTTGCACAGATTGCCTGCCACTTCGCGAGCCGTATCGAGGGTAAGCTCGCCCTTGGGCGGGAACATCTCAAACGAAACGGGTGCGGTGCCCTGGGATGCTGCCTGCTTAAAAACCTCGTCGACGCGCATATCGTGCTCCTCTAGATACGTAATAGTGTGAAGTGTTGTAAGGATTCTACAGCACCACTGTGTCACGGTGGAGTTTCACTCGTTATTCGGGGATACCAATCAAAGATGCCTTGCTATCGGCTTTCTCTATAACAGAGCGGCTAATCTAGGCACGGACTATAAAGACTGGTATCTGATGCAAAATACCAGTTAATAGAGCTCCATCCCAAATTGACTACCCTTAAACCATGGGGAGAGGTCTGCAATTTATGCAGTTGATTGGCTGTTGAGGGTGGCAACGCCGCCTCGATAGGGTAACCTCATTGATTGGTTTCGCGACAGCAACATAACGGTAATGTCGCGGAAACACGGCGAGTCTAAGCTATGACTCGTTCGTTAGTAATCAACACCGCTTCTCACGCGGTGCCGATACGAAGGGAGTTCCGTATGGCCGAACTTACTGACCGCTTCGGGACCATGGTGTTCTCTGAGGAAGTCATGAAGGACTACCTCCCCAAGGACATTTGGAAGCGCCTTGCTGCAACCCTCGAGGGCGGTGAGCCGCTCGACCTGGATGTGGCCAACGCCGTTGCCCATGCCATGAAGGTCTGGGCCATCTCCAAGGGCGCGACGCACTATGCGCACTGGTTCCAGCCGCTTTCGGGCATTACTTCCGAGAAGCACGACAGCTTCCTGGAGCCCAACCACGACGGCACCGCCATTACCAAGTTTACGGGCAAGAACCTCATCCAGGGCGAGCCCGATGCCTCGAGCTTCCCCAACGGCGGCCTGCGTGCTACCTTCGAGGCCCGTGGCTACACCGCTTGGGACCCCACTAGCCCCGCCTTTATCAAGGACGATGTCCTGTGCATCCCCACGGCTTTCTGCTCCTACACGGGCGAGGCCCTGGACAAGAAGACCCCGCTGCTGCGTTCCATGACCGCGCTCTCGCGTGAGTCCAAGCGCGTTTTGGCGCTGTTCGGTAAGACCCCCAAGAAGGTCGTTCCTTCCGTGGGCGACGAGCAGGAGTACTTCCTGATCAAGAAGGACGCCTACCGCAAGCGCAAGGACCTGGTCATTACCGGCCGCACCCTCTTTGGTGCTGCTCCCTGCAAGGGCCAGGAGCTCGAGGAGCACTACTTTGGCGCTATCCGCCCCACCGTCTCGGCCTACATGAAGGACCTGGACGATGAGCTGTGGGCGCTCGGCATTCCCGCCAAGACCAAGCACAACGAAGTTGCTCCCTGCCAGCATGAGCTCGCACCGGTCTATGGCGAGGTCAACGAGGCCATCGACCAGAATCTGGTCATGATGGAGAAAATGAAGCTCATCGCCTCCCGCCACGACTTGGTTTGCCTGCTGCATGAGAAGCCCTTCGAGGGCATCAACGGTTCGGGCAAGCACAACAACTGGTCGCTTGGCACCGAGTCCGAGAATCTGCTCGATCCGGGCGACACTCCGCTCGACAACCTGCAGTTCATCGTCTTCCTCACCGCGGTGATCGAGGCCGTTGATAACTATCAGGAGCTCCTGCGTGCCTCCGTTGCCTCGGCCGGTAACGACCATCGTCTGGGCGCCAACGAGGCTCCTCCGGCGATTATGTCCATCTTCCTGGGCGACCAGCTTACCGAGGTCGTCGAGAAGATCATCGATGGCAAGGCTTCCGTCCATGCCACGCGCGGCGTGCTCGACTTGGGCGCCGATACTCTGCCCAAGCTGATGCAGGACAACACCGACCGCAACCGCACCTCCCCGTTTGCCTTCACCGGCAACAAGTTCGAGTTCCGTGCCTGCGGCTCCGAGCAGAACGTCTCCGACTCCAACCTGGTGCTCGATGCCGCCGTGGCCAAGTCGCTCAAGTCCTTCGCCGACGCGCTTGAGGGTACGCCCGAGGATGAGTTCCAGGACGCCGCGCTCGAGTACTGCAAGAAGGTCCTGACCGACCACCAGCGCATTCTCTTCTCCGGCGATGGCTACTCCGACGAGTGGCCCGTCGAGGCCGAGAAGCGCGGCCTTGCCAACAACAAGACCACGGCCGACGCCCTGCCTGCCTTTGTTTCCGATAAGGCCATTGCGCTCTTTGAGGAGACGGGTGTCCTGACCAAGGCCGAGGCCCAGTGCCGCTACGACTGCAAGCTCGAGAAGTACAACAAGCTCATGAACATCGAGGCTACCACGATGGTTCGCGAGGCGCGTCGTACCTATCGCCCGGTCATTACCGCCTATGCCACCAAGGTCGCTAAGGGCCTTGAGACTATTCGTGCCGCCGGCGCCGAGGCCGCCATGCAGTGTGAGCAGAACACGCTCAACAAGCTCTGCAACGGTATCACCACCATCAACGATTCCATCAAGGCGCTCGACGCCGTGCATCAGAAGGCCGAAGGCCTCGATGGTCAGGAGCAGGCCAACGTGTATGCACATGAGGTCGTTCCCGCTATGGATACGCTGCGCGCCGCCGTGGATGCCATGGAGGAGATCGTGGCCGCCGACTACTGGCCGGTCCCGACCTATGACGACATCCTGTTCTACGTGTAGAGCGTAACTGACATATCGTCACGGTATTGAACCGGGGTCTGCATCATGCGGGCCCCGGTTTTTGTTTGCGAAGGACGCTTTGAAGCCCGTTTTGCCGCCGATGTGCCTAGGTATAAAGGGTTGTGGGCAAAAAACGTCAAATATGAGTACTGTCACAAGTCCTGTAGCATTATTTATTTGCAAAATATGCAGTGTTACGCAACATATGTCCAAGTACTTAGCCGATAAACGTCTGCAATTTTTCCGCCGTAGGACGCCTGACGGCTAAATCGCCTTCTGAAGGCATGAAATCGCTGTAACTAAAATGGTAACAGTACTCATATTTGCTATTTTTTGCCCACAGGCCTTGCGATGATGTCGGGATTCGTACCCTGTCGGGTTCGAATCCCGACATATCGGTAGCAAAAAGCCCGCTACCGAATTGGTAACGGGCTTCACATCTCAAATGGTGCCCCCAGCGGGATTCGAACCCGCGATATCCACCTTGAAAGGGTGGCGTCCTTGGCCGCTAGACGATGGGGACAGCGGGAAAGAGTATAGCAGACTTTTTTAGCCGTTCACATATCGTTGGCAAACTGAAAAACCACCACAAAGGTGCCTTGATTATCGACTTTATCCGAACACCTCCCACATTCATCCGCACATGTGCGGATGAATGTGGGAACCCGATACCCTGAGGGCCGGGCCGGCCGGCCCCGGGAGATCGGAGGACGGTATGTCCGGAAAGAAGAAAAGGGGCTCCGCGAGGGCGGTCCCGAGGTCCTACGGAAGGCTCACGAGGCACGAGCGGGACACGGTCCAGAGGATGCTGGAGCGCAGGGCGTCGTGCAGGGAGATCGCGAGGGAGCTGGGCAGGTCGCCCTCGACGGTGAGCGCCGAGGTGGCGTCGCACAGGTTCGTGACGGCGCCGAAGGCCAGGCGCGGCGAGCGCGTGGACGCCTCCGCCGACCTGTCGGCGGCCTGCCCGCGCCTGGCCGCGTGGCCGCGCTGCTGCAACGGCTGCGGCCGGTACCGCGCGATCGGCTGCAAGCGCCGCCCCCACGTCTTCTACGAGGCCCGGGCCGCGCAGCTGTGCGCCGACTCGGTCCTCGTCTCGTCCCTGTCTCTTATACACATCTCCGAGCCCACGAGACCGAGGCTGATCT
>UQSC01000047.1 GCA_900543615.1 uncultured Collinsella sp. | reverse complement strand
ATCTACACAAGGCTATTCGTCGGCAGCGTCAGATGTGTATAAGAGACAGCCATAGGATCGAGCGGCATAAACGGCTCACCAAACAGCGAGGAGAACGTGGGCGTGGGCTCGGTGACGCCGACCTCGGTGCCAGGGATCTTGGCGGTGAAGCCCGTCACAAAGTGATACATGGCGGCGTCGGCCGTCAGGCGCGAGATGGGCGGCAGCACGCCAAAGGCATCGCAGGTCAAAAACAGCACGACGTTCGGGGTGGTGCCCATGCCCTTGGTCCACGCGTTGGGAATGTGCTCCACAGGGTAGGCCACGCGCGTATTGTGCGTGATCGAGACGTCGTCGTAGTTGGGCTTGCGATTCTCGTCGAGCACCACGTTTTCGCAGATGGCGCCAAAGCGGACGGCGTTGAAGATCTCGGGCTCGTGGAACACGTCCAGGCCCTCGCACTTGGCGTAGCAGCCGCCCTCGACGTTAAAGATGCCCATGTCGGACCAACCGTGCTCGTCGTCGCCGATCAGCAGGCGCGTGGGGTTGGCCGAAAGCGTGGTCTTGCCGGTGCCCGACAGGCCAAAGAAAATCGCGGTCTCGTGCGTGACGGGATCCATGCTGGCCGAGCAATGCATGGGCAGTACGTCATCCTCGACGGGCAGCAGGTAATTCATGACGCTGAAGATGGACTTTTTGATCTCACCGGAGTAGCCGGTGCCCGCGACCAGAATCACGCGCTCCTGGAAGTTGATGACCACCGCGGCGCTGGAGTTGAGGCCCTTGATGGCGGGGTCACACTGGTAACCTGGCGCGGCAAGGACGCAGAAGTCCGGCTCGCCGGTGCGCGCGATTTCGCGGGCAAGCGGGCGGGCGAGCATCTGCTTAATAAAGAGCGCCTGGCTGGCACGCTCGCAGGCGACAAGCAGGCGACGCGTATGGTTACGATCGGCGCCGGCCATACCGCGCGTGACGAACACATCGCGCTCGTTGAGATAGTCGACGATGCCGGCTTTGATGACCTCGTAGCTTTCGACGGACAGCGGGCGGTTGACGGCACCCCAGGCAATCTTGTCGTGCACGTCGGGCGTATCAACGATAAAGCGGTCGTTGGGCGAACGTCCGGTACGCTCCCCCGTCTCGATCACGAGTGCACCGTTGGAGGCCATACGGCCCTCTTCGCGGCGAATCGCATGCTCGACGAGCTCGGCTGCCGGCAGGTCGACCAGCAGGCGGGGCTGGTTCTCGGCGGGATCTTCGACCAGCGTGATGCCAAAGTTGGACAGAACTTCTGCGGGGGTAACACCTGGCATGGGGCCTCCTTTAAAAGCGCGACACGTGGACGCGGCGCGCACTTTACTCACGTAAAGCCCGTTGTACCCGATATGCAAAAACGTTTTTGCGGCAACGGCGAAGCGCCCGCCCAACGGTCAAAAATCGCACGCAAGCGGCCTAGTCATTGGGGACGTTCTTAAACGACTAGTCGTTGGGGACACTCTTGAACAGGCAACAGCCAAGGAGTGTCCCCAGATGCCGGCACTTAGGGACGTTCCCAAAGTGCCTGCACATAAGGAACGTCCCTAAGTGCCGACTACCGAATGGCGCCGCCGAAATTATCGAACAACCTGTTCAAAAACACGAGCGGACACCGCGGTGTCTATACTAGAGCGCAGCAATAGAAAGGACCCCGCTTTGAGCATCACGCCCCTCGATAGCATTCGCCGCGCCATCGCCCGCCGTAACGGCATCTCCAACCCCGCTGCATCGAAAGACGGCGCCGCGAAGGCCCAGGGCGGCCGCATCGAGAACGGCCTGTTCCCCGCCTCCCACACGGCCGAAGAGCTCGCGCGCATCCAGGAGCTGAGCCAGCGCAACGCCGGCGGACCCGATAGCAGCCAAGCCACACGTCGCCGGCGCGAACGCGGTCGGGAGCCCGGCCCCGTCCGCCGCATGGTCAACGCTTGGTGGAACCGTCTGCTCGGCGCCGTCTACGGCGGCGGCTTCTCCATGCAGGAAGCGGAATACGAGGAGCACGCCACCAGCCGCGACTATCTTTGGAACACCCTCGGCACCGCCATATGGGGCCTGGCGTTTCCGTTGCTCACCATCGTGTCTACGCAGCTCGTGGGCGCCGAAGAAGCAGGCAAATTCTCCATCGCCTTTGTCACCGGCACGCTCATCATGATCGCGTGCAACTACGGCGTGCGCAATTTCCAGGTCTCAGACATCGACGAAAAGACGTCCTTTGCCTCCTACCAGCTCAACCGCTGGCTTTGTGGAGCGCTCGCCCTAGGCTGCGGCCTCATGTACAGCAGCGCCCGCGGCTATGATGCGCAGATGGCGACGATCGGCCTGGGCGTCTACCTGTATAAGGTCATCGATGGCGTCGCCGACGTGTACGAAGGCCGCCTGCAGCAGGCCGACAAACTCTACTTGGCTGGAATGAGCCAAACGCTACGCTCCGTCGGCGTCATCGCGGTCTTCAGCGTGGCGCTGTTCCTCACGCGCAGCATGCCCATCGCGGCCATGGCCATGGGTGTCACCGCGATCGCCTCGCTCGTGCTGGTCACCGCGCCGCTCGCCCTGCTCGAGACCGAAAAATCGCGCCGCGTGAGCCTGCGCGAGGTCGGCCACCTGTTTGTCCAGTGCGCCCCGCTCTTTGGTGCACTGTTCCTGTTCAACCTAATTGAGAGCATGCCCAAGTTTGTGATGGAAGGCACGCTGGCATACAAATATCAGCTGTACTTTAATGCCCTGTTCTTTCCGGCGCAGGCTATTCTGTTGAGCATTGGATTTATCTATAAACCGCAGCTCCTGCGCTTGTCGAGCATTTGGGCTAATCCTCGCAAGCGTCGTCGCTTTGACCTGATTATTGTTGCCGTTATGGCGCTGATCGTGGCCATCACCGGCGTGTGCGCCGCATTTATGGCAGGTCCCGGTATTCCCCTCATGAGCTTTATGTACGGCCTCAGCTTTGAGCGCTACCGTACGCTGGCGTTGCTGATGGTCGTCGCCGGCGGCGTCACCGCGGCCATCGACTTTATCTACGCCATCATCACGGTGCTACGCCACGCTGGAGACGTCACCAAGATCTACCTGATCTGCTTCGCCGTAAGCGTGGTGCTGCCGGTGATCTTGATTAAGCTGCTGGGTCTGATGGGCGCTGTGGTGAGCTACCTAGCCATCATGGCCCTACTCCTGGTGCTACTGATTATCGAGTACGCCCACATCCGCCAACGCATAGAACGCGACCGCAACCCATACGGCGCCTAATTAGCTGCCCGGTCACCGGAATTTGCGATGGAATCACCCCGGCTGGGGTCTCGTTGCGGACAATATTCATCACGCAAAACTAAGTGAGTAGACTTTTACCGAATCCCCGACCACACCAACAGAGCACAAGTCTGTGACCTGCGGTTTTATTGAGGCAAATATGTTGGGTGCTCGGCATTTCCAAAAAAGTCTACTCACTTAGCCGGCGGGCAGCCAAATGATTATTTAATCCCCGTCCCAGAGAAATCAATTAGCGGGCAGAAGGGCAAAAGTAGTCAAATAAGCCCCGTCCCAAATTAGCTACCCCTTGCACCGATTATTCGCCCGGGTTGATGTTCGCGTAGAACTCCGCCCCGTCGTCCAGGCGCAGGATGCCCACGCGACCGAACTCGGAGCCGGTGGCGGCAGCGCAGTCGATGTCGATGCGATCGGGCACACCGGCGGCATCCTCGCCGCCCAGGCGCACAATCTGCCCGCGGCCCGACTCCTCATCGAGCCCCGCAAGACCACCGACCTCGCAATAACGCCCGAGCGACACCGTTGGCGTGTGACCGCTCACCACGACCGGACCCTTGCCCTCGGCAGAAAGCAGCCCGGTCGGCGCATCCCAATAGCCATGGCGAATCCACAGCAGGTCATCGGACGACTGCACCGCGAGCATCTGCTGCAGCAGCTCGCGATCGGCACCCACCGCTCCGACGCCATCGGCACAATCGACACCATGCTCAAGCAAAAACGCGCGCGCCGCCTTCATCTCGATTCCAGCATGTACCAGCAGATACGGGCGCTCCTCGGTCTCGACCACCGCGTAGAGCGGCAGCGCGGCCATCCATCGCACGAGCTCCTCGTATGCCTCAAATTCCATGTCGTTGAGCTGCTCACGCGTCGTCCAGCCACCGTTGATATCCCAGGTCTCGGCATCGAGCGGATCCTGGCCAATGATGGCATCGAGCATGATCTGCTCGTGATTACCCTTGAGCACGTGGGCGTTGGGCAGCGAGCGCACGAGCTTAATAACGCCGACCGGATCGGGCCCGCGATCGATCATGTCGCCCAGCACGTACAGCGTGTCGTCGGACGTCAAAGAGATCTTAGACAGGGCCTCGTCAAGCGCACGCACGTGCCCGTGAGCATCAGATGTCACATAGATCGCCATGGTACGCCTCTCCTTGCATTGCGGCCGAAGCCCGGTGCCGCAACTAAAACTTCAAGTTGAACTTAAACGTTACCCATTGTACTCCGTTGCAATAAAGCTGGAAAGGGTTTCCGAGCAGAGGCAAAGACGGCAGCCATCTATGACGATATCGCGCACGCCCGCAATCCAACCCCATAAACCCACCATCTTTGGGTACAAATAACCGCAGACAACTGACCGTGCCACGCCAACCACCCAGGAGCGGACACTATCCATGAACCAGATCCTTCTCTTTATCGGCCTCGTCATCATTTTGTGCCTGACCATCAAACCCGTCGGCAAAAAACTCCCCTTCCCCACCCTGCTCATCTTTATCGCGCTGGGCATGCTGTTGGGCGTCAACGGCCCGACGCATATCGACTTTAGCGACTACGCACTCACCGAAACCGTCTGCAGCACGGCGCTGCTGTTCATCATGTTCTACGGCGGCTTTAACACCAATATCGACCGCGCCAAGCCCGTCGCTGCGCCGGCGGTGCTGCTGAGCACGCTCGGCGTCGTCATCACTGCCGGCATCACCGGCGTGTTCGCCCACTTCGCGCTGGGGTTCGACTGGATCGGTGGCCTGCTGCTGGGATCGGTCGTGGCATCCACCGACGCGGCAAGCGTCTTTAGCGTACTGCGTGAGCACAGCCTGTCGCTGAGAGGTGGCACCGACTCGCTGCTCGAGGTCGAATCGGGCTCCAACGACCCCGTCGCCTACATGCTCACCGCCGTGCTCGCCACACTAGCGGCCGGCGGCGACATCAACATTCCCGCACTGCTGACCAAGCAGATTATCCTGGGCGTGGGCCTGGGCCTTGCCATCGGCTGGGCGGCGGGCCGCCTGATTGAACGCGCGCACGCAACGGCCAAGGACGCGCAGACCATCTTTTTGTTCGCCGTGGCCATCGTCGCCTACGCGCTGCCGAGCTACCTGGGCGGCAACGGCTTTTTGGCTGTATACCTGGCCGGCATTGTGCTGGGTGCGAGCGACATCACCGGCAAGGTCGAGATGGCGCACTTCTTTGACACCCTCACCGAGATGGCCGAGATGACGATCTTCTTCTTGCTCGGCCTGCTCGTCACGCCCGCACGCCTACCACAGATGCTGCTGCCGGGCCTGGCGCTCATGGCGTTTATGCTCTACGTGAGCCGCCCCATCGCCGTCGGCGTGCTCCTGGCGCCCTTTAAGACGAACCCCCGCCAGGTCGCGCTCGTAAGCTGGTCGGGCCTGCGCGGAGCAGCTTCGGTCGTGTTTAGCCTCTTTGCCGTGGTGGCCGGCGTTCCCGGCGGACACGACCTGTTTGACCTGGTGTTTGTGATTGCCGTGTCGAGCATTGTGGTGCAGGGCTCGCTGCTGCCGGCGGTGGCGAAGAAGCTCGATATGATCGATGCGACCGGCGACGTGCGCCGCACCTTTAACGACTACCGCGACGAGGACGGCATGTCGTTTGTAAAGCTCAAGGTGTGCGCTGGACATCCGTTTGCCGGACGCTCGCTCGCCGACATTGGCAGCGCCACAAATATGCTCGTGGTCCTGGTGCTGCGCGACGGGGCGCACCCGGTACTGCCCAATGGCGACACCGTGATCCAGGAAGGCGATCTGCTGGTGATGGCCGCGCCGACGTTTGAAGAGCGTACCGAAGTTACGCTGCGCGAGGTCACCGTGACTCCCCACGGTCGCCTGGCCGGCCAGCGCCTGTGCGATGTGCCGCAAGGCAAACATCCGTTTATTGTGGTGATGCTCAAGCGCGAAGGCCAAACGATCATCCCCGACGGCAACACCCTAATATACGCCGGCGACGAAGCCGTCATCGCCACGCTAGCATCGTAGTGACTAGGAGGTAGCTACTTTAGGACGAAGAGATCAAGCGCCTAGGAACCTCATGTCTTCGCTCGCAGATTTGGATTTGCCTGAGGAGTAAAGCACCCCTCCCCCATGTAACCATCCTGTAAATCATAGCGACGCACTCGAGTTTTACCGTGATGCGGTCGCGCCTGGCGCTCCACTGTGCTAAAGTAACCCGAACGTCCAAAGGACTACAAGGGGGAACTAGAAGATGGCACGTGTGCACAACTTCTCAGCTGGCCCGGCCGCGCTGCCTACAAGCGTGCTCGCCGAGATCGCCGACGAGATGATGGACTACCGCGGTTGCGGCATGTCCGTGCTCGAGATGAGCCATCGATCTAGCATGTACCAGCAGATCATCGACGACGCCGAGGCAACCCTGCGTCGCCTGCTGAGCATCCCCGACAACTACCGTGTCCTGTTTTTGCAGGGCGGCGCCACGCTGCAGTTTGCGGGCATCCCCATGAACCTCATGCGCCGCGGCCGCGCCGGCTACATCGTGACCGGCAACTTTGCCAACAAGGCATACAAAGAAGCCGCCAAGTACGGCGAGGCCGTGCTGCTCGCGAGCTCCGAGGACACCAACTTCGACCGCATCCCCGACATGGCCGACATCAACGCGCGCATTGCCGCCGAGGCCGCGAGCGACGGGCTCGACTACGTTTACATCTGCCAGAACAACACCATCTTTGGCACCATGTACCACGAGCTGCCCGCTTGCGGCGACGTACCGCTGGTCGCAGATGTCTCGAGCTGCTTTCTGTCGCAGCCGCTCGATGTTGAGCGCTACGGGCTCATCTACGCCGGCGCGCAGAAAAACGCCGGCGCCGCGGGCGTGACCGTGGTTATCGTGCGCGACGACCTCATCGCCGACGGCCCCGCCTTTGCGCGGGCGCCGCAGTACATGGACCTTAAGACCCAGGCCGCCAAGGGCTCCATGCTCAACACGCCCAACACCTTTGGCATCTACGTGTGCGGCAAGGTGTTCCGGTGGGTCGAGGAGACCGGCGGACTTGCCGCCATGGCCGAGCGCAACTGGGCCAAGGCCAACCTGCTCTATGACCTGCTCGAGCACAGTGTGCTGTTCCATGGCACCACGCAGGCCGACAGCCGCTCCATCGCCAACGTCACCTTCCGCACCGGCGACGCCGAACTCGACGCGGCCTTTGTCGCAGGCGCGGCCGAGCACCAGATTCAAAACGTCAAAGGCCATCGCCTGGTGGGCGGCATGCGCGCCAGCGTCTACAACGCCGTAACCATGGAAGATGTGCAGGCACTGGCCTCGTACATGAAGGACTTCGAAGCGCAGCATAGTTTGAGTCCGCGATCTAACTAGCCCGCAACGCGCGGGCCGACCAGCCACTTCAAACCACCTGTTTAAACCAAACCTGCTAAGGAGTTTTTCATGCGCAAGATTAAGACCATCGACGACATCACCAAGGACGGCAAAGTCGAGTTTGGCGAGGGCTACGAGTTTGTGGGCACCGCCGAAGAGGCCGACGCCATCCTGATGCGCTCGACAGACCTGCACGGCTACGAACTGCCCGAGGGCATCCGCGCCATCGCCCGCTGCGGCGCCGGCGTCAACAACATCCCCGTCGAGGAGTACGCCAAGAAGGGCGTCGTCGTCTTTAACTCCCCCGGTGCCAACAGCAACGCCGTCAAGGAGCTCGTCCTGGGCATGCTGGTGCTCTCGAGCCGCGGCGTGGTGCAATCGATGAACTGGGTGCGCGACAACGCCGACGACCCCGAGATTCAGGTCGATGCCGAGAAGGCCAAGAAGGCCTTTGTGGGCCGCGAGCTCAAGGGCAAGCGCATCGGCGTCATCGGTCTGGGCAACGTGGGTTCCAAAGTCGCCAACGCCTGCGTCGACCTGGGCATGGACGTCTACGGCTACGACCCGTTCATTTCCGTTGAGCACGCGTGGGTGCTGAGCCGCGAGGTGCAGCGCGTGGGCACGCTCGAGGATCTCTGCCGCGGCTGCGACTACCTTACCGTGCACGTGCCCAGCAAGGCAGACACCATCGGCATGATCAGCACCCAGCAGATTAACCTGCTGGCCCCGGGCGGCGTCCTCATCAACTACGCGCGCGAGACCATCATTGACGAGGACGCCGTCGACGCCGCCCTGCGCGAGGGCAAGCTGAGCTGGTTTAGCTGCGACTTCGCCACGCCCAAGACCGTCAAGATGCCCAATACGTTTATCACCACGCACTCGGGCGCCGGCACCGGCGAGGCTGAAGCCAACTGCGCAGACATGGCCATCAGCGAGCTCAAGGATTATCTGGAGAACGGTAACATCGCCCACAGTGTCAACTACCCCGCTTGCAACATGGGCAAGGCGCGCGCTGCAAGCCGCATTGCCTGCCTGCATGCCAACGTGCCCAACATGATCGGCCAGATCACGGCCATCCTGGCCAAGGACAACGCCAACGTGCAGCGTATGACCAACGAGTCCGCCGGAGAGAACGCCTACACCATGTTCGACACCGACGAGCACCTGGACAGCAGCACCATCGAGGCGCTCAAGCAGATTCCTTCGATGTATCGCGTGCGCGTGATCAAGTAGCGTCGGCTGATCTGACGGGCAGTTCCCCATGTGGCCTGCCCGTCGCTGACATTGAATGCCCGCGGGGGCGCCTTTCGCACGAGAGGCGCCCCCGTTTTTATGAGCGCTCCATTAAATGCACCGAGCCGCTTCTTGACATACAATTTGTATGTTGACCTAACTATATGTGAGGTGCCTATGGTTGATACAGATTTTGCTTGGCGGCTTACGCAAGGGCTCGTGCGGATCGACAGTTCCGACCCAGGTGCGTATGAGGGCGAGATTGAACGCTATATCAAAGCGTTGGTTGAGGAACAGTTGGCGCAGCTGAGCCATCCGGTACTCGATGCCGTGCAGATTGCAGAGCTCGAAGTACTCCCCGGGCGCCGCAACCTTATGGTCACCGTGCCGGGCCAAAGCGACGAGCCGCGACTCGTCTATATCTGCCATATGGATACCGTTACGCTGGGCGATGGCTGGGACGCGGACATTCCGCCGCTCGGGACGGTTGTGCGTAACGACAAACTCTATGGCCGTGGCGCCTGCGACATGAAGGGTGGCCTGGCCTGCGCCATTGCCGCACTGGTCCATACGCTCGAGCGCGTGGCGGTGGATGGCGCGCTACCCCGCCGCGGCTTTTCGCTCATCTGCTCGGTCGACGAAGAGGACTTTATGCGAGGCTCCGAGGCAGCCATCGATGCCGGCTGGGTCGGTTCGCGCGAATGGGTGCTGGACACCGAGCCCACCGACGGACAGATCCAGGTGGCGCACAAGGGGCGTACGTGGTTCGAGATTGAAATGGATGGCGTGACGGCGCATGCAAGCCGGCCCTGGAAGGGCGCGGATGCCGTCGCCGCCATGGCCGAGGTCGTGTGTTCGCTCCGTCGCGCGTTTGTGGCGCTGCCCGCGCACGATGAGCTGGGGCCTTCGACCATCACGTTCGGCCAAATCGAGGGCGGATATCGCCCCTACGTCGTACCCGACCGCGCCAAAGTCTGGGTCGACATGCGCCTGACCCCGCCGACCGATACGGCCGCCGTAACGCGCATGGTAGAGCAGGCCATCGCCGTCGCCGAAGCCGCCATTCCCGGTTGCCACGGCAGCTACGTCGTGACGGGCGACCGCCCCGCCATCGAGCGCGACCCAAACTCTCCCCTTCTAGCAGCGCTCAAGCGTGCCGCCGATGACGTGACGGACGCGGACACGACCGTTGGCTTCTTTACCGGCTACACCGACACCGCCGTCATTGCCGGCAAGACAGGTAACCGCAATTGCATGAGCTACGGTCCCGGGTCGCTCGCGCTCGCGCACAAGCCCAACGAATATGTGCCCCACGCCGATATCGTTCGTTGTCAGCAGGTGCTAATCGCGCTCGCCGATAACGTGCTCTGGGACGCGAGCGGCCAAGTTGGGGCATAATAAGCCGCGAACAAACCGACTCGCGCGTTAGGACCGCCCATGAAAGCACTTCCGTTTCCCTGCATCCGCCCGGCTCAGGACCGCGTGCTCGAGGCGCTGCCTGCAATGGGCAGCATCCTGAGCGGCAACGATGCCCTGCGCGGAGCCATTGCCGATGGTCTGATGCTCAAGGACCCGGGTGCGGCGTATTACGTGTACGAATGCTCGGGCGAGCCGGGACGTGTGACGGGTGTCGTGGCGATCTGCCCGACGAGTGTACTTGCGGGCGGCAAGGGCGATGCCAGCGCCGACGTGGCCGCCGCCGCGCGCGCGATCGCCGAACTCAAAGTTCAGCCGCGCCCCGTGTCGCTCGCCTACGAGGCGTCGCCCGTCATGGACATCATCCTGGGCGCTGCCAAAGAGGGCGCCTCGCTCTACGCCGTCACCGACCCCGCGGGCATTACGCACCGCGTGTGGGAGGTCAAGCGCGAGGACGCCGTCGGGGCCATCCGCGCCATGCTCGACCAGGCGCCGGAGCCGGCACTGGCCGACGACCCTGCCTACGCTGTCGCACTAGTCGAGGCATCACAGCTCCTGGCCGACGATGCACGTGCCGCCGGCACCTACACGGGCAAAGAGCCGTTCAACTTTGCCGTAGCTGCGCTCTTCCCCGCCGCGCAGGTCAGCGGCGGCGCGCCGCAGGTTCCGACGGGTCTGCTCACGCACCAAGTCGCGCGGTTCTAGCAAGACCAGACCGTCCAGCACAAAAATCGGCAGCTCAACAAACAGGGGGCGGAGATGCAGCAGGTACATGCATCTCCGCCCCTTTTGCGTCGAGAAGTTATGCCGGCGACCCGTGCCGCCACGCTCACGTTATCCCCGCTGCGGGCCTGCTGCCGCCACGAGCGGTTCAAGCCCCAGCTCGCGTGCGTAATCCTCCTGCGTAAAAATCTCAATCAGCTCAAACGTGTCGGATTCGTCGTCAAACGCAAAGTGCAGCACCGCGCAGTTGCCCGGCACGCGATCGCGCTCGTCGGCCGCCGCACCCTTCACGTGATCCATAAACTCCTTGATGGCCGAGCCATGGCTTACCGCGAGCACGCACGTATGGTCCGGACGCTGCATAAGCTCGATCAGCGTCGCCACCATGCGCTCGCGCACTTGCATCTGGCCCTCGCCGCCAAACTGGCAATAGAAGTCGCGCCACGGGCGCTCGGGCATAAGCATCACGCGCTCGGCCTCAAAGTCGCCAAAGAACCACTCGCGCAGACCGTCCAGGCGCTCGTACGCCAAGCCCGGCCACAAGTTGGCGATAGTCTGCTCGGTGCGATGAAGCGTGGAGGTGTAGGCATGATCGGGCTCAATGCCACGCGCGCGTAAAAACATGCCGGCGCGCGCCGCCTGGTCGCAACCCAACTGCGTAAGCGGCGAGTCACTCCACCCCTGAATGATACGCTTAAGGTTGAATATCGTCTGTCCATGACGGACCAGATACAGATCTTTATTCATAGGGGTCCTTTCGTTCGTTACCAACCCAAGAGCGAAAACGCCCCGTCGCAATAGCCAAAATGAAGCACGGCACCGTTGTCGGGTAGCTCCCCCTCGCCAGTCACATACTCAAGAAACTCCTGGCAGGCTGAGCCATGGGAAACCGCCAGCACGCAGTCGTGCTGCGGCCTGGCCATGATGCGGGACAGCGCCGCGACCATACGCGACTGGAGCTGCACTTCAGACTCGCCACCAAAGGCCACCGGATAATCACCCCAGGGCTGCGGCGGCATATCGCGATTTGATGTGCCCTCCAGCGAGCCCAAATGCCACTCGCGTAGGTCATCGACCAGCTCTATCGAGCAGCCCTCGCCAGCAATTAGCTCAGCCGTACGCCGCGCCCGGCCCAACGGGGAGGAATACACACGGTCAAAGGTCACGCCACGCGCCTCAAACGCCGCGCGCGTCGCCAGCGCCTGCTCGCGCCCGCGCGCCGTAAGCGGCGAATCGTGCCCACCCTGCAAAATGTTCTGCACATTGAGCTCAGTCTGCCCATGCCGCACCAAATACAAATCTGCCACACGTCCTCCCCTCGCACCACCGCAAAGGGGACAGGTGCCTTTGTGGTGGTTTACCGCCGGATCACACCGCGGTGACGCTCAGCTACACCAGTACGTCGGCAAGCGGGCGCTTGGGTACGTGGTGCACCTGCGCCTCGTCGCGCCAATAATTGATGGAGCCGTCGGGGTTGGAATCGATCGCATCGATCACCTGTGTCTCGGTCGGAACGCCAAACGCCATGATCAGCTTGAGCTCATACTTGTCGTTATCGAGCCCCATGGCATCGATCGCGTGGGGCGTAAAGGCCTTGAACATGCAGGCTGCCACCTCGGGCGTGGCGCTGCGGGCGGCGAGCATCATCGTCTGCGCGGCAATGCCCGTGTCGACCTCGGTAATAGGAGCGGCGGGCTTGCCCGGAACGGCGCGCTCGGCAAGAATCGCGATGTAGCCGGTCGGGCGCTCGCCCTCGGCAGGACCCGACCAGTCCTTAAGCGCGCCGGCCCATGCAAGCTCGTCAAACACGCGAGCGCAGTCCTCGGAACCGCTTACCACATGAAAACGCAGACGCTGAGCATTGGCGCCGCAGGGAGCCAGGTGCGCCAGTTCCGCCAGCTCGAGCAAAAACTCGCGCGGCACGCGCATGGACTCGTCAAAGCGACGGCACGTACGGGCGCGGCGAACCAACGCATCAAACGCGTTCAAGCCGAGCTTTTCGCAACCCTGCTTTGCCATCGACTCGGCGCTTACCGGCGCCGCGGGAACTGCTTCGTTCATAGGGACCCCCAATACAAGCCAATTGTCCTTAGGAGAATCTAACCTAAAACCTAGGCAATTACATACAGCGGCGTAATGTTCTACAATTGTTGATTAATCCTCACTGGAGCGGGAACAAAAGTAACAATTCGGGAATGTGGGGCGGCAATTCGTCCTTCCCGCCCCATGCATCGGCGCCCTTGGGCGATACTTGTTGCAGCACTTTTGGCGTACGCCGCACGGAGAGCAATGAACGCGACGTGCACCACACGGAAAGGAGACATTATGGGCATCTTTAAGAATGATGACCAAAAATCGAGCCAGTTTGGATTTGACGAGAAAAGCATGGCAGGCAAGGCCGTCAAGGCCGTGCGCTGGATTTACGCCATCACGGGCGTCTTAGCGCTCATTGCTGGTATCGCGCTGCTTTTTGCACCCGCCAAGTCCCTCGTCTTTTTGACGACTGTCCTGGGT
>UQSC01000046.1 GCA_900543615.1 uncultured Collinsella sp. | reverse complement strand
CTCGGTTGGCTGGTCGGCGACAGGGGTCTCGGTGGCGGCAGGCGTCTCGGGCAAAAACGGAGCTGCAAGCTCGGTCAGAGCCGCGGCCTCACGCTCGGCAGCACGCCGGCGGGCGCGCACCACCTGAGCCTCGCTAATCTGCGCCAACGCACGTGCCAGCGCGACCTCATCGGAAATCGGCGCCGAGGAGTCAGCTGCAACGGTACGCTTGGCGCGCGTCGTGCGCGTGGTACGGCGCTTGGGCTTGGTGACCTCCTCGCCGTCATCGGCAGGCTTGGCCGCGCGGCGCGTACGCTTGGGCTTTGCCGGAGCAGCCTCCTCACCAGTTGCAGACACGGCCTTCTCAGCCGCTACAGGCGTAGGCGTCGAAGCAGCCTTAGGCGTCTCAGGAGCCGAGGCTTGCGCGGGCGCCGCGACCTGGTCCGACGCAACCGGTGCAGCGGGAGCGGCTTGCGTCGTCGTTATTTCGTTTTCTTGCTGTTGATCAGACACAGTGTTTGCTCAACTTTCTTTTCAAGCCCTGTGATCACATGCTCCCTGCATAAACCTTCAGGGCGGCTAAACAGTCTAGCTCCGTCAAATACCGACGGACATCATTGATCTGTATCGAGATATTTGCGTCATATACGCAGCGTTAGTGTAACACAACCGCAACCACCTGCAACTTAGTCATTGAGGACGTTCTTAAACGACTAGTCAAAAGGGACAATCTTTGGTTTACCGCCCACAAACCTGAATGCCTCCGCCAAAACTATGACGGTTTACTACGACGAATCGCTCAACCGCGACCACTCCGAAATTTGTTGAACTAAAACCGCAGGTAGATGCCTTGCACTTTTTTGCGAAAAGCCGGCGTGGTTGGAATTTCTCAATTCATCGTAGTAAACCGGCATAGTTTCGTATTTCCAGCAGTCCCAAATTCGTCAATACGACGGCGTTTGTGCAAAAAGCCCGACCTCCATATGGGAGATCGGGCTTTCAAGGCTCAGTTAAACCAAACTTGCGCGGTCAAATGACCCGTAGCTTACATCTGCTCGGGAGCGGAGACACCAACAAGGGTGAGCACCAGGGCGAGCGTCACGCGGACGGCGTCGCAAGCGGCCAGACGGGCACGCGAAAGCTCGGGGTCGACGGGACGGCCCTCGCTCGGCAGAACCTGGCAGGCAGCGTAGAAGCTGTGGAAGTCGCCGGCGAGTTCCTCAGCAAAGTGCGTCAGACGGAACGGGGCGCGGTCGCGAGCGCAGCTGGCGATGAGGTCGGTGAGCTCGTTGAGCTTACGCGAAAGGGCGAGCTCGGTCGGGTCGGTCAGCAGCGAGTAATCAACGTTCTCACCGATGGCCTTGGCGGCGACGGCCTTCATGCCCATCTCGTCAGCCTGCTCGGGCGTAACGTCGGCGGCACGGCGCAGGATGGAGCACACGCGGGCGTGAGCATACTGCACGTAATAGACCGGGTTGGAGTTGTCGCGCTTCTTAACGGCCTCAATATCGAAGTCGACCATCTGGTTGGAGCTCTTGGAGATGAGCGTGTAGCGGGCGGCGTCGGAACCGACCTCGTCGACGAGCTCCTGCAGGGTCACCATGGTGCCCTTGCGCTTGGACATACGGACGGGCTTGCCGTTGCGCAGCAGGTTGACGAGCTGGCCCAGCAGAACCTCAAACTTGCCGGGATAGCCAAGAGCGTCGCAGACGCAGCGGACGCGCTCGATGTAGCCGTGGTGGTCGGCACCCCAGATGTCGATGACGTGGTCGACGCGCTGGAACTTATCCCAGTGATAGGCAACGTCGGAGGCGAAGTAGGTGTACTCGCCGTCGGACTTGATCAGGACGCGGTCCTTGTCATCGCCCAGGTCGGTGGAGCGGAACCACAGGGCGCCGTCCTTGGTGTAGAGGTAGCCCATCTTGTCGAGCTTCTCAAAAGCGCGGTCGACGGCGGAGGTGCCGGCGGTCTCGCCCTCAGTGTCCTTCACATACAGTGAGCGCTCGGAGAACCAACGATCGAAGTCGCAGTTAACGGCATGGCAAAGGTCGCGCATGTTGTCGACCATCTTTACATAGCCGCGCTCGCGGAAGCTCTCCATACGCTCCTGAGGATCGGCGTTGACCCACTTATCGCCGTCAGTGCGCCAGAACTCGGCGGCCTCGTCGATGATGTAGTCGCCGCCATAGGAGTCCTTGCCAAGGGTCTCGGCAAAGTTATCCTGGTACGGATGAGTCTCGGGATGCTCGTCATTCTCGTCGGCAACGAAGGCGTCGCGGTCGGCAATCAGCAGCTTGTGAGCCTCGTCGATATCCACGCCCTGCTTGGCGATGATGTCGGCAAGCTGCATATAGCGCGTGCTGATGGAGTTGCCGAAGGTGTTCATCTGAGAGCCGTGGTCGTTGATGTAGAACTCACGCTGGATGTCGTAACCGGCGTGGTCCATAACACGGCAGAGTGAGTCGCCCAGCGCGGCCCAGCGGCCGTGGCCGATGTGCATGGGGCCGACGGGGTTAGCGGAAACGAACTCGACCTGGGTCTTCAGGCCACCACCGACGTTGGACTTAGCGAAGTCCATACCCTTCTCGCGAGCCTCGCCAAAGATGGCATTCTTGACGGCAACGGAGAGGTAGAAGTTGATGAAGCCGGGGCCTGCGATCTCGACCTTCTCGATCGCGGGGTCCTCGGGCATATGGGCAACGATGGCCTCGGCGATCTTGCGCGGGGCGCAGTGGGCCAGCTTGGCGGACTTCAGGGCCATGGTAGAGGTCCACTCGCCATGAGAAGTGTCAGCCGGTCGCTCGATAGCGCAATCGTCAAGTTCAAATGCGGAAAGGTCGCCGGCCTCCTGGGCCGCAGCAAGCGCAGCGCGTACCAGCTCTTCAATCTTCTCGGGCATAGATCCTCCTTGTGTTAAAGCCCCCGAGCTCTTGGTCACTCGTAGGGCAAAAGCCAGAGTTTGTAGCACTCTATCACAAGCGACGGGCACTGTCGCAGGGTAAAGCTAATAGATATTGCATATGCACAAAAATGACTACAGCTTGTATGGAGTCGCTCAAAGATGCCAGTCTGCCTGCAGATTATGCAGGCGTTGAAAATGCATAAAGGTGTGAATGAGCTGCGTCTGTTATCGAATACTCTTACCTATCAGAGTTGTGTGCTTTTCCTGCATAAAGTAAGGGTTTGCGCACGTCAGCGTGTTATTCTAGACATACGTAAATTCGTATAAGTTGGAGGTAGCATGTTCTCAATCGGTCAACACGTCATTCATCCGGGCCAGGGAGTCTGCACCGTCGTCGGTTTTAGGGACGACACACCGCAGCCCATGCTGCTGCTCGAGACCAAGCAGGGACATGCGCAGACGATCCTCATGTACCCCGTGGCGCAGGCCGACCGTTTGCACGCCGCCATCTCGCAGCAAGATGCCGAGCACCTGCTGAGCCACTATGACGAGCTGGAGTGCGACACCTTTACCGAGCGCAACAGCTCGCTTGAGGAGACGCACTTTAAGCAGCAGCTCAAGCTGGGCGCGCCCGAGACGGTCCGCGTGGCAAAGACCATGATGTACCGCATTCGCCAGGCCGAGGAAGCTGATAAAAAGCCCAGCTCCTACTACATGCGCGTACTCAAGGAAGCCAAGCGCCGCTCCATCGAGGAGTTCGCCGTGGCCTTGGGCGTCACCGAGGAGGCCGCCGAAGCCCGCCTAGCCCAAGCCGCCCTCAACTAACCCAACCGCGCCAAAACCACCACAAAGGGGACAGGCACCTTTGTGGTGGTTTTCTTGTTCTAGTAGTATTCATTCTTATCGATACCCACGAGCACAAGGAGTCTCCTATGGCAGAGCCGCTTACCGCCGGAATCACCCGCGACCGCGCGTTCGAACTGCTCAACGAGCACAACAAGGACCCGTTCCATATCACCCATGGCGAGACGGTCGAGGGCACTATGCGCTACTTTGCGCGCGAGTTCGACCCCGAGAACGAGGAGTTTTGGGGCATCGTCGGTCTGCTGCACGACCTGGATTGGGAGGAGCATGAGGACGACCCCATGAACCACACCATCTATGCTGCCGAGATTCTTAAGGGCGAAGGTGCGTCTCCAGAGCTCATTCGCGCCATCCAGACGCACACGTCCGACTTCAACACCTCGCTGCCCAAGCCCGAGCTGCAGATGGAAAAGATCCTGTTTGCCTGCGATGAGCTCACCGGCCTGATCGGCGCTGCAGTCATCATGCGCCCGAGCAAGAGCGTTATGGACTTTACGACCAAGTCGCTCAAGAAGAAGTTCAAGGACAAGCGCTTTGCCGCCGGCTGCTCGCGCGACGTGATTTCGCAGGGCGCCGAGATGTTGGGCTGGGAGCTCCCCGAGCTCTTTGACCGCACCATCGCGGCCATGCAGTCCTTCGCCCCCGACCGCGATACCTTCCAGGCCTAACCGCCCACGCCACCTAAAACCACCACGAAGGGGACAGGCACCTTTGTGGTGGTTTTCGTTTACGAGGGGTTTAGGGGCGGACCTGGCCGGTGCCGCGGAGCTTGTATTTGTAGGTGGTGAGGGCCTCGGCGGCGAAGGGGCCACGGGCGTGGAGTTTTTGGGTCGAGATGCCGATCTCGGCGCCCAGGCCAAACTCGCCGCCGTCAGTGAAGCGCGTGCTGGCGTTGGCGTACACGGCCGAGGCATCGACCGCATCCAGGAAGCGCTCGCAAGCATCCGTGTCCTCGGCAACGATGGCCTCGGAGTGCATCGTGCCGTAGCGGTTGATGTGTGCGATGGCCTCGTCCTCGCTCGCCACGACCTTCACGCTCATCTCGAGAGCCAGGTACTCGCGACCCCAGTCCTCCTCAGTCGCGGCGACGTAGTTGTCGCCCTCGGCAAGCCCAGCGTCGGCGCATGCGGCGCACGTGGCCTCGTCGCCGTGAATCAGTACGCCGTGGTCGTGCAGCACGGCAACGACCGCCGGCAAAAACGAATCTGCCACAGCACGGTCGACCAGCAGCGACTCGGCGGCATTGCACACGCCTACGCGCTGGGTCTTGGCATTGACGATAATGTTGAGCGCCTTATCAAAGTCGGCGGATTCATGCACGTAGATGTGGCAGTTGCCCGTGCCCGTCTCGATCACCGGCACAAGCGAATCGCGCACGCAGCGCTGGATCAAGCCTGCACCGCCGCGCGGAATGAGTACGTCGACGATACCGCGGAGCTTCATGAGCTCGCCGGTGGCCTCGCGGTCGGTGGACTCGATCATCGACACGGCCTCGCGCGGGAAGCCCTTGGCCTCGAGCGCATCGGCCAGCAGCTCGGCGATCATGGCACACGAGTGATAGGCCAGCGAGCCGCCGCGCAGAATGCAGGCGTTGCCGGTGCGGATGCAGATGCCCGCGGCGTCGGCCGTCACATTGGGGCGCGCCTCGTAGACCATGGCAACCAGACCCAACGGCACGCTCACGCGGGTCAGGTCCACACCGCTCGCAAGCACGCGGTGGTCGAGCACGCGGCCGACGGGATCGGGCAGCTCGGCGAGCTTTTCCAGGCCGGCGGCCATGCCCTCGACGCGCTCGGGCGTCAGCAGCAGACGGTCGAGCAGACCGGCCGAAGTGCCCGCATCGCGTGCGGCGGACATATCGAGCTCGTTAGCGGCGACGATGGAGTCGACACCGTTGCGCAGTGCTGCGGCCATGGCGCGCACGGCCTCCTGACGCTGCTCATCGCTCGCCGTGGCAAGCGAGGCCGACGCTGCCTTGGCGGCAACGGCAAGATCGTGGACATACGTGGCTATATCGACCGACATGGGCGGCCCTTTCTCCTAGAAGTTTGCAACCATGGTAGCCGATTTGCGCATGGCCTCGCCCGCGGCGGTAGAATTGGTCAACCCGAAACACCGCAACGAACGGAAGACTCACATGGCCCTCATCACTTCGTACCACGTCCCCGGCCTTTATGTCGAGGACCACAGCATCGACGTCCCCCTTGACTGGCGCGGCCTGGAGCCGATGCTCCTGGCCGTCGGCAGCACCATGCGCCGCGGCGCTATGCCGGCACCAATCGCCGGCGCGCCCGAGAGCATCAAGCTCTTCTACCGCGTGGTTTGCGCGCCTGACCGCATCAACGACGATCTGCCGCTGCTCCTGTTTTTGCAGGGCGGCCCCGGCGGCGAGAGCCCGCGTCCGCTGTCGCCCACAAGCGACGGCTGGATCGAGGAGGCCGTCAAGCACTTCCGCGTGGTCCTTCCCGACCAGCGCGGCACCGGACGCAGTAGCTGCGTGGACGGACGCACGATCAAGGCACTGGGCGATCGCGCAACGGCCGCCGGCGCCGATACAGCACGCTCGCAGGCCGACTTCCTCAAGCGCCACCTCGCCAGCTCCATCGTGCGCGATTTTGAGTACCTGCGTCTGGTGGGCTTTGGCGGCAAGCCCTGGGTCACGCTCGGCCAGAGCTACGGCGGCTTTTTGACGTTGAGTTATCTGTCGCTCTTCCCCGAGGGCGTGGCGGCGAGCTTTACCTGCGGCGGCATCCCCCACGTGCCGGCGAGCGCCAGCGAGGTCTACGCGCACACCTTCCCGCGCATGGCCGCCAAGACGCAGCAGTATTACGACCGCTACCCCGCCGACGTCGAGCGCGTGGCAGCCCTGGCCGATGCGCTCGAGGCACAGAAGCCCGTGCTGCCCGACGGCTCGCCGATGACGGTCGAGCGCCTACAGCTCATGGGCAGCGACTTTGGCATGAAGCCGAGCTTTGAGCACATGCATTGGACTATCGATCACGCTTTTGTTACTGGCGACGGTACGCTGAGCTGCGGCTCCTCGGTATCCGACAGCTTTTTGATGCGCGCCTTCGAGCGCACCAACACACGCACGAACCCGCTGTACTGGACACTGCAGGAGTTTATCTACGCCGACGGCGACACCATGCCCATTCGCTGGGCCGCAGCAGAGGAGAAGGCCCATCGTGCCGAGTTCGACACACTCGCGCGCCCGCTCATGTTTACCGGCGAGGCCATGTTCCCGTGGATGTTCGAGCAGATGCCCGAGCTCAAGCCCTTCAAGCCCGCCATGGACCTGCTGATGGAAGACACCAGCTGGGACAAGATCTACGACCCGCAGCGACTGGCGTGCAACGAGGTGCCCCTGCAGGCCGCGGTGTATTTCGACGACATGTACGTGGATTCGGGCCTGCAGCTTGATACGCTCAGCCGCGTGGGCAACTCGCATGCCTGGGTGACCAACGAGTTCGAGCACGACGGCCTGCACGGCAGCGTGGTATTCAAGCACCTCTTCGACGAGGCCCTCAACCGCGGAGACCTGCGCCGAATCTTCTAGCAAAGGAGTGTCCCCACCTGCCGGCACAAAAGAAACGTCCCCAGGTGCCGGCACGAGAAAGACAGCGCTGCGGGAAACGATCCGCAGCGCTGTCTTTCTTTATGCAAATACGATCAAGTTATCCCTGTGTATCGCCGGCTTCTCGGCCAGGTTAGCGAGCAGGCGGTTGCTGGCGATCTGGTCCTGGCGGCGACCGGCAGCAAGTTCCAGCACGTCCGAATCGGCCTCGGCGATACCGCGGGCGACAACCATACCGCTCGGGTCGCACACGTCGAGCACATCGCCCTCGGCAAACTGGCCATCGACCTCGCGAATACCCACCGCAAGCAGGGAAGAGCCACGGCTGACCAGCGCCTTCGCAGCACCATCATCGACCGTCACCGAGCCATGCGCCTTGTCGCCCAGTGCGATCCACAGCTTGCGGGGTGCGATGTCCAGACGCTCCGCCGGCGGATCGAACAGCGTGCCCACGCTCTCGCCGCGGGCGAGGCGCACGAGCGCATCGGGCTCCTCGCCCGAGCAAATCACGCTCTGAATGCCCGCCGTCATCAGGATGCGGCTCGCGCGAATCTTGGTAATCATGCCGCCCGTGCCCACCGATGTGGAAGAATCGCCCGCCGAGGCAATAATCTTGGCATCGATCTTATGCACGACTGGGACGAACTCGGCCGTGGGATCCTCATGCGGATTGGCAGTATAGAGGCCATCGATGTCCGAGAGCGTCACGCACAGATCGGCAGAAACCAGGCAGCTCACAAGCGCCGCCAGTGTGTCGTTGTCGCCAAACTTGATCTCATCGACGGTAACGGTATCGTTCTCGTTGACGACCGGCACCACGCCAAGCTTCACCAGGCGCAGCAGGGCGTCGCGCGCGTGCAGGTAGGACGTACGGCGCGCCGTGTCGTGACGCGTGAGCAGCACGAGCGAGGTGAGCAGGTCGCGCGCATGAAACTCCTCGTCGTAGGCCGACGAGATAATGCACTGGCCGGCCGAAGCGCAGGCCTGCAGGCTCGGCAGGTCGCCGACCGGCTTACGGTCGAAGCCCAGCACGGGATAGCCACAGGCGATAGCGCCCGAGCTCACCACGACCAGACGCCAGCCGAGCTTGCGCAGCGCTGCGGCCTGATCGGCAAGCCCGCCGATAAAGGCGCGGTTGACCTTGCCGTCGGCGCCCACCACCGTGGACGAACCGATCTTTACCACCATCGTTTTATAAGAAGTCGTCATACGTCAAACCAATCGACTGTTCAGCGAACGGGCGAACGGGCGAGCGAGAAAATGATACGTTTTCCTCCGTCGCATGCGGATCATTTTGCCCAGGGGAAAGCCGAGGCCGCGGCCATATTCTTGCGCACGAGCTCGTCGCGCACCTGGGCCAGGCCCTGTTCCATACCCACCACGTAGGTCTGCGGATACAGGAAGCGCTTGAAAGCCGCATCCAGATGATCGAGCGCCCAAACACAGCGCTCGCGCGCGTCCTGGATGCTCTCACGCGGAGCCACCGCACTGCCGTCGCGCACGATCGGCACCAACAGCTCACGATACTCAAGTTCGGACACGTCGGTCACCAGGGCGGCATCATTCACGGCCACGAGGGTATTGCCGCGCGCGGCGCCCTCCCCCGCCAGATGGTCCTCGTCGTAGATCATGTCGCAGACCGGGCCGCCAAAGCCGTCGTAATAACGGCGCACGCGCTGCACGCCCGGGATCGTGCGCTTATAGGGCTGCTCGGAGAGCTTGACCACCGGCGTCCACGGGTCGGCCTCGTTCGCACGGCGGGCGGAAAGCTTGTACACGCCGCCCAGCGCCGGCTGGTCGTAGCAGGTCGCGAGCTTGGTACCCACGCCAAAGCTATCGATGGGCGCGCCCTGGTCGAGCAGCGACTGAATCGTGTACTCATCCAGATCGTTAGAAACCGAAATCCCCACATAGGGCAGGCCCTCGGCATCGAAACGACCGCGGACATACTTGGAGAGCTTGGCGAGGTCGCCCGAGTCAATGCGAATAGCCGACAGGCGCTCGCCCGCCGCCTCCATCTCCTTGGCGACCGTAATGGCATGCTCGCAGCCCTCGCGCACGTCATAGGTGTCGATGAGCAGCGTACAGTTCTTGGGGCTCGACTTGGCAAAGGCGCGGAAGGCCTCGAGCTCGGAATCGAAGCTCATCACCCAGCTGTGCGCATGCGTGCCAAAGACGGGAATACCGTAGCGGCGGCCGGCGAGCACATTGGACGTAGAGGAGCAGCCGGCGACGTAGCTCGCGCGCGCAACGGCCAGGCCGCCATCGGGACCCTGGGCTCGGCGCAGGCCAAACTCCGCCACGGGGCGACCGTCGGCGGCGAGCACCACGCGCGCCGTCTTGGTGGCGACAAGCGTCTGGAACCCGACGATGTTGAGCAGTGCCGTCTCGAGCAGCTGGCACTCCAGCGCGGGGCCGGTGACGCGCACCATGGGCTCGCGCGGAAAGACGAGCTCGCCCTCGGGCACGGCGTCGATGTTTACATGCGCACGAAAATCGCGCAGGTAGTCGAGGAATGCGGACTTGAACATCGCGCCGCCGGCAGGGGCCTCAAGCGATGCGAGGTAGTCGATGTCCTCGGGCGTAAAGCGCAGATTCCCGACCAGCTCGGGCAGTTCGGCGGTGCCGCACATGACGGCATAGGCGCTGCCAAAGGGATGGTCGCGGTAAAACGCGGTAAAACAACCCTGCTCATTGGCCTTGCCGCTCTCCCACAGGCCCTGGGCCATAGTGAGCTCGTACAGATCGGTGAGCATTGCGATGTCGGTGGGATGAGAGATGTCGGTCAAAGCCATGGGGCGACCTTTCGAATGTGTGGTGCAGAATTTGAGGGTTGGACGAGAGCAGAGCATGCGGACATGACGCCCGATGCAAATCGCTTAGAGCAGGCCCATGCTGGTCAGGATCGTGTAGCCCATAAAGATGACAAACGCGATGAGGGCAAGGACAATGATGATTTTTTGAGCCGGCGCCATGCCAGGGATCTCGTTCTCGCCTGTAGGCTCCTTGGAGGTAACCATGCGCTGGGCAAAGGTCATCTCGTCACGACTCGGCTTAGGCTCGACGGACTTGGGACGAGCGGCCTTTTTAGGCTGAGGTTTGGGTGCGGTGGGCGCGGGCATCGCGGCGGCGGGCTTGGACGCAGGCGCGGGCGCAGGCTCGGATGCAACCTTCGCAGCGGCCTCCTCGGCCTTCTCGCGCTCGGCACGCAGGGCGGCCAGCTCCTCACGCTCGCGGCGCGCCTCTTCCTGGGCCTCGCGACGAGCCTTCTCGGCGCGGAGCTCTTCCAACTCGGCGCGCTCCTCGGCAGACAGTGGTTGGGACTCAAGCTCGGCCATGGTATAGCCCTTTCTTTTAAAAAAAGCCGCCGACACAATGTCAGCGGCTTATCAAATCCAAGGGTGGAGACGAAGGGAGTCGAACCCTCGGCCTCTGCCATGCGACGGCAGCGCTCTCCCAACTGAGCTACGTCCCCAGGACAAGTCGATATTTTACCTACGGCTCGCCAACTGTCAACGCCCAATAACCAGTCTTTTTGGGGCGCGGCTATTTTGGCAACTTTTCGAACAGGCGATGCTCTCGATGATTTTTTATCCCCGTCCCAGAAAAATCATCGACGAACGCACTACTTTGCCCTGGTAAGAACACCGGTGCTGTCGAAGGCCGGGGTGAAGCTCTCGTCTACCGCGCCGCCCTCTTGCCAGAACATCGTCGTAAAGCCCAGGTCATCGGCATGGTCGAGCACCTGCTCGTACTCCTCGCGCGTCACGGCGCGTGCCAGGTCGCCGCCCTGCTCGCGCATGAGCGCATTGGGCGTGTATTGGTTCATGACCGAGATCGTCACGTCGCCCACCGTCTGCCACACCAGGTCCAGTACGCGACACGAATCGTCCGCATGCCCCGGAAGCACCAGGTGGCGCACGATGATGCCGCGCTTCATGAGCCCGCCCTCATCCACCAACTCTCCCCCGCGGCGATCGATCTCGCGCGCCATCTGGGCCAGACCCGACACGGCCACGCGCGGGTAGTCCTTAATATGAGAAAGCGACTGCGCAAGCCCGGCATCGGCATATTTAAAGTCGGTGAGCCACACATCGACCAGGTCGCCCAGCGCCGCCACGGCACTCGCACGCTCGTAACCACTCGTGTTGTAGACGATCGGGATGACCAGCCCGCGCGCCCGTGCCGCGGCAATCGCGGCAGGCAACAGGTGCGCATAGTGCGTCGCCGTCACCAAATTGATGTTGTTGGCACCCTGGTCCTGCAGTTCCAGCATAATCTCGACCAGGCGCTCAGGCGAAATCTCAAGGCCAAAATTGCCGGTCGAGATCTCGTGGTTCTGGCAGTAGATACATTTAAGCGAGCAACCGCTAAAGAAGATCGTGCCCGAACCGGCCTCGCCCGAGATAGGCGGCTCCTCCCACATATGAAGCGCCGCGCGGGCCACCCTGAGCGTGTCGTTAGCACCGCATACGCCGCGCGCGCCCTCATCGCGCGCCGCACCGCAACGGCGCGGACACAAATGGCAGGCGGGCGAAAAAAGTTCGGTCAACGACGTCGGCATAAAAACATGCTCCAAAACAACGATTCAGCAGCTCAAACGTAAAGGGCCAGACCGGGTAGACGGCTCCGTCCCTAAGGCGCCGTAATCGTCCGACACGATTTTTGTAATGTCAAGACTGGAATCGATAAAGTGCCGCTTTATGATGTAGGTATTCCGCCCCCCGCGGAGCAACTGGGTGAACCGTCGCGTTTATTTAGGGAGCCCACACAGTCGTGCCTAGTACAGGTATCCTTCGTTGTTAAGGACGCTGGAACAGTCGATGAGGGCACCCACCTGTTTTAGGTGGGTTCATTTTCGTAACGTGGGGGGTGGTTTTCTTTTGCCGAAAATCACCATACAGTCCATATGGATCCCCGCCGGCATCCCGACAAGCCATCGACAACATTCCAATATCTGGTATGCGCGTGATAATCGCACGGTGCAAACCTCCGCACCCCCCTCGGTCGAGTATCATGGGACAGCTATGCCATTTCCGCGTAGCAACCTTTGACCTTTTCCTTCGACGCTTGGCGGTTTTTAGATTCATGGCTTCATCCCCGAGCTACATACCGTACCTATGCGTGGCAGCGGCGGCTTTTATCACGACCTTCCTCGCGGTGCCCCTGGTCAAGCGCTTGGCAATTAAGCTCGATGCCGTCGACTATCCTTCTAAGCGCCGCATCAACACCAAGCCCATCCCGCGTTTGGGCGGAACGGCGGTGTTTTTGGGCCTGGTCGTTGCCTGCATTGTGCAAATCCTAGGCACCTGGTACCTAGGCTGGCCACCCGTCCTGGTGCCGCACCCGCGCCTTCACATTAGCTATCCCATGCTGGCGCTCTCCTTTACCGTCATCTTTGCGACCGGCGCTATCGACGACGTCTTCCAGCTCACGCCCAAGCAAAAGCTGGCCGGACAGGTCCTCGCCGCGCTTATCGCCTGCATGGGCGGCCTAAAAATCGGCGTCATCGTCAACCCGTTTGCTCCCGGCGAGATCATGCTCGGATGGCTCGCCTACCCCATCACCGTAATCTATCTGGTGGCATTCACCAACATCATTAACCTCATCGACGGCCTCGACGGCTTGGCCACGGGCATCTGCGGCATCGCCTCGTTCACCATGTTTTCGATGGCCGTTCTCTCGGGCCGCATCGACGCCGCCGCGCTCTCCATTGCGCTCTTTGGCGCCTGTCTGGCCTTTTTGCGCTACAACTTCAACCCCGCAAGCATCTTCTTGGGCGACTCGGGGTCGCTGCTTCTGGGCTTTGCGCTGGGCTCCATCTCGCTGCTCAACGTGAGCCGCACCGCCGCACTCACCTCGCTTATCATCCCGCTCATCGTTGCCGGCGTGCCTATCATCGACACGTTTAGCGCCATCGTGCGCCGCAAGCGCGCCCACATTAGCATCGGGCAGGCCGACAAGGGCCACATCCACCACCGCCTGATCCAAGAAGGCTACAACCAAAAACAGGCTGTGCTGCTCATCTATGCCTGGTGCATTATGCTTTCGGCCGGCGCCGCCGCCATCAATCAGGTCGAGGTGCCCATGCGCGTGCTCATCTTTACCGTGCTTGCCATTGGCTCGGCGGCCTTTGCCAAGCACCTGCACCTGTTTGAACCCGTGCTGCGCCACCATTACAACAAGCGCACGCACGAGGACGAACTGGTCACCCCCGACGACCCCGCCTTTAAGCAGGAGGAGCAGGCAGCCGAGGAGCGCAAAGAAGAGCGCCACCACAAGCTCTAGGGCAAGCTGCCGAGGATGTGCCAAGGCACCGTTAGCCAAGCACGGCCGCGCCGCACCCATCGCACATGCCGCACCACGCGCGTCCCTCTCCCGCCCCTCGCCTACTTACGCACCACCCCTCCAATAAACGCGTTATCATCTTGACCCATGAACATACGTTAGGAGCAATCATGCCAAACGAGAACAGCTACGAAGTCGCGCTGCAAAAGAGCAACGCCATTCGCGAGGGCCTGGCCAAGACGCCCGAGAAGTTCACCATGCTCACCGGCGACCGCCCCACCGGCCGTCTGCACCTGGGCCACTACTTCGGCACCCTCAAGGGCCGTGTTGAGCTGCAGAACATGGGCGCCAAGACCAACGTGCTCATCGCCGACTACCAGGTCATCACTGACCGCGACACGACCGAGCACATCCAGGACAACGTGTACAACATGGTCATGGACTACCTTGCCTGCGGTATCGATCCCGACAAGACCATGATCTACGCGCACTCCGCCGTGCCCGCCGCCAACCAGCTCATGCTGCCGTTCCTGTCGCTGGTGTCCGAGGCCGAGCTGGCGCGCAACCCCACCGTCAAGGCCGAGATGGAGGCCTCGGGCCATGAGCTTACCGGCCTTCTGCTCACCTACCCGGTGCATCAGGCCTGCGACATCCTGTTCTGCAAGGGC
>UQSC01000045.1 GCA_900543615.1 uncultured Collinsella sp. | reverse complement strand
TACGAGTTCAGCCTCGGTCTCGTGGGCTCGGAGATGTGTATAAGAGACAGGTAGAAGATGCTGATAACGCTCAAGACGACGGTAATGGCGCGGGCAACCGGTGTCTCGGCCGGAATGTCACCAAAGCCGATGGTCGAGACCGTCTCAAAGCTAAACCACAGGCCATCGCCAAACGTGAGGGTCGTGGGCTCGGACAGCCAGACAGCCGTTGAGCACAGCAGGTAGAAGATAAGAAACAGGCCCGTGATGCGTGCAAAGCCAGCCTGTCGCAGCACATCGGCAAGCGTCCTTAACCTGTTCATCGCGACCCCTTTTCCCAGACGCCCAATCACGTTCGCTCGGTATTGTCCCACAACCGGCAGCTAGGGACGTTCCTTTTGTGCCGGCAGAAAGGGACTGTCCCCAGCTGCCGGGCGGAGTCGTTTAGCGGTGCAGCGGCCGACTAGGCGGGCTGAGCTGGTATCCTTATGCGGTAATGTCTCGATTCGTTAGGATTGCATGTGAGAGCTGCCACTGTCCTTCGTTCAGTTATATGTCGCACCCTGGCCGCCGCGCTTACCGCGCTCGCCGTACTGAGCGCCGTCGCGCCCGCCCCTGCCTTTGCCGCCGACTCCGATCAGCAGGTCAAAACGGTCCGCGTCGGCTGGCTCGTCAACAACGAGGGCTTCCAGGACGGCACCCCCGGCGAGCGTCTCTCGGGATGGGGTTACGAGTACCTCCAGACCCTGTCGTACTACACGCCCGGCTGGCGGTACGAATACGTCTCCGGCACCTTCACCGAGCTTATGGACATGCTCGAGGCAGGCGAAATCGACCTTATGCCTAACATCTCCTACTCCGAGGAACGCGCCCAAAAGCTGCTCTTTTCCTCGAACCCCGAGGGCACCGAGCGCTACTACATCTACGCCAAGCCCGATCGCGACGATCTGGCCAAGGGCGACCCCCAAGCGCTCCAAGGCCTTACCATCGGCTACAACCCCGACGTTATGCAAACCTTTGTTGGCCGGCAGTGGCTCGCCAACGAAGGCATTACCTGCACCTATAAAGAAATCGACACTGGCGGCGCCCTCTTTGACGCGCTCGCAAACGACGAAGTCGATGCCGTCATCATGAACGACACCATTTCGTCGCCCGATGCGTCGCCCATGTTCTACGTTGGTTCGAGCGACTACTACTTTGCCGTCCCCAAAAGCCGCCCCGACCTAATGGACGACATCAATGCCGCCATGTCGGCAATCGCCCGCGTCAACCCACGCTATATCGACGAAGTCAAATCTAACTACTCGGTCAAAAACAGCGGTTCATCATCGCTCAACGGCCCCGAACGTTCCTGGCTCAAAGCAAATGACAACACCATCACGCTCGGCTACATTACGGGCAAACTCCCCTACTGCAACGAAGACGAAAACGGCGAAATGGAAGGCTCGCTCTCATCGCTTGCGACGACGTTGCACGATAAATTTGGCATTACGGTCAAAACCGTCGCCTTTGATAGCTACAAGATGATGTCAAAGGCTCTGTCAAAGGGAAGCATAGACGTTGCGCTGCCGGTATACCGAGATTACTTGGTTGCCGAGCAATCAGGCGTTGTGCAGTCGGCATCGTTGGGGACCGTGTCCCTCACCGCCATCCACACCGGCAGCGACCTGAACAAAGACCTTCAGAACATCGCCTGTACCAAATCATCGTTTGTCAACAAAAATGCACTTGAAAGTCTGTTCCCCACAGCGACCGTAACCGAATACCAATCCGACGATGAAGCGTTCGACGCCCTCAGGAAGGGAACGGCGCACTGCATCGTCGCTCCTAGTTCACGCGTAAAAACCATCGGTGACCGTTACGATCTCGAGGACTGCGAGACGACCGAGCTCCCTGACACCTGTGAAATCTCGTGCTGGATTTCGCGCGGAAAACCCGAGCTGTTGGGAATCATCAACAAGGGCATCATCAATGCCGGAGAATCGCTCTCCGCAAGCAATTTCTCCTCCACGTCGTACACGGCCCAGGAATCCAACACGCTTCAATTCCTTTATCGCAACCGCACCGCCATTGCAGCTACCCTCATCGGTATGTTGTCGGTCGGCATCGTCCTGCTCATCTGGGCGCTCGTGCGCGCTCGAACCGAGCGCAAAAAAGCCGATGCTGCCAACGCCGCTAAGACGGCATTCCTCACGCGCATGAGCCACGACATCCGTACGCCGCTCAACGGTATCCTGGGCCTTATCGAGATCGAGGAATTGAAGGAAGGCGATATGCAAGTCGCCCGCGAGAGCCGTGCCAAGGCGCGCGTTGCCGCCAATCACCTGCTCTCGCTGATCAACGACATCCTCGAGATGGGAAAAATCGAAGACCGCAAGCTAACACTGGAACATGTGCCTTTTAACCTCAAAGAGCTCTGTGACGATACGCTGGTGCTGTGCAAGCTCCGCGCGTCCAGTAACGGCATCACAATGCAGGACAATAGTCTGCCGTACGCCACGGGACCATACATGATCGGCAGTCCCACCCATATCCGACAGATCATGATCAACCTGTTAGACAACAGCATTAAGTACAACAAGCGCGGTGGCTCCGTCACCTTTAGCTCAAAGACCGAGCCACTCGATAACGGGCGCGCTCTCTTTTGCTTTAGCGTTTCGGACACCGGCATTGGTATGACTCCCAAGTTTTTAAAGCATATCTATGAGCCGTTTGCCCAAGAAGGTGACGATGCGCGCAGCAAGTTCCAAGGAACCGGCATGGGCATGCCAATCGTCAAGTCGCTTATTGAACTGATGGGCGGCACCATCGAAGTCACCAGCGAGCTCCATGTGGGCACCACGTTCTACGTGGAAATTCCGCTCGATATCGACAAGAACCCCCAGGCGCGGACGGATACGGTCGAGAAGGCGCTCGACTGCTCGCTTGCCAACATGAACGTGCTGCTCGCCGAAGACAACGAATTGAATGCCGAGATTGCCCAGGCGCTGCTAGAATCCGAGGGCGTCGTGGTCACCCGCGCCGTCAACGGCAACGAAGTCGTCGATCTGTACCTGTCTCATCCCGCCGGCAGCTTCGATGCGATCCTGATGGACATTATGATGCCGGACATGGACGGTTACGAGGCAACCCGCGCGATTCGTCTGAGCGAGAAGGTCGATGCAGCCGATATCCCCATCATCGCGCTCACCGCCAATGCCTTTGCCGAAGACGCCAAGGCGGCACACGACGCCGGCATGAACGCCCATCTGTCCAAACCGCTCGACTTTAACAAGCTCAAAAACATACTCGCCCGCATCAAGAAAAACGGATCCGTTTCGCTATAGTTTGTGCTCAACCACCACGCACGACCAGAAAGGAAGCCAACGATGTTTAGGCCCTTACGTCGAAAGAAACGCGCCATCACCGACGAGGAAGCGCGCAAACTGCTCGCCACCTGCAAGCGCGGCGTCTTTGCCGTCAACGGCGACGATGGCTACCCGTACGCCATTCCCGTCAACTACTTCTTTGACGCCGAGCACGACAAGATCTATTTCCATGGCGCCAAAGCCGGCCACAAGGTCGACGCACTCAAGCGCGATGACAAGGTCTGCTTTACCGTATACGGCAACGAGTGGTACCAGGACGGTGACTGGGCTCCCTACGTTATGAGCACCGTCGTCTTTGGCCGTTGTCGCCTGGCGAATGACACCCCCGCGTTTATCGAGGACAAAGTCCGCCAGCTCGCCCTTAAGTACTACCCTTCTGCCGAGGAAGTCGAAGAGGAAATCGCCAAAGACATCAAGGGCGTCCAGCTCTACGAGATTTCGATTGAGCATCTTTGCGGCAAGCAGATTCAAGAAAAGTAAGCCTCAAGAACAGGCGTCACAAATGGCAATATGGCCCGGTTCCAACCCACCTTGGAACCGGGCCATATGCTTATGAAGCGTCGGCGGCTATGTGCGCAAGCGCCTCAACGAGCTCCTGCGAGCTCACGGGTTTACTCAGGTGCGCGTCCATGCCCGCCTCGCGCGAAAGTCTGCGGTCGTCGGCAAAGGCATTGGCACTCACGGCGATAATCGGCGTGGTCGCGGCATCCTCGCGATCGAGCGCTCGAATCTGACGCGTGGCCTCAAGGCCATCGATGCCAGGCATCATGATGTCCATCAACACCACGTCGTACTCGTGCGGTGCGCTCGCGGCAAACGCCTCAACGGCAGACTCGCCATCCTTAGCATGCGTCACGACGGCACCGGCACGGCTGAGCGTAAACTGCGCGATCTCGGCATTCAGATCGTTATCCTCTACGAGCAAAACGCGCAAGCCCTGGAGCGCATCGCCATCGCCCGCATCCGCGCGAACTGCCTGAGGAATCTCGGAGCGCTTGCATTTCTCGAACGGCAGGCGGATGGTAAACGTCGTCCCCTGCCCCAAGACGCTCGTAAAGCTCATGGTTCCGCCCATAAGCTCGACCAACTGTTTTGCGATAGGCGCGCCCAGGCCAGTTCCCGATGAAGCGCCTTCCACCTGCTGCTCCTCGCGGCAAAACGGCTCGTAGAGGTGCTGTTGGAACTCCTCGCTCATGCCAATACCGTTGTCGGCGATCGTGTATTCATAGACGGGGACGCCATCCGCTGGCTCCACCTCGCGGCACACCAGGCGAACATATCCGCCCTGGCGGTTGTACTTGACGGCATTACCGGCAATATTGAGCAACAAGCGCTTGAGGTGCGTCACGCTCACCCGCGCATAGGGATGATTAAGCGTCTGCTGGTCGCAGATAATTGTCACCAGACGCTCCTCGGCCTGGCGCTCCAGAATATCGCGCACTTCACAGTTGAGGGCCACCAAATTTATGGGCACGAGGTTCAGGTCGACCTGTCCGCTCTCCAGGCGACTCATATCGAGGGCCTCGTTGGCAAGGTCGAGCAGCAGTCCCGATGCCGTCCAGATTTTTGAGCGGCACTCAGTCTGCTTTTGCAGATCGTCCGCATTGGCATCGCCAACCTCGACCATGCCGCGAATGCCGTTGATGGGCGTGCGCAGATCGTGGCTCATGCGACGCAGAAACTCTGTCTTTGCCGAGTTGGCAGACGAGGCCTCACGCGCCGCCTTTGCCAGCTTGTCGCCATAGTCGCGCTCCTGCTGCAGCAAGTCCGTCAAACGTCGACGATCAGCGCGGCGGCGCACCGTCACAACAACGGCTATAACACCGCCGTAGAGCACCAGCACGCCGGCGGCAACAGCCGCGGCGACCTCAAAGTAGCGCTGCGCCGAGGCATAGGTGTACACATAGAATTTGTGCGCTTTTCCAAATGTGCCCAAATACCACTCGCCGTCGGCGTTAACCAATCTGACCTTACCAGCCAGGCATCGATCCTTAATACCGTCGACAATGAAGACATCCGTCGCAGGCAGATCGAACACGCCCAATACGGTGGGTTCAACGGCATCGGTCGCAACGACCTTGCCGTCGCTTTCGATCACGATATTGCCGCTATCGATGGTTTCATAGCCTTCGAGCAAACTCTGCAGTTTGAGCGTATTGCTTGCAACCGCCTTCGCGCTCTGATGCCTTACCGCGATAACGATACCCTCGCCATCCCGCCGGGTCACGCAACCAATGTCTGCAACCGAATCATCCGAAAGCGTAATGCGGGCGGTATAGGACTTAAGCGGATGAGTTGCCACCTCCAGCACGGGCGCTTCCTTGAGATACGTAGCGAGCGACCCGTAGCCCACATCGCCCGTCGAGGACTCGGACACCAAATTGCCCGATGCGTCCGTCACGATCAGCGCGCTCACGTTGAACTGGTCGGCGTATTGCTCCAGCGTGGCGCTATCCACCGAACCGTCGCGCTCCATATCGCGGGCAGCCTCTCCGGCGATCTCCATAACGCGAATCAGGTTTTTGGTCGTATAGGCGCTGTTGAATGCATCGTAGGAAAGGCTCTGCGTCGCCACGTAATCGACAACGTCGGCAAAGCGCTGCTCGGCTTGGGCCGTCGTGTAACCGTAGCTCATCATGCCGGCAGCAACCGAGAGCACTATCCCCAGCAGAGCGACAAGGAGCCATGCCCCTGCCGAACGATTGCCCCGCTCCTGAGCGGCGTGGTCGGGCGCATCGATCATGACAGGCCCTCCACATTCAAAAATGGCGAAGGGTCATCAAAGTACTTTGACACCAGGCGTTCCATGGTGCCATCGGCAAGCATTTCTTGGTAGGCATGAGTGAGCTTGACGTCGATGCCGCGCGTATCGTTGATATCGAAAGCGGTGCCCAAACCAACCTTTAGCAGCGGCTCATCCAAAATGCGATATGTCACACCATAGTCTTTTTCGTAGGTGAGGAACGAGGACTCATGCGCGGCGACAGCGTCGACCAGGCCCTCGACGAGCGCCGGGTTCAGATATGAACCGTCCGAAAAGCTGTAGAGCTCCTTGATCTGCGGAACGTTTTCATTTGTGCGATTGAGCAAAATGCCCTCGGGCTTGGTGGTGGACTGAACCGCCACGATCTTATCCTCAAGATCGGCAAGCGTGTAGATATCGCTCTGGGGATCGACCGCGACCACCTGGCGGCTCGCAAGGTACGGGCCGGCCCAACGATATTCGTTTTCGCGACCCGTCATGCTAAAGCTGCCCATGACGCAATCGAGTTCGCCGCTCGCCAGCAGCTCTTTCTTCTTTTCCCAATCGATCATCTGGTATTTTGGCTTGTAACCAATGCGGGCCAAAGCCTCGGTTAATATCTCGACATCCAGGCCAACGATATCGCCGTACTCGTCGGTATACACAAACGGTGGATAGAGGTCACTGCCGACGTTGAGCGTCTTAAGGTTGTCGTCTTTGGCCTGCGAGGCGTCCGGGGCTTTTGATGCTGGCGTCGAGGCTTCGTCATTGTGCCCGGAACAGCCGGCCATCGCTATGACAAAGGCGCTCGCCACCGCAAGCGCGACAAACAACGAAATGGCAGCCGAGCGACGGGGTCTTTTCATCGAACTCCAGACGATCCTGTTTACAGACTGAAATGGTTAAAGATAATAGCAAACAAAACCACACGAGTACCCAATGGTTACAGACGTTTTACCATGCGGGGCCTTCCGGCCGACTTGGCAGAAGACCCCGCATGCAGCGCACGCTTACCGTGCATTAAAAACGTAGCGGTCCAGGCGGTCGCACGCTTCCCTTACGCGCGAAAGCGGCAGTGCCAGATTCACGCGAATGTGGCAGGGCCCGTGGAACGGGCGGCCGTCCTGATATCCCACGCCTACGCGCGCCCCCTCGTCGAGCAGCCACTGAATATCGCGGCCATGCTCGCGGCACCACTCGGTGCAGTCCAGAAACACCATGTACGTTCCCTGCGGACGCGAATAGGACACGCCCTCAAAATGCTCGTCCACGTAATTGCAGAAGTACTCGATATTGCCGGCAAGCACCTGGTTGAGCTCGTCCACCCACTCGTAGCCCTGAGGCTGGTAGGCACCGATAAGCGCATGCATAGAGAGGACGTTCATCTCGTTGTAGTGGGTCTTGTCGGACACGGCGCACACGCGGTCGCGCAGCGTCTCGTTATAGATGATGTGGTAGCTGCCGACCAGGCCCGCCAGGTTGAACGTCTTGCTGGGCGCATAGAGGGCAACCGTGCGCATGCGGGCATCCTCGCTCACCGACTGCGTCGGGATATGCTTGTGACCCGGCAGGATGATATCGGACCAAATCTCGTCCGAGATCACCACGCAATCGTGCTGGCGATAGATGTCCATGGCGCGCTCAATCTCGTCGCGCTCCCATACGCGGCCGCAGGGATTGTGCGGCGAGCAGAACACCGCGGCATGAATGTGGTTTTGGGCGAGCTTACGCTCCATGTCCTCAAAGTCCATACGCCACACACCCTGATCATCGAGCTTAAGCGGGCTGTGGACAATGCAATAGCCCGCGGCTTCGATGGACTTGGTAAAGCCGATGTAGGTAGGGCTGTGGACCAGCACCGCATCGCCTGGCTGGACATACGCGCGTAGCGTCGACACGACACCGCCCAGCACGCCGTTTTCGTAGCCGATATGCTCCGGCGCCAAGTCCTCAACGCCGTTGCGACGGCTCTGCCATTCGATGATGCGGTCGAAGTACTCGGGACGCGGATTGAAGTAGCCAAACATGGGGTGCTGAGCGCGCTTGATGATGTACTCCTGAACCGTGGGCACCGTGGCGAAGTTCATGTCGGCCACCCACATGGGAATGCGGTCGAAGCCCTCGTCGGGTGCGTTCGGAGCCATACCGGGGATCTCGCCCCAAGAGTCAACGGCGATGGCATCCATGCCGTGGCGGTCGATAAGCGAGCTAAAGTCGTATTTCATGCTGAGCTCCCATGCAAAGCGGACTATTTTGGTAGGCGTTATTGTCCACCAGCATGGGCGATTTTGACATGGGGTTTGGCGCTTAATTTGACGGGTTCAGACGAATGACTGGTTAGTCTTGCGCGTCGTTGACGGCGACTACGGTTAGCTGGGTTTTATCGACCGTAAAAGATATGTCGAGCCCAGCATAAGCTAAGTGGTAAACGCGGTTTGGCTCGTGCTTGCTGCCCGCGCGGCGCGGATCTTGGCGAAGAACCTCGACCAAGCCAGAAATCTTTGCGGGCGGGACCATATCCTGCAGCGCTTGCGGAAACTCAACATCGAGCTCTTGCCACGGAGCATCCTCAATCCAGCCGCCCGTTGCATCCGGGTGACAGTCGGCAAACGGAATGTAGGGCTTAATGTCGTAGATGGGCGTGCCGTCACGCAGGTCGGCCCCCAACACATGGATGATGGGGCCGTCGTCGGTAAGCTCCACGCGGTCGAGCTTAACGCAGGTGAGCCCGATGGGATTAGGGCGAAACGGACTGCGCGTGGCAAACACGCTCACGCGCTCGGCTCCGCCCAGACGCGGCGGACGCACGGTCTTCGACCATTTTGCGTTGGTGCCGGACCTGTCCTGCGACTTGGCATCGGCAGCTATGTCCTTAGCCGTGCCGCCGGGCGTTCCGTTTTCGAAGCGCCACAGCAGCCACAGGTGAGAGAAGGAGTCCAAACCCTCAACCGCTGCATTGGAGGCAAATTCCGGCTCAAAAACGATGCGTCCCTGCAGATGGGGCGCCAAAAAGCTGTTGCGCGGAATGCCGAACTTCTGCGGCAGGTCGGTATGTATGTGTGCGATAGGTTCCATGCCGGTCATTGTACGGCATGGAGGCGCGGGGCGTTGCGCGCAATTCTTCGCCGCGGTCCGCAGTCGTGCAACCAACGGTTGCTTGGAAGGGTGCCTGCCGCCGCGTATGCTTAAGCTATCAACCAGCAGAAAGGAGCCGCTATGGCCTTTGCAGAAAAGCTCATTGCCATCCGTCGCGCCCATCACCTTACCCAAGAGCAGCTCGCCGCCAAGCTCTTCGTCACACGCCAAGCCGTCAGCCGTTGGGAGCGCGGCGAAGTCACCCCGGGCATCGACATGATGAAGCTCATCGCCGCCGTAACCGGCGAACCCCTGTCTCACCTGCTCGAAATGCCCGAGCATTATTGCCAGAGCTGCGGCATGATACTCACGCCCGACGACTGCGGCACCGACGCCACGGGCGCCACGACCGACCATTACTGCAAGTGGTGCTACGACCACGGCAAGTACACCTACGACACCACCATGGAGGCGATGATTGAGGATTGTGCCCCGCGGCTGGCGCAAAACACCGGCATGTCGCTCGACGAAGCCGTCTCGCTCATGGGCGCCGTCCTGCCGCAACTGGAGCGCTGGCGCACCGTGCAGGAAAACGAGGAGCGCTACGGTGCCGAGGCGCGGGCGCGCTATGGCAATGAGGCTATCGATGCAGCAAACGAAGCGCTGCTGGACATGGACCCCGAGACATGGAACGACATGAAGGAACTTGAACGCGCTATTCTGGGCCAGCTCTCGATTGCCATAGGCATTGGCGACCCAGAGAGCAACGAGGCTCGTAAGCTTGTCGCGATGCATCGTCGATGGATTGGCCTTAATTGGGGACACGAGCCCCAGAACGAAGCGTATCTGGGCCTCGCCCACGGCTATCTTGCCGACCAGCGCTTTGTTGACTACTACGACAAGCCCTGCGGCACCGGAGCCACGGCGTTTTTGGTCCAGGCCATCGAATCGTCGTTGACGCGCGCATAGACCGCGGCGGCTTTGGGTATTTCAATCAAAACCTCAACCGATTGGAGACCTATGGCTACTGATCACGAGCTCGTGCTCTACGTTATGACCGGCTGCCCGTACTGCATAAAGGTCAAGCGCTTTTTGGCCGATAACGGCGTGACCATTCCTGAACGCAATATCTCGACCGATTCCGATGCCGAGCAAACACTCATCGCCGTCGGCGGAAAACGCCAGGTTCCCTGCCTGTTCATCGACGACAAGCCACTCTACGAGTCGAGCGACATCATCGCGTGGGTACAGGAGAACCTGCTCTAGTACGCGCATCCCGTCCGTCCCATAGCCATTGGGGACGCTCTTAAATGACCAGTCGTTAAAGAACGTCCCCAACGGCTAACTAGCCGTGGAAGCGGGCTATGGGCGCAAGCGGCTGTTCGCGAAAGACACGATCGACGGCGGCGCGGTATTCGTCGACCTTTTTAGTCTTGCGCACGAGCTTGTGAACGGTAGCGGGGTCGGCGAAGGCGCATTTGGCGTAGAACCACCACTCCTTCATGCGAAAGACCGCGTTACCGCCAATCTCTTCTGCATATGCCGCAAACAGCGTGTCATGGAAACGATGCAGTTCGGCTGCCGTGGCAGCAGGGCCGCCCTTGACTATGCGAGCCAGCGCGGGGTTCGCAAGCAAGCCACGCCCCAGCATCACATGGCGTGTGCCGGGATAGGCCTCCACCAGCGCATCCATATCCTCAAGATCAAAAATATCGCCGTTATAGGCAACCGGGAACGGCGCACGCTCCAGCGTCTCGCCATAGAACTCCTTGCGCGGCGAGCCCGTATAGCGGTCCTTTTGCACACGCGGATGCACGATTAGCTCTGCCAGCGGCATGCGGCAATACAGATCGAGCACGCGCTCATACTCGTCGTCGTCCTCGAGCCCCAGCCTAGTTTTGACCGATACCGGCAACGGCGACCGCTCGCACACATCGCTCAAGAACACCTCGAGCTCGTCCAAGTTGCGCAAGAAGCCCGATCCTTTACCCTTGGCAACAACCGTACCCGAGGGGCAGCCAAGGTTGAGATTGACCTCACGGTATCCCATGTCGGCGAGCACCTGTGCCGCCCACACAAACTCGTCCGCGTTCTTGGACATGAGCTGGGGCACTACGTTGAGCCCATGGTTATTGGCAGGATCGATCTCCTTAAACGCCTTGCCGCCAAAGCGGTTTCCCACCCGCGGCGGCGGCAAAAACGGCGTGTAATAGCAATCGAGTGCACCGAAGCACTCCGCATGCACGCGACGGAACACATGCCCAGTAATCCCCTCCATAGGGGCCAACGATAGAATCATCAACATCTACTCTCAGATCAATGCGGCAAAGGGCCGTCCCTTTGTCACATGCATTATGCCTTGTGCTTCAGATGATTCACAAGGCAGAGGTAGCTACTTGACGATAATCACCCTTCCATCCGTTGCCTCACGCAACGAAGGTGAAAGCTTTTCCGTGAAGTGAACGAGTGAAATCGGGGCCCCGATGCATCGATACTTTTGGAGAGCCATTTCCTGCGGTTTTGTCGCTCAAACCCTGCGGTTTTTGCATCCAAAAGTGCGAATGCATCAGGGGTCCAGAATAGGTCGCTCACTTCTCGGAAAACCATTCACCTTCGATTTGCTGGCGCTCACAAACAGTGAGAGACTGTCCCACGGCAACCCCCTTGCGCGTCATTCGCCCCACGACAGCGACTCCATGCTCCAAAAACGACGTTCATGATCACGACAACCACCAATACCATGCCGTTGACACTACGTTTGAACAACAGACACCCTCCACTCATCTATACTCAAGAGCGTGTGCACATCGCCCCCGAAAAACGATGAGAGTCGAGGCCCCATGCAGCAGCTCACCGAGCAAGAAAAGAAACGCATCCAGCGGTACTGCACATACCCCAAGATCGCAGCGACCGCACTCGTCATGTCGTTCGTGGCATGCCTGTTGATGTTGCCGCTCCAAATGATTAACGATATCGCGTTCCACCAAAAAGAATTCCAACCCGCGGGCATATATACCGCCATCGCACTCACCGTTATCGAACTCGCCATCTTTTGCTATTGCGCTCTTGCGCCGCGCTTTGGAATGCAGGGCAAACAGTGGAAGGAGCTGCAGAGCAGGCTCACGGTAGCCCAGACCAACAAGGACCGTTCCGCGGAGGTCGCCGGCGTGCTTGCCACGCAAGCTGCCGGCCGCCTGCTCAAGAACAGCGATAACGATCTCGCGCGCAACCTGGGCGGTGCCGCCGAGGTCGCCGGCGCCGTAGGGGCAGTCGCCACGGCGGCAGACGTGCTAGCCGAAACCTCGAGCAATGCCGAGGCCATGGCAAACGCATACGGCGTGACGATTCCAAGCGTCAAGAAGCAGATCATAGCTCTCGCGGTGGTGCCCGCCATTGTGCTGCTTGGCGTCTACATCCCGCAGTTTGTCCAGGGAAATAACGCGCTTCAGGTAAGAAAGGCTGCAGCCGCCGAGCAGCTCGCCATCGCGCAAGATGCCTTGGAGCCCGTGTGCGAACGCGTCGCAGCAGACAACCCATACGAGTCGTATCACGACTACGGCTACCGCATAATCGGCTATCTACGCGATAATGACCTCGGCGCTCAAGCAGCCTATATCTACCTTTCTTTTGATGCGGACGGCATGCTCACGGACGTCGATTACATCAGTCAGATCGACCCCGAGGCAAGCCTTGCAGACAACCTCGCCCGCGCCGAGCAGGATATCGCGACGCTCTATGCCCCGCTCAATGGGCTGGACGTTTCCGTTGCCACACCGGGCCTCCTCACGCCGTGCAGCCTGTCGGATGAATTTAAGCAGGCATTTTTAGCCGGCTCCCTATATGAAGAAATCAGCATCAAGACGGAGGGCGAATCCATCAGGTCATACTACGCCTTTGACACCGAGCCCAAAGAAGAGTTCGACGAATACACCCATCCGGAAATTAGGCTCATGCTCTCTGCAAAGGAGGGCTAGGAGGCTGCACTCTGGTTGCCGCTCGCGAACGCCGCCAATATAACGAGGTCTAATACTTTTCCGAGAAGTGAACGACCGTTTTTGGACCTCCGAAGCATCGACATTTTTAGACGTCAAACCCGCAGGATTTTGATGGCAAAACCGCAGGAAATTGCATCTCGAAAGTGCCGATGCTTCGGGGGTCCATTTTGACTCGCTCACTTCTCGGAAAAGTATTAGACCCCGATTTCGCAAGGGTCTCAATGTGACAAAGGAACAACCCTTTTGTCGCATTATTCGGAGCGTAGGGCTTCCACGGGGTCTTTTTTGGATGCGCTGCGGGCCGGCAGCAGGCCAGCGACAACTGTCAGCAGTACCGAAATCGCGATGAGCACCAGCGCATCCTGCACGGGCAGGCTCATCAGGTTGGGGACCTGTTTGGCCGCAAGCGCCCAAGCATTGACCGGGAAGCTCACGGCCACCACGACGACAATGGCAAAGACGCCGGCAATGAGGCCTTCGATAAAAGTCTCGGCATTGAATACGTTGGCCACGTTGCGCTTCGACGCGCCAATCGCGCGCAGGATGCCAATCTCCTTTTTACGCTCCAGCACGCTGATATACGTGATGATGCCGATCATGATGGAGCTCACCACCAAGCTGATGCTCACGAATGCGATGAGCACCAAGCTGATGGTGTTCACGATGTCGGTCACCGAACCCATGATGATGCCCATGTAGTCGGTGTACGAAATTGCCCGATCATCATGGCCAGCGGCTTTGACCTGCTTGTTGTACGCATCGATGTGATCGAGTACGCGCTCCTTGGCCTCAAAGTCGCGCGGGAAAATCTTGACCGAGATGGGATCTGCCTCGTCCGCATAACCCAACGTGGTCAGATTGTTGTCGTAGGTAAGCTTCGACGCCTTCGCATAGCTCATCATGAGCGAGCTCAGGTCCTCGGCGTCCATGTTGAAATGGATGGCATGAGCAAAGGCACTCGCATCCACGCGCATGGCGCTCGCCAGGTTAGCAAAACTCGACGACATCTGCGTCGCCATCTGGCCCATGAGCCCTGCTGCGCCTGCCCTGAGCTGAGCTGACACCGTCGCCGCAATCTGATCGCTGATCGACTTCATCACCTGATCCATAGCCTGCTGCAGATACGGAGCCAGCTGCTTTTGCACATAGTCGGTCATCGCCTGCTGCAGGCGCTCGGCCAGAGCATCGCCGCCGAGCGCTTTGAGCTGGGCCAGGATTTGCTGGGCCGCGGTATCATTCTCAAGATACGTCGAGAATGCGGCAGCGAGCTTTGACGCGTCCTTAAGCTCTTCGGGCGACAGTGCCCTAAACTGATCAGACTGCAAAAAGCCCTCAAACAGCTGGTTGGCAAGCGTTCCCACCTGCTGCATTTGCTCGGGCGTGAGTTCCAGACCGTCAAAGATGCCCGAGAAATCTGGGGCCGGCGCTTTGGCCATGATGTCGCTGAAGTCGATGTCCCTCCCAACGTCCGAAAGGTCAATGTCCAGCCCGGACAAATCGATACCAGAAAGGTCCATACCGCCGGCCGCACCCGAGAGCGCAGACGCATCAAACGAAAACGCACTCTTGAGCGCCGCCTCGTCCACACTGAACATGCCTGTCTCTTATACACATCTGACGCTGCCGACGAATAGCCTTGTGTAGAT
>UQSC01000044.1 GCA_900543615.1 uncultured Collinsella sp. | reverse complement strand
ACGAGATCAGCCTCGGTCTCGTGGGCTCGGAGATGTGTATAAGAGACAGATGGAAACGTTGCTCGTCGAGCGCGGCATTCCAACAACGCTGGAGCTCAACCCCGGCAATCACTTTGCCCAAACCGACTTACGCATGGCCCGCGGCATCCACTGGATACTGACACATTAAAAATGGTGCCCACACGCATATACGCATGGGCACCATATCTTGTTTTAGCTGAACGCAGCTGCTACTCAGCAGCCTCCTCAAGCTCGGAGACATCAAACTCAAAGTCGTTACCCGGCAGGATGGCGTTGAGCACAATGCCCACCAGTGAGCCCACGGCAATGCCGGACAGCGAAATGGTCACGCCGCCCAGCTCCAACACGATGGCGCCGGCGGTGCTGTACGCGATGCCGAGCGAAAGCACGAGCACCAGCGCGGCAACCAGCACGTTGCGGTTGTTCTGGAAATCGACCTGGTTCTCGATGAGGTTGCGGACGCCCACAGCGCTGATCATGCCGTAGAGCACGAGCGACACACCGCCGATCACACACGCCGGCATGGCCGCAATGACAGCCGCGAACTTGGGGCAGAACGAAAGCACGATGGCGCAACACGCGGCAATTCGAATTACGCGCGGGTCGAACACGCGCGTCAGGGCGAGCACGCCGGTGTTCTCACCATACGTAGTGTTGGCCGGAGCGCCAAAGAGCGAAGCCAGAATCGTGGCAAGGCCGTCGCCGAGCAGCGTGCGATGCAGACCGGGATCGGCAATGTAGTTGCGCTCGCAAGTCGAACCGATAGCAGAGATATCGCCGATATGCTCGATCATGGTCGCGAAGGCCAGCGGCATGATGGTGATGATGGCCGTCGTGGCAAGACCGCTATCGAACTGCGGCCCAAAGAGCGAAAACACGGTGTTATCCCACACGATGGGCAAACCAACCCAGGGAGCGGCTGCGACGCCAGAAAAGTCGACCTCGCCCAGCGCAGTCGCAACGGCATAGCTCACCGCAACGCCCAGCAAAATCGGCACGATCTTGACCATGCCGCGGCCCCAGATGTTGCAGATGACGATCACTGCCACGGCGATAACGGCGACGAGCCAATTGGTCTGGCAGTTGGCAATAGCGGAACTTGCCAGGATCAAGCCGATGGAAATGACGATGGGGCCAGTCACCACCGGCGGAAAGAAACGCATGACACGCTTGGCGCCAAACGCGCGGAAGAGCGCCGCCAGCACCGGATAGAGCAGACCGGCACAAGCTACGCCCAGGCAGGCGTAGGGCAAAAGCTCGGTCTCGCCGTTGGGCGCGATTGCGGCATAACCGGCAATAAAGGCAAACGATGAGCCCAAAAATGCCGGCACCTTACCGCGCGACAGGAAGTGGAACAGCAGCGTGCCCAAGCCGGCAAACAAAAGCGTTGCCGATACCGAGAGGCCGGTGAGCACGGGCACCAGCACGGTGGCGCCAAACATGGCAAACAGGTGCTGTAGGCCGAGCAGGAACATGCGCGGGCGGCCGAGCGACGATGCGTCGTAGATGGCATCGCTGACGGCGGGCGTCGAGGACTGGGACATGGATGTCCTTTCGAATGGAAGGGCGATCAGGCATATCGGATAACCTGCCCGAACGATACAATCCGAACCATTGTACGCGATACACTATGCCTCGCACGCGCCGCCACCTGCAAACACTAGCGCTATTTCCAAACGCGCTCGGCAATACGCTTGACCAGCGCAATCTTTGCCCATTGCTCGTCCTCGGTCAGCTTGTTGCCAATCTCGCAGCTGGCAAAGCCGCACTGGGGCGACAGGTACAGGTTTTCGAACGGCACGTACTTTGCTGCTTCGCGGATGCGCTCGACGATAACATCCTCGTTCTCGAGCTCTGCCGCCTTGGTGGTTACCAAGCCCAGCACGACCTTCTTGCCCGGGGCAACGTACTTGAGCGGCTCAAAACCGCCGGCGCGCGGCGTATCGAACTCCAGGTAAAATGCATCGACATCCTCGTCTGCGAACAGGTACGGCGCGATGGGGTCATAGCCGCCCTCGAAGGCATAGGTGGAGTGGTAGTTGCCGCGGCACACATGCGTGTTGATGACCAGATCGTCGGGCTTGTCCGCGATGGCGGCATTGTTGAGCGCCACGCCCAGCTCGCTTACCTTTTGCAGGTCGACCGGGCTCATGCCGGTTTTGGCGACAAAATCGGTGTCGCAGTAGATGCCCCAGGTGCAGTCATCAAACTGGATGTTGCGGCAGCCTGCTGCGTACAGGTCGGCAATCACCGTGCGATAAGCGGCTGCGATGGCGTCGGCAAGTTCCTCATCGGTCTTATAGACAGCGCGCAGGCTCTCCTGCTGGCCGTCGCAGCGGTCGAGCGTGACTTCGGAGAACGTCTGGATCGGCGCCGGAATGGTTTGCCGCGCGACCTGGCCCTCCCCCTCGAGCGCCTTGACAAATTTAAAGTGCTCGACGAACGGATGGTTCTCGCCGCTAATGGGGCCGGTTACCACGGCGGTGTCGGCTGTGGTCTCCTCGTCGTGGAACATATAACCCGTACGCGAGGTACGGCGTTCAATGCCGTTAAGGCCCCACATAAAATCGAGGTGCCAGTAGCTGCGGCGAAACTCACCATCGGTGATGACCTGCAGGCCGGCGGCCTTCTGCTTTGCCACCAAATCGCGAATGGCATCGTCCTCGACGGCCTTAAGGCCGGCGGCGTCGAGTGTGCCCGCAGCATAGGCGGCACGGGCGTCCTTTACGGCCTGTGGACGAAGAAAGCTGCCGACGATATCGGCGCGAAACGGCGCGTTCAGCGTGGTTAAAGCACTCATAGATATCTCCCTTTGCATTGGTTGCTTTACTGGGACAAAGTATGAGCGCTCATATAGCCATCGTAAAATATACGTTTATAACAGTTTGATATAGATGCTTCCTATATCAGTCTGGACTGCCATAAAGAGATTTGACCAGCGCGGAGCACAGCAGCCTAGATATGCTGACGAATCGCGTCGATATAGGCCTGCCCATAGCGCGTGAGCGTCGTGTTCTTACGCGTAATAATGCCGATCTCCATGTACTCGTCCACATCGAGCGGAATCGAGATAATACCGGGGCCGTTAAGTTCATGGCTGATCACACCCGAACACACCGTGTAGCCGTTGAGGCCCATGGCCAAATTGAACAACGTCGCACGGTCGCGCACGCGGATATTCTTGCGACGCTCAAAGGTCGAGGTCAGCTCCTCGGAATAGTAGAACGAGTTATAGCTGCCCTGCTCGTAGGACAAAAACGGATAGTCCTCGAGATCCTCGAGTGTCACGCTGGCGTGGTCCGCCAGTGGATGGTCGGCACATACAAAGACATGCGGCGCGGCGCAGAAGAGTCCATCGAATACGAGCTCGTTGGCGGCGAGCATGCGCTCGATAACCTCGCGGTTATGCTCGGATAAGTAAAGGATGCCCAGTTCGCTTTTCATATGCGCGACGTCCTCGATAATCTCGTGAGTCTGTTCCTCGCGCAGGGTAAAGTCGTAGCGCGCGGCATCGAACTCACGGATCACATCGACAAACGCATTAACGGCAAAGGAATAATGCTGGCAGCTCACACTAAAGTGCGGCACCTGCTCGGACGCGCCCTTGTACTTGCCTTCGAGCAGATCGGCCTGGTCGAGCACCTGTCGCGCGTAGCCCAAGAAGGTCTCGCCCTCCTCGGACACAATGACGCCCTTGTTGGTGCGCTCAAAGATGTGCACGCCCATCTCGTTTTCGAGATCGCGAATCGACGCGGTAATCGAAGGCTGCGACACAAAGAGTCGGCGCGAGGCCTCGGTGATGCTGCCACATTCGGCAACTTTGACGACATATCTGAGCTGCTGGAGCTTCATAGCCTTCTCCCTAGACGTTCGTGATGCCAAGACCCGCCGCGTCCATCTGGCGCATAAACGGCGGCATCTCCCCCGTCGCGGCGCAGGCGGCAATCTGATGCAGGGCCCCGGCAACCGCATCGTCCGCCGCAGCGCCGATATGCCAGCGCGCGGCAGCCGTGACGGCCTCGTTGGCATTGGCGACTGCAACGAAGTTGGGAACAGCATCGATCATGGGCAGATCGTTATCGGAATCGCCAAATACGGCCACCTCATCGGGCGTCAGGTCCAAAGCGCGCGCCAACTCCAGCGCAGCGCAACCCTTGTCCCAACCTGCTGGAAGGATGTCAAACAGGCGCACACGGTTGTTGGGAAACACGAGCGAGAGTTCCGGCACCTCAGCGGCAACGCGCTCGCGTAGCTCCGCGAGCTCCTCACGCGAACGGGCACTCCAAATATTCGCCTTGAACACCGGCGCGTCATCGACGACGGGACGGCACGGGGCCTCTTCGCCTTTGAGCCATGCGTTGCCGCCCGACTCCATGGCGCGACGAACGCGCTCGGGGTCGCTCGTCACGCAATAGGCATCGTTGCCCCAAAAGTCATCACCCAGGCTGTAGACCTTCAGATAGGTATCGTCGGTCTCTTGCTCAAGATAGTCGGCAAGACGCATGAGGGCACCGTTGTCGCTCGCACGGGAGGCAACAACCTCGCCGTCGACAAACATCACCTGGCCGTTACAAAACGCGCCAGTCGAGAAGCACTCGGAACGATTTTTGAACATCCAGCCCATCGCGGACGGCTGACGACCCGAAACCGGGCCAAAGTGCAGGCCCGCCGCCTGCATGGCATGAATGCCCTCTATGGCGTAGTCGCTGGCGCCGTCATGCCCGGCTGGAATCAGCGTATCGTCCATATCGGTCAGCACAAGTTTAATCATAAGGCCCCCATTCGTATCGGTCCTACCTATTGTAACGACCTGCCAAAATAAACCTGTCCCTTTTTGGCAGGTGCGCTAGTATAGGGAACAACAGATTCGATGCGGGAGTGCCGGCGGTGCAAACCACAAGGCTGAGAGGGCATGGGGCCCAATCCTTTGAACCTGTCAGTTAATGCTGGCGTAGGGAGCATGCCGCCTTTACAGGGGCGCTGTCTATGCACAGCGCCCCTTTTCTATGCCAAGGAGGCATGTGCAGTGATTGATTCGGAACAGCTTAAGCAACATATGGTCAAGGCCGTGGAGGAGATTCGCGCCGCCAATCCGATGGCCGGCTCCATCACCAACACGGTGACGATCGACTTTGTCGCCAATGCGCAGCTCGCCGTGGGCGGTTCGGCCGCCATGGTCTATCTGCCCGACGAGGGCGAGGCACTCGTTGCCGGCGGCGGCGCCATCTATCTCAACATGGGCACGCTCTTCCCCATCTACGAGCAGACGATCCCCCGCGCGGCCAAGGCGGCACACGACGCCGGCAAGCCCTGGGTGCTCGATCCGGTTGGCCTGGGCATCGGTAGCCTGCGCACCCAGTTGGTAAACGAGCTCAAGCAGTACAAGCCCGCCATCGTGCGCGGCAACGCCTCCGAGATCATCGCGCTCGCCGGCCTGTGGGGTCTTGAGGGCGAGGCGGCCGATTTGAGCCGCGTACGCGGTGTCGATACCACCGACACGGTAGACGCCGCCCGCGATGCCGCCGTGGCGCTCGCTCGCTACACCGGCGGTGCCGTGGTCGTCTCGGGCGAAGTCGACCTGATTACCGACGGCACGACCGTGGCCAAGTCCCACGGCGGCAGCCCGCTCATGTCAAAGATCACCGGCTGCGGCTGTTCGCAGGGCGGCGTGCTGGCCGTGTACGCCTGTGCCACCGACCCGTTTACGGCAGCCATCTGCGGCACCGCGGTCTACAACGTTGCCGGCACGCGTGCCGCCGCTGTCGCCGATGCCCCGGCAAGCTTTAAGGTCGCCTTTATCGATGAGCTCTACCGCGCGACCGCCCAGGACATTGCCGATAACCGACTCGAGCTCGAGGAGGCATAGGCCATGTCCGAGCCCGCAACCACTGCTGGCATGAACACGCTCGTCGCCGTGGCCATCGCCCCGTGCGGCACCGGCGATGAGCTGTCCGCCGAGGTCGCCGAGGTCGTGCGTGTTATTCGCGAGAGCGGCCTTCCCAACCGCACCACCTCGATGTTCACCGAGATCGAGGGCGACTGGGACGAGGTCATGCAGGTCGTGCGCGACGCAACCTTTGTGTTGGCGAGCAAGGGCATCCGCACCGAAGTCGTGCTCAAAGCCGATATTCGGCCCGGATTTACCGACACCATGACCGGCAAGCTCGAGCGCATGGAAGCACAGATCAAAAAGCAGGAGGAAGCACAGTGAGCATCCGCGACAACCTTGATATCTCGGCTTATCTGGTACTCGGCCCCGAAAACACGCTGGGACGCCCCGTGGGCGATGTGGTGGCCCAGGCACTCGACGCCGGCTTTACCTGCATCCAGGTGCGCTCTAAGGTGGCAAGTGCCCGCGAGATCATTTCACTGACCGGCGATGCCGCGCAGGCAATCGCACAGGCCGGCAAGGCCGGTCAGGTCGCCTTGCTGATCGACGACCGCCTTGACTGCGTACTCGCCGCACGCGAGCAGGGTATTGCCGTCGACGGCGTGCACGTGGGCCAGAGCGATATTCCCGTCGAGGTCTGCCGCAAGCTGCTGGGCCCCGATGCCATTGTGGGCCTTTCAGCCCGTTGCGAGGAGATGCTCGAGTACGTCAAGACCGCCGACATGAGCCTGGTCGACTACCTGGGCATCGGCCCGCTCCACGAGACCGAGACCAAGCGCGACTGCGGACGCGCGGCCGACGGCTCCATCATCACCAAAAGCTTTGAGGACCTGGCCGCACTCCACGCGGCAAGCCCCGTGCCCATCGTGGTGGGCGGCGGCGTTAAGACGGCCGACTTGCCGCAGCTCAAGGCCACCGGCGTCGACGGCTTCTTTGTGGTGAGCGCCGTCTGCAGTGCCGACGACCCCCACGCCGCAGCCAAGGAGCTCGTCGACACCTGGCATCAGGCATAAGTCTGAGCCGAGCAGTTGCTCTGCAGCCTCATATCTTCAGCAATGGAAAGCGCATCCCAGTTTGGACCTCCATTCCGGGATGCGCTTTCCGCATGCGACCCTTACCCCGCCAGATACGCTTCCAGCGCGGGCAAGGTCGTCTCTGCATCGCGACGACCGATCTGGTAGATGCGCTCGAGTTCATCGGGCTCGCGGCACAGCGACGGCACCTTCACCGATTCGCTCGGACGCACCACAAAGATATCGCCGGCGGCCTCACGACGTGCCAGGTCATCGAGCGTGGCATTGTAAACCTCATGCCGATGCTCAAGCGCTGCGACAAACTCCGGATAGTGACGGAACACGCGCCGCAGCATGGGCATCACGCTGTTGGGTTGCTTCACAAAACCCGCCGGCTGCGTGAGTACCACGATATTGCGGTCATACCCCTGCGCAAACAGCCATGCGCTGGGAATAGAATCAGCCACGCCACCATCCAGATACTTATGCCCGTCAATAGCAACGGGACGCGTCGCCACGGGAATCGCCGACGACGCCCGAATCCACTCGATATCCCGCTCGTCGCCATAGGGCAGGTCGTGGTAGACGGCCTTGCCCGTCTCGATATCGGTACACACGCACGTAAATCGCATGGGGCAGGCACGATACGCCTCCAAATCGATGGGATCGCGCTCGATAGGCACCTCGTGATAGGCAAAATCGGCATTGAACATGTCACCGGTTCGCAGCCAGCTTGTCACGCTCGCATAGCGCTTGTCGGCACAATAGGCTTTGTTGTAGCGAATGGCGCGCCCAATCTGCCGCGATTTAAAGTTGTAGCCAAACGCCGCGCCCGCCGAAACGCCCACCATATGATCGCAGGCCAAACCGTGCTCCATCCAGACGTCGAGCACGCCCGCCGTATACATACCGCGGTAGCCGCCTCCCTCGAGCGCAAGCCCCACCGTACGCGTCATATTTGACTGTGCCACGCGATCATCTCCGTCCCCGCAAATTTAAACGGAACAAGTATACCCGTCAACATATACCGTCCCAGTCGCATTTTTCATGCGCACCCAGGCGCTGCCGTTTGGCGAATAATAGCCGCCTACAGCATGTACGCCCATATACAATTGTGTACTGTTGTTTATACTACTCAGCAGTTATCAACAGCGAACATTAGCCGGCAAATTCACCCGACAACGCAGCAAGGCGGGGCCTGGATACACGCAAAGCGCCAAACAACAACGCGTGTGCACAACGAGCTCGCCCGACGCAATCCGCCCGACCTCAGAAAGCCGCTTACGACATGGATACTGTCAGCAATTACACCGAGACGCTCGAAAAGACCGTCCGTGACCTTCTCGAGCGTCAGGACGATCTGATTAAGACCGCCTTTACCGACCCCCTCACAGGGTTAGGCAATCGCGGTGCCTTTACTCGCTGCCTCGAGGAGCTCTGGGGGCAGGACGTCCCCGTTACCATGGCGTTCATCGATATCGACAACCTCAAGCACTGTAATGACGTCTTTGGCCATGACGAGGGCAACCGCTATATTTTGCAGGTAAGCCTCTATCTCAAGCTGTATATGAAGGTGGACGAAGCGGCATTTCGTCTGGGAGGCGACGAGTTTGCCATCCTGTCTACGATTGCAACCGAGGACGACCTCGTCGAACGTCTGGAACACTGCCGAACGCTCCTGCTCAAAAACAACGATTCCGAGATGCCCCACTCGTTTAGCTATGGAGTGTCACATGCCGACCCCGCCCTGGGCGAAGCCCCCAATCGCATGACGCTCGATGCTGACCATCGCATGTACGACTACAAGCTACGTCATGCCATGCACCTCGATCGACGCAATATCACGCAAGCCCACGCCGACGACTTCGAAATAAGCGATCGCATTTTCGACGCCTTTTCGATGCTCAACGAGGGCCGTTATTTCTTTATCGAAAACTTGGACAAACATCGCACCCTTTGGTCACAAGGTGCCTTGCGCGATCTTGGCCTTCCCTCAGAGCACATAGACAACTGTCGCGATTACTGGAAAACGCGCGTCCATCCCGACGACCTTGAGGCCTGCATCAACGACATCGACCAAGTCTACAACGGCACCAAGCACCGTCGCGTCATGCAGTATCGTGTGCGCAACGCCGTCGGCGACTACGTCCTTTGCCGTGCTCGCGGGTTTCGTATCGACGGCGACGGAAATGTCCCCTCGCTCTATGTCGGCGAGCTCGTCAACCACTCACTTGCCGAAACCGTCGACGCCGCCACAGGCCTCGGAACGCAGCGCATGCTGGCCAACGCCATCGACGCCTGCCGCCGCGATCGTTGCGAGACAGGGCTTATAGCGGTGCGCGTTCGTGGCACGACAAAGCTCAACGAGCTCTACGGGGCCGAGGCTGTCGACAACATGCTTGCCGAATACGCAGGCCGCATGCTGTCGATCACTCGCGGCAGGAGCCGGGTCTACCGTTCACGAAGCGTTCAGTTCGTCGTGCTCAGCAACGACCTAGACCACGAGGCATTCGAGCAACTGACCCGCCACCTTAAAGAGGCCGTTTTCGCTCCTGTTCGAATCGCAGGCGACACCATTACTCCCGTCTGCCTTGTCGTCCCGGCCTTTTACGAGCACTTAACCCATCAAGCGACCGCCGTTTTAGGCGAACTCGACCGTCGCCTTCGCACGGCCGGCGGGCTTGTTCCCAACGACAGCCTCCCCATACCCGAGGCGGAGCGCAAAAGCGCCATAGCCGAACGTATCGACTCGCTCACGGGTCTCTATCGACCCAGCGAGTTTATGCGGCGCGCCAACGCATTTCTCGAGGCAAGGCGCAACGGCACCTGGTGCATCGCCACGATCGACATGGGCCACATGCGCCTGTTTAATGAATGGTATGGACAGGCCGAAGGCGACCGCCTGCTTGCCGATGTGGGCACGGTCCTCAAGGACATCGAGAATGCCGATATGGGCGTCGCAGGGTACTGGGGCCAAGATGACTTTTGCGTACTCATCCCCTTTAAGCACATCACCGTCCATCAAATCTACAACCGCGTTCGCGAGGCAGTAGCCAGGCATGATGGCGGCGTAGGTTTTTGGCCGTCCATGGGCGTTTACCCCATCGATTCCAATGAGGAGATCACCATCGATGCGCAGGCAAAGGCCATGTTTACCAATCGGCGCGCAAAAAACGACTTTAAGGAGCGCATTGCCATTTTTTGCCCCGAGGAGTACAAGCGCGAAATCGTGTTCAACCGCACGCTGACCGAATTCCAGTACGCGCTGTCAAATGGTCGCATCACGTACTATCTTCAGCCCCAGGTCGATATGGAAACCGGCGAGATTATTGGCGCCGAAGCACTCACCCGCTGGATTGACAAGAACGGCTCTCTCATTTCGCCCGCAACGTTTATCCCCGCACTCGAGGAAAGCGGCTTTGTAGTGACGCTCGACAAATATGTTTGGCAGGGCGTCGCCATGTGGCTCCGCGAGCGCCTCAATCGAGGACTTCGCGTGGTTCCGATTTCCCTCAATGTGTCGCGCGTAGACATTCTTGCCTGCGATGTCGCCGAGCATATGGGGTCGCTCGCCGCCCAGTACAACCTGCCGCCCGAACTCATGCACATCGAGATCACCGAGACCGCCTATACCGGAGAGTCCGAGGCCGTGGATAAGCTGACCGCGGATCTGCACACCCGTGGCTTCTCGACCTACATGGACGATTTTGGCACCGGCCAGTCCACGCTCGCGATGCTCAAGAACGTCAACGTCGACGTCATCAAGCTCGACCGCACCTTTGTGCCCACCGACCGTGATCAAGGCCGCAGCACGCAAATCATTTCATCGATGCTCGAAATGGCGCAGTCGCTCCATCTGCCCGTCGTGGTTGAAGGCGTCGAGACAAATGAGCAGGCAAACATGCTACGACAAATGGGCGCCCGCTACGCTCAGGGCTTCCTCTACTACCGTCCCATGCCGGCGAAGGATTTTGAGGCATTGCTCGATGGTGGCAATAACAACTGATACGCTCGCGCGCAAAACGCCACCGTCGAAGGGGACATTTGTCTCCATTAGCTAACTTATATCCCCAATTCAAACCGAATTGGGGATATGATACAAACCGTTGTTCCGCCCAAGGAGGTTATCCATCATGAACGAGTCGTATCGCCTGGGCGAGCAATCGATTATTGCCTATCTTCAGCGACTTGCGAACGGCGTCTCGACCGCCGAACTCGATGTTGCCGCGCTGCCTGCTGGGCTACGCGCCGTTGGCGAGCAACTGCAAAAGACGCATGCCATCCTGCAACAAGAGCGCCAGCTGCTTGAGCGCAACGCCTATATCGATCCGCTCACCAACTTGGGCAACCGCAACGGATTCGACCGTCACGTCGAGCAACTCTGGCGCAAAGGCGACCCCTTCACCTGCGCCTATATTGACATCGACCATCTCAAGCATTGCAATGATAGGTTTGGCCACGCCGAAGGCAATCGCTATATTCTGAGCATCTGCCGCACGCTCTCCGAAACCATGGAGCACGATGAGATGCTGTTCCGTATCGGTGGAGACGAGTTTGTGCTTATCTCGCTCTCCGCAAACGAGACCGAACTCGAGCAGCGCTTGGAGCAGGTACGTGCCGGGCTGATCGAGGCGAGCTCAGGTGGCAAGGCGCCCATGATCGGCAGCTTTAGCTTTGGCTGCTCGCGCGTCGATCCACTTGCCGGCGACACGCGTCGCCAGATGACGATGGATGCCGATCGCAAAATGTATCGCTATAAGCTTATGCATCGTGTGCAGCAACCGAAAGACGGTGACGCGCCGCAACGCCCAATCGTCGATCAGCTTCCCTGCAACGACCGGGTGTTCCAAGCGATCTCCATGAGCTCCGAGACGCGCTATCCGTTTATCCTCAATCTCGATACGGGAGAATCGCAATGGTCGGTTAACGCCGTGCGCAATTTTGACCTGCCCTCCCAGCACCCTTTTAACTCACTCGACATGTGGCTCGCCCGCGTTCATCCCGAGGACCGCGACAACGTACGTGCCGAGCTCGACATGGTGATAAACGGCACGTGGCACTTCCACTACATGCAGTATCGCGTAATGGATGCCACCGGAAAATACGTGCTTTGCGACTGCACGGGCTACCGCTTGGACGGCACCGATACCGAGCCCGGCATGTATGTGGGCATTATCATCAACCGAAGCTTGGCAGATACGACCGATTCCGTGACCGGCTTGGGCGATATTCACGCCCTGGTCAACGCCATTGGCGAAATGCGTCGCGTGGCGCGCAAGGCTGGTTTGATCGCCATCAAAATCGACGATATCGCTCAGGTCAATGCCCGCTTTGGCTTTGATGCGGGCGACCGCGTTTTGGCAGAATGTGCCGCCTGTCTGGTGGAATGCTCGCGCGGTAAGGGTCGTATGTTCCGCTCGACGGGGCCGATGTTCGTGGCTCTTTTCGACGACTTTGATCCCGAAGAAACCGATGCGATTGCAGAGGAAATCGAGCGGTTCCTGGGTTCGCCCGTGCTCTTTGGCCCATTTGAATATCAGCCACCCATTCGCGTGGCCACGCTCCATCTGGACGGCGTCGACCGTCAGCCCGTTTCCATTTTGAACGAGCTCAAAGCGTTGCTCGGGAAAGCCGTGCAGGTGCCAGGCACCAAACTGGATTAGCGCCGCGCCCGCGCCGCCTCCCTATCGTGCGATAATCCTCTGCAGAAGTCACCAAAAGCAGAGGGAGTTTGTGATGAAGGTTCTTTTGGTCAATGGCAGCCCCAAGGCAAACGGCAACACCGCCCGCGCACTCGCCGAGGTCGCCGAGCAGCTCAACGCCGAAGGCATTGATACCGAGGTGTTTCAGCTGGGCGCCAAGCCCATTCGAGACTGCATCGGCTGTGGTCAGTGCGGCAAGCTTGGCGGGCGCTGCACCTTTGACGATGACGTGGTAAACGAGCTCATCGCTGCCGCCGAGCAGGCAGACGGCTTTGTCTTTGGCTCGCCCGTCTACTATGCGCACCCCAGCGGCCGCATCCTCTCGGCTCTCGACCGCGCATTCTATGCTGGCAGCAAGGCCTTTGCGCACAAGCCGGGTGCCGCGGTCGCCGTCGCCCGTCGCGGCGGCACGTCGACCACCTTCGATGTGCTCAACAAGTACTTCACCATCAACCAGATGCCTGTGATAGCGTCCACGTACTGGAACAACGTGTTTGGCGCCATGCCGGGTGAAGCTGCCCAGGACGCCGAGGGCCTGGCCACCATGCGCAACATCGGCAAGAACATGGCCTGGCTCCTTCGTTGCATCGAGGCAGGAAAAGCCGTCGGCATCGAAGCCCCCGAAGCCGATCGCGAGCGCACCAACTTCATCAGGTAGAACGGCGGAACCAAAAAATGAATATCCAGATTTTTGGCACCAAAAAGTCTTTCGACACCAAGAAGGCGCAGCGTTATTTTAAGGAGCGCCGCATTAAGGTGCAGTTTATCGACCTTAAGGAAAAGGAGATGAGCAAGGGCGAGCTCACGAGCGTGATGCAGGCGGTCGGCGGCATCGACAAGCTGCTCAACCCCAAGGCCAAGGACGAGGAGACGCTCGCGCTCATCCAGCACCTCACCCCCAGCCAGCGCTTCGACAAGTTGCTCGAGAACCAGCAGGTTCTAGCCGAGCCCATCGTGCGTAACGGCAAAAAGGCCACCGTCGGTTATTGCCCCGATGTATGGGGAGCCTGGGAGTAGCCTGTGTTATTTGCCAGCGCGTGGGTATAAGAGCAGGCGTTTGGCATATGATTCAACTGTAAGCCATGTCTAACAAAGGAGGGCACATGCCCAACAAACCCGTGAAAATCATCATGCTTACCGGATACCTCGGTGCCGGCAAGACCACGCTGCTCAACCACATCCTCGCTAACGATGGCGGTATCCGCGCCGCCGTGATCGTCAACGATATCGGCGAGATCAATGTGGACGCCAGCCTCATCGCCGACGGCGGCCTTTCCGAGACCGACGACCTCATCCCGCTCACCAACGGCTGCATCTGCTGCACGCTTTCGGATGACCTGGCCAACCAGCTGCAGGGCATCGCCGATTCGGGCAACTTCGATTACATCATCATCGAGGCCTCGGGCATTTGCGAGCCCATCCCCATCGCCTACACCATCTCGAGCTTCTGCGACGAGGCCAAGGTGGGCGGCGAGCCTAAGCTCGCGCTCGACAACATCGTGGCCGTGGTCGACTGTGCCCGCATGTACGACGAGTTCAACGGCGGTCGCGACCTGCTGGCTGAGGATATCGACGAGGACGACATCGAGAGCCTGCTCATCCAGCAGATCGAGTTCTGCTCCACGCTAATCCTCAACAAGACCGATACCGTGAGCCCTGAGCAGATCGCCGAGCTCAAGGCCATCGTGCGCAGCCTGCAGAAGGACGCCGTGATCGTCGAGGCCCAAAACGGAGAGGTTCCTATGGAGGAGCTGCTCGACACCGACCGCTTTGACTTTATGCGCGCCTACAACTCCGCCGCCTGGATCGAGGCTATGGAGCATCCCGAGGAGCACGACGACCCCGAGGTGCTCGAGTACGACATCGAGACCTTTGTGTACTCGCGTCGCAAGCCGTTTGACCTGCAGAAGTTCACCGATTTTGTTGAGCAGGAGTGGCCCGACGAGGTCATCCGCGTCAAGGGTCCGCTGTGGCAGACCGGCAATCCGGACATGTGCTACATGTTCGAGCAGGCCGGCCACCAGATGCGCCTGATGGAGAACGGCCTGTTTGTCGACTCGGCGCCCGAGGGCGAGAAGCAGAAGATCATCGATGAGAACCCCGAAATCATGCAGATTTGGGACGACGAGACGGGCGACCGCATGACGAGCCTGTGCATCATCGGCCGTCACATGGACAAGGATGCGCTCATCGCCTCCCTCGATGCCTGCCTGACCGACTGGCACCGCGCCTAGGTTTATCCAAGCGGGTATTTTTCCGCCTACACAACCGCCAAACCACCACGAAGGTGCCCTTCGTGGTGGTTTTTCGTTCTGAGCCAAGGAGATTCATGTTCAACATTGTGCTGTATCTGTCTCTTATACACATCTGACGCTGCCGAC
>UQSC01000043.1 GCA_900543615.1 uncultured Collinsella sp. | reverse complement strand
TACGAGATCAGCCTCGGTCTCGTGGGCTCGGAGATGTGTATAAGAGACAGCCTCGTAGCCTGCGGCCTCTAGGCTCTGCTTAACGGGCATCTGGTAGAGCGGACCCACGTTGGTGTCCGTCACGATGACGGCCTTGGCGCCGCCGGCAGTGGCGCGCACGAGCGGTCCCGACTGCTCCAGCAAAAACGTGCCAACATGCACCTGGTAGGGGCGTGCGGTGTCGATATCGATGGTAATCGCCATAAGCTTCGGTCCTTTCGACCTGGCGTGATGGGTGGTCTAGTGGGAGGCCTCGTCGTCGAGCGCGCGCTTGATGCGGTCGCCCTCGGCAAGGAGATTCTCCAGATAGCGCTGGTCGCGGTCCTTAAGGGCGCGGCTGTAGGCGCCGAGCGATTCGATCAGATGGTCGATCTCGAAGGCGAGCGCATCGGCGTCGTCGATCATGAGCTCGGACCACATCTGCGGATTGAGGTGCGCCACGCGGGTGAGGTCGCGGTAGCTGCCGGCCGAAAAGCCGTGATGGACCTGAGCGGTCGGGCTCTTAACATAGGCGTTGGAGACGACGTGCGCGAGCTGGCTCGTAAAGGCGATGACGCGGTCGTGCTCGGCGGCACTCGTTACGCTGAACTTGCCAAAGCCCAAGGGACGTACCATCTCGCGCACCTGGCCCAAAAGCTCCAGTTTTAGCGCGTCGTCCACTGCGGGCGGTACAAGCACGAGCGGTGCGTCCTGGAACAGGTCGGCGCGGGAATGCGCGTAGCCCGAGAACTGCGTGCCTGCCATGGGATGCGCGCCCACAAAGTAAAAACCGTGCTTGTGGGCAAGCTCAAAGGCGCGCTCGCACACGATGCTCTTGACGCCCACGGTGTCGATCACCACGGGGCCCATGATGGCCTCGGTGTCGGTGGCGTCGGCGAGCGCCTGGGCGTGCGCCTCGAGCCACTCGATGCAGGCCTCGGGGTAGCATGCCAGGACGATGATGTCACATTCGCCGAGCGTCTCGTCGTTGAGCTCGCCGGCAACGGTGCCCATGCTGGCGGCCGTCATGACGTCGTCATCGGGGTCCCAGGCCAGCACGCGGACGCCCGCCTGCGCATAGCCGCGGGCAAAGCTGCCGCCGATGAGGCCCAGGCCCACGATGCCGGCGCACTTGGGTCCACCCTGGTTAACGCGTGCGTTTCTCACCGTACCCATGGGCTACTCCTGAACGGTCTCTTGGCAGACGACCTCGCGGATGGCGCGGATGCGGCGCATGGTGTCGTCGAACTGGTCGGGGGTGAGGGCCTGAGCACCGTCGGACCAAGCGTGGCTCGGGTCGTCGTGGACCTCGATCTCCAGACCGTTGGCGCCGCAGGCAGTCGCGGCGAGCGCCATGGGCTCAACGTAGCGGGTGTAACCGGTGGCGTGGCTGGGGTCGGCGACGACGGGCAGGTGCGACAGGTGGTGCAGCACCGGCACGGCGTTGAGGTCGAAGGTGTTGCGAGTGCGGGTCTCGAAGGTGCGGATGCCGCGCTCGCACAGGATGACGTTGTCGTTGCCCTCGCTCATGATGTACTCGGCTGCCATAAGCAGCTCGTCGACGGTGCCGGACATGCCGCGCTTGAGCAGGATCGGGGTCTGCGTCTTGCCGACCTCCTTGAGCAGGGGGAAGTTCTGGGCGTTGCGAGCGCCGATCTGCATGACGTCGATCTTCTTGTCGAGGAAGACCTGCACGTCGCGCGGGTCCATGATCTCGGTGACGATCGGCATGTCGAGCTCGGCGGATGCCTCGCACAGCAGGTCCAGGCCCGCGGGACCCATGCCCTGGTAGGCGTACGGGGAGGTGCGGGGCTTGTAGGCACCGCCGCGCAGCATCGTGGCGCCGGCGGCCTTCACGCGGCGGGCGATGCGGATGAGGTTCTCGCCCTCGACGGAGCAGGGACCGGCGATGACCTGGAACTGGTCGCCGCCGATCTTGACGCCGTGGCCGCAGTCGATGACGGAGTCCTCGGGGTGGAACTTGCGGTTGGCTCGCTTGAACGGCTCGGAGACGCGCTGCACGCGCTCGACGACGTCCATGGACTCGAGCAGGAACGGGTCGATCTTGGTCGTGTCGCCCACCAGGCCGATGATGGTCTCGTTCTCGCCGCGCGAGACGTCGGTCTTGAGTCCCTTTTTCTCGATCCAGCTGACGATGTGGCTGACGGCCTCGTCGCTGGCGCTCTGCTTTAAAATCGCAATCATGGTGTGCCTCTCACCTCGATGGATAGCCCTTGCAAAAACGGCCCGCATCGCGAGCCGTTATATATGTGCATGAGAGTTTATACTATCTGACTTGCTTTTGCCGCCTAAAGCGCGCCGTCGCGACGCGTCTCCCACGTAATTGCAAAGCTTTTTCTATTATTTTGTTAGCCCGTGGCGCACTTGGGTATAATGCCTACCGTTCGCCCTATTAGCTCAGGGGATTAGAGCGTCTGCCTCCGGAGCAGAAGGCCGTTGGTTCGAATCCAACATGGGGCACCATCGAACGTAAGACCGTCCGAACCTCGCATGGTCCGGGCGGTTTTCTTATACCGACGCGACGTGATGGGACGTGGTATGGCAGCAACGGATATCGAGTGCGGACTCTCGACCGCCGAGGTCGAGGAGCGCATCGCCGCCGGTAATATCAACCGCAACATGGAGCTCAAGACCAAGTCGGTCAAAGAGCTCATCATCGAGAACCTCTGCACGCTGTTCAACTTAATCAACGTGGTCTTGGCGATTTTGGTGTTGCTGACCGGTTCGTTTAAAAACCTGACGTTCCTGTTCGTGGTGTTCTTGAACACGGCGATCGGCGTGATTCAGTCCATGCGTTCCAAGCGGATGGTCGACAAGCTTACGCTGCTCACCTCTAAGAAGGCCATCGCGGTGCGCGACGGCGCCGAGGTGGAGCTCGACCTGGACCAGATCGTGCTCGACGATATCATTCGCCTGGGGCGCGGTGACCAGATTCCCGCCGACGCCGTGGTGGTGTCGGGCGAGGCGCTCGTCAACGAGAGCCTGCTGACGGGCGAGAGCGACCTCATTAAGAAACAGCCAGGCTCCGAGCTCATGAGCGGCAGCTTTATCGACTCGGGCCTGCTGCGCGCCCGCGTGATCCATGTCGGCGCCGATAACTACGTGGCAAAGATCAACAACGAGGCCAAGTACGTCAAAAAGGTCAATTCCGAGATTATGAACGCGCTCAACGCCATCGTGCGGTTCGCGAGCATTATCATGATTCCGCTTGGTCTGGCGCTCTTTTCCTCGAGTGTGAGCGAGCTGTGGGATGCCGCGGGAACCCCGGGCGATAGCGCGCTTTCCTGGTGCTTCTCCGAGCTGCTGGCCGGTCGTGTGCCTTCTTCGGCGCTGCTGTCCACGGTGGGTGCCCTGCTGGGTATGATTCCTCAGGGCCTGGTGCTGCTGACCTCGTCGGTGCTCGCGATTGCCACGGTGCGCCTGGCGCGTCGCAAGGTGCTGGCACAGCAGCTCTACTGCATCGAGACGCTCGCGCGCGTCGACGTTTTGTGCCTGGACAAGACGGGCACCATTACCTCGGGCCGTATGGAGGTCGAGGGCACCTACCCGCTGCCTGTTGAGGGTGTTGGCTTTGGCGCTGACTCGGACGAGGCTGCTGTTCCCGTCGAGACCACGGTGCTCGACTTTGCGCTTGCCAACGTGGCGCGTGCGACCTCGGCAGATGCCAACGAGACCTGCCAGGCGCTGCTTAACTACTACGCCGATCGTCCGGTCGAGGTGTCCGAGCCGCTGTCGGTCATTCCGTTCTCGTCGTCCAAAAAGTGGAGCGGCGCGTCGTTTGCGCAGGGCTCCTATGTGATGGGCGCCGCGCAGTTTGTGCTTTCGGAGCGTGTGTTTTCGCAGGTCGAGAACCGTGTCGCCGAGCTCGCCGATACTTGCCGCGTGCTTGTGGTGGCGCGCGTGGACGGCTTTACGCCCGACGGCGATATGGTGGGCGAGGCCGAACCCGTGGGCTTTGTGACCATCCGCGACGAGATTCGTACCTCGGCGGCCGAGACCATTGGCTACTTTAACGAGCAGGGCGTGACCCTCAACGTGATCAGCGGCGACGACCCGCGTACGGTGTCGTCGATCGCGCGCGTGGTGGGCGTGCCGGGGGCCGATGCCTACGTCGACGCCACGACGCTCGATACACCGTCCAAGATTGATGCGGCAGTGGACCGTTACCACGTCTTTGGGCGTGTGACGCCGCAGCAGAAGCGCGAGCTCGTACAGGCGCTCAAGCGCCGCGGGCACACCGTGGCCATGACGGGCGACGGCGTCAACGACGTGCTGGCGCTCAAGGAGGCCGACTGCTCCGTGGCGATGGCCGCCGGCTCCGATGCCGCGCGCAATGTGGCCGAGATCGTGCTTGTCGATAACGACTTTGCCTCGATGCCCGCTGTGGTGGCCGAGGGCCGTCGTTCTATCAATAACCTGCAGCGCTCTGCCGCGCTCTTTCTGACCAAGACACTTTTCTCGATGGGCCTGGCGGCGCTGTGCATCGCGTTGCCGCCGTATCCCTTCGAGCCCATTCAGATGACGCTCATCAACTTCTTCTGCATCGGCGCGCCGGGCTTTGTGCTGGGCCTGGAGCCCAACAATGCCCGCGTGAAGGGGTCGTTCTTAACCAACGTGCTTAAGCGTGCGCTGCCGGCGTCGATTGCGGTCATTTTGGCCGCGGCGCTCGATATCTTTGTGGCGCGCGTATTTGGCTTTAGCCAGCTTACGCTTTCGACCATGTGCCTGCTCACGTCGTGCGCGGCGAGTGTCAGCCTGATCTGGCGCATCTCGCAGCCGCTCACGCCCTTGCGCGTGGTGCTTTTCGTGTTTGTCGTCGCCGGTATTTTGACGGGCGTTATCGGGTTCCCGGAGCTGCTGTCCATCGCTAACCTGTCGATGGGTCAGATGGTTATCTTGGCGGTTATCGTCGTCTTTACCTGCGCGGTGTTCTTTAAGCTTGCCACGATGATGGACTCGCTTAAGCCCCGTCGCCGTCATGCGGCTACCGGCTTTGGCCGTGGCGTGCGCGTTCGCCTGGGCCGCGGCGGCGGCAAGGTGAGCTCGACGGGATCGACCGCCGAGCGTTTTGCCAAGCGCGTTGCCGCCGATATGGCGCAGCGCCGTGAGAGCCGTACTGCTCGCGAGGCCGAGGCACACGCACTCGAGGGCGTGGCCCAGACCCAGCCCAAGAAAAAGAAGAGTGCCGGTGCCAAGCGCTCCCGCGTGACCAAATCGGCCCAGGGCATCAAAGTCTCGATGACCAAGAAAAAGAAGTAGTCCGCGGCTTTCGGGGATGTCCTGCGATGTTGAATTGGTGCCTTGCGCTTGTGGGGCCGTGTCGATGTTATGCTCTAACCTCAATTGTTTGAATTACTTCGGAAAGAGGATGCCGTGATCTGCCCGCATTGCCTTAAGACTATCGATGACGGCGCCTCGTTCTGCCCCTACTGCAACGCCTATGTGGGTCCGGGCGATGGTCCCGAGCACACCGAGTTCGTGTTCTGTGAGGGCTGCGGTGCCCGTCTTTCTCCGCATGATCGTACGTGCCCCAAATGCGGACGCCCCGCTCCGGGTATCCTCTCCGAGGACGCGGCCGCATCCGACCTGGCAGCGGGCCGCACGGCAGGCTTTCCGCGCCTAACGCAAGAGCAGATCGATACCGAGGTGCCTCATGCGCCGGCCTCTGCCGCTGCGGTGCTTTCGGACGCCGCCGATCCTAACGAGACCTGCGTGCTGCCGGCTTTCGATAAGGATTTCGGTATCCCCAAGGTCGATATTCCCACGCCGGTTTCCTTGCATGACGATGCTCAAAAACCCAAGCGCAAGGTGCATCCCGACGAGGACGCCTATCACAAGCACAAGCGTCATATTCCCAAGCCGCTCATCGTCATCGCGGTCCTTGCCGTCGTTTGCGGCGGTGCCTATTGGTTCGTGACGGCCGATCCCATGGGTGTCATGCCTGGCTTCTATGACCAGTTTGGTCAGGCCGCGCAGACGACCTTCCCTACGCGCCAAAAGGGCGAGGCGACTGAGGACGATACCAAGCAAGACGATTCTGCCGAGGTGGTCCAGGAAGAAACCGTGCTCACCGATGACCAGCTCTATACCAGGCTCGACGGTCTGTATCAGACCATCGTGTCCTACGGTGACGAGGACCAGATCGGCGAGGTCATCGATTCCTTTAACAACGGCTATCTCCGAACGCCGCTGTCCACCCGTCAGGAGCTGTCACAGAGTGCTTACGCCCTGCGCGACCAGATCAAAAAGACGCAAGATGAGCTCAACAACCTTAAGTACCAAGACGATACGGTCTATGCGGACGACATCGCCCACTTAAAGCAGCTTGCCGAGTGGATGTATGAGCGCGTCGACGTGATCTGCCAGAGTTGGGACATCTCGCTGGCCATTCCCGATGGCGAGTCGATGAGTTCCCACCAAAGCGAGATCCTGGCGCCCATCGCGCAGAGTGGCAACAGCGCGCTTAATCAGTACGACGCCAACGTGGGCTCCTGGAAGCCGCAGCAGCGTTCCTAAAATTAGTTCGCCATAGTCGGCATAACCTACGTGCGCAATTGATGTAAGCGCATGCTTATTGCTACAATTCGTACAAATATGCTTTAAACGCACGAGGAAGGAACCACATGTTTGGTTTTAAGAAAGAGCTCTACACGCCCGAGTATCAGCTTGCCGGCGACGAGTGCGCCGTTATCGAGACGTCGAAGGGTACCATCAAGGTCAAGTTTGACGGCGAGGGCGCTCCCATTCATGTCGCGAACTTCTGCGAGCTTTCCACGATGGGCTTCTATGATGGCCTTAAGTTCCATCGCTATGTGCCCGGCTTTGTCATTCAGGGCGGCGACCCCAATACCCGCGATATGTCCGGCGCCGACGTCGCTGCCGGTCTTGAGGGCCCCGACGGCATGCCCGGTACCGGTGGCCCCGGCTACTGCATTAAGGGCGAGTTTGCCACCAATCCGCGCAACAGTCATGTCGATGGTGCCCTTGCCATGGCACGCTCCATGGACCCCGATTCCGCGGGTTCGCAGTTCTACTTCTGCCTGGGTGCCCAGCATAACCTCGATTCCGGTTACACCGTCTTTGGTACCACGGTCGAGGGTCTCGATGTGATTTCGCAGCTGCGTGCCGGCGACGAGATCGTCCATGTCGAGATCGTTCACGAGTAAAGGGGACTTCCTTGAATAGCCAGCTGATCCAACAGGGCCGCGCCGCTTACCGCGCGGGTGATTTTTCCGCTGCAGCCCAGATGCTTGGGGCGGCAAAAACTCCCGATGAGATTATGGGCGAGGCCGATCACCTTCGTGGCAACGCCTTGATGCACCTGGGCATGTATGCCGAGGCCGCCGAGGCCTACGCCGCTGCCCTCAATGACGGCACCTACGGCAAGCGCGGCGCGCTGCTCACCAACCGCGGCAAGGCACTCGCCGCCGTGGGCGACTACACGACGGCCGCCCAGGCGTTCTCTGCTGCTACGCAGGATGCTTCCTATGCCACGCCGTTCAAGGCCTATCTGGGCCTGGGTAACGCGCTGTTCCAGTCGGGCGACTACGCCAACGCAGGTACTGCCTTCCGTCAGGCCGCCATCGACGGCGCCAATCCGGCTCCTGCCGCCGCACTCGGCGAGCTTGGCCGTTGCTTCATTAAGCTCGGCCGTCCGGCGGATGCCGTGGAGACCTACCGCACGGCTATCGACTTTGCCGGTCCCCGCGACGACACGCGTGCGCTCAACGCCGGCATGGGTCAGGCGCTTTCTGCCGCCGGCCGTCCCTCCGACGCACTCGACGCCTTTAACGCCGCTACTGCCGATGGCATCTACCAGCTCACCTCCGAGCAGGCCGACGAGCTTGCCCGCGTACACGATTCGCTTGCCGCGTTGTCTGCCCAGACGGCTATGGCCACGGCTCCGGCGCCCGCGATGGACGCTCCCGCCGTCGATCCGCTCGATCCTACGGGCGCGACCGGTCAGTTCATGCCCGATCCCTCGGACACCGGCTTCTTTACGCTGTCCGAGTCCGAGATGGTTCAGCAGGACCGTCAGGATCGTAAGCAGGCCAAGGTCCGTCGTCGTCATCGCCACACGGGTCTCAAAGTCTTCATCGTGCTGCTTCTGCTCATTTTGATTGCTGCGGGCGGTCTGGGCTTTGCCTACACGCGCGGCTTTGGCTTCCCGTCCCAGGAGTCTGTCGTTACCGATCTGTTCCAGGCTGCCGGCGACGGTGACACCGCAAAGGCCGAGTCTTGCCTGGCCTCGAGCCTGTCCGAGGACGCCAAGTCGATGATCATCTCCTCGATTCCGCAGGGTGCCACCGTGTCCGTCGAGGGCATGGATCAGTCCATGACCGAGACGACCGCTAAGGTGAAGGCATCGCTGTCCAAGGGCGGCGAGCAGGAGTACACCGTCAAATTCGTGCGCTCCGATAACCATATCGGCTGGGCCGTTTCCTCGCTCGATATGGATTTCTCGGCTGCTGACAACCAGTAGTGACCTTATGGGATTTAGCTTTGCCCGGCGCTTCACCGCAAGTGAGGTGCCGGGCTTGCGCTAGTATGATGAGCTAGTAGTTTTCCAGCAATCATCCAACACATCAGGAGTTGCGTTGTTTTCTTTGATGGATATGTTCTTCGGTAGCTATGCGGGCGATCTTGCCATCGACCTCGGCACCGCAAATACGCTTGTCTCCGTGCGTGGCAAGGGCATCGTCATTCGCGAGCCCTCTGTTGTCGCCATCGACAAGAACGACGAGCGCATCCTCGCGGTCGGTATCGAGGCAAAGCGCATGCTCGGCCGTACGCCCGGCAACATCGTGGCCGTTCGTCCCCTGAAGGACGGCGTCATCGCCGACTTCGATGTTACCGAGGCCATGCTCCGTTACTTTATCGACAAGGCGTCTGAGAAGCGCTATCCGTGGACCCCGCGTCCGCGCGTTGTCGTTTGCGTTCCCTCCGGTGTCACGTCGGTCGAGAAGCGTGCCGTCTTTGAGGCCACGATCCAGGCCGGCGCTCGCCAGGCCTATCTGATCGAAGAGCCCATGGCCGCCGCTATCGGCGCCGACCTGCCCGTCGAGGAACCCACCGGCTCCATGGTCATCGACATCGGTGGCGGTACCACCGAGGTCGCTGTTATCGCTATGGGTGGCATCGTCGTCTCGCAGTCCATCCGTATTGCCGGCGACGAGTTCGATCAGGCCATCCTCACGCACGTTCGTGATGCCTACAACTTGGCCATTGGCGAGCGTACGGCAGAGGACATCAAGATCAAGGTCGGCTCCGCCGTGCCGCTCAAGGACGAGCTCGACGTCGAGGTCAACGGCCGCGACGTGATCACCGGTCTGCCCAAGACCGTGCGCATCGAGAGCGAGGAGATTCGTCGCGCGCTCAACAAGCCGCTCGACGAGATGGCCAAGGCCGTCAAGGACGCACTCGACGCTACGCCTCCCGATCTTGCCTCGGACCTTATGTACTACGGCATTTTGCTGACTGGTGGCGGCGCGCTGCTGCGCGGTCTCGACGTGCGCCTGCGCGATGAGACCGGTGTTTCGGTCAACGTCAGCCCCACGGCGCTCGATAACGTCGTTAACGGCTGTGCCCGCGTGCTCGAGGCCAATGCGTTTGATGGCGGCTTCGTCCAGACCAATGCTTAATTTCCAAAAGGTGGATTCCATTTGGCACGATCTTCGGGTTTCTCCACAAATCTGAATACCAAGCGACAATCAACGGGTATGCGCCCGTTGATTGTTTTCAGCCTGATTTCGGTGTTGCTGCTCACGTTTTACATCCGCGAGGGCGAGGCAGGACCGATTCATGCCGTGCGTTCGGGCGTGACGACGATTACCTCGCCGGTGCGCTTTGTGGGCTCGGCTGTGGCGGCCCCCTTCAATGCGATCGGCAACGTGTTCTCTAACCTTACGGCGTCGCAGGACACGCTTGACGAGCTCAAGAAGCAAAACGAGGAGCTGACCTCTAAGGTTGCCGAGCTCTCCGAGGCTCAAAAGACTGCTGAGCGTCTGGAAGGGCTGGTCGGCCTGCAGTCGACCTATAACCTCAAATCGACCGCTGCTCGTATTGTCGGTGCCTCCGGCGATGCCTGGACTTCGACCGTTACCATCGACAAGGGCTCTGCCGACGGCCTTACCATCAACATGCCCGTGACGAGTTCTGCCGGTGTTATCGGCCAGATTATCGAGGTATCGGCCAAGACCTCTACCGTGCGCCTGATTGGCGACGAGAACTCGGGTGTGTCCGCCATGGTGCAGGACACGCGCGCCCAGGGCATGCTGCAGGGTCAGGCTGACGGCACGCTGCGTCTTGAGTACGTGAGCGTCGACTCAGATGTTAAGGTTGGCGACATCATCGTGACCTCGGGCATCGGTGGCGTGTTCCCCAAGGGTCTACCGCTTGGCACCGTCTCGTCGGTTGAGAAATCGGCAAACGATGTGTACTACACCATTGTGGTGCGCGCCCAGACGACGGCCGAGAACAACGAGGAAGTGCTGGTCATCACCTCGCTGACCGACGAACAGTCGGCCTCGGATGAGGACGTGAGCACGGCCAACAGCACGCCGCAGGGAACGTCGCGCGATGCTGCGACCAAGACGAAGGACGAAAGCTCGGATGACAGTTCCGACACGTCCGAGACGACCGATTCCGGCTCGAGCGAATAGGGGGCATGTCCATGGATCTACACGAGCAGGGGATGAGCTCCCGCACGTTTGTGATCGCCGCCATTGTGTGCGTGCTGCTGCAGGCAGGCCTGGCACCGCAGATCTCTATTGCGGGCGGTCGCGTCAACTTCATGATTATCCTGGTGTGCCTAAGCGTGTTCTCGGGCGACCCGACCCGTGCCGTCGTGTGCGGTTTTTGCAGCGGCTTGTTTTATGACCTGTCCGCTGCCGTGCCGGTGGGCGTTATGTCGCTCCTGCTGACCGTGGGTTCTTTTGCCCTGGTGCACAGCGCCGTCGGTCAGACGGGCGGTACCCCGAGTGCGCGCGGCGTCACCGTGGGCGCCTTTGCGCTCGTCATTAATGTGATCTACAGCATCATCTTGCTGTTTATGGGTTTGGAGACGAGCTTTGTCGTGGCGATCTTCGGCCATGCGCTGCCGTCCTCGATCCTGACGGGTCTGGTTGCCATTCCGTTTTTGATGTCCGGCGTCGTGCCGCAGTCCGGCTATGGATTCTCCGCACGTGGCGGACGCCAGACGGGTATGCGCTTTAAGCCCAAGACCCGCAAGCTCAAATAGGGGAGGCCCGTAGATGTCTTCCCAGATGACGGTTATTATCGCCGGTATCGTGCTGGTTGTGGCCATCGTGGTCGCGCTGGTCATCATGCGTCGTGGCGATTCCCGTTTTACCTACGATACACAGCATGGAACGGCCCCGCGCGCCACCGAGGGCGAGGGCAATACCGCGGCGACCGCCTTTAAGGGCCGCTTTTCCATCCTCACCACGGGTGTGGGCGCGATGTTTGCGGCACTTGCCGTCAAGCTGTGGGGCATGCAGATGGTCTCGTCGGACTATTACGAGAAGCAGGCTAATAGTAATCAGACTCGCACCGTTACCACACCCGCTGTGCGCGGTCGCATTCTCGACCGCAATGGCGTGGCGCTTGTCCAGAACCGTCCCTCACTTGCTGTCGTGGCCTACCGCGACCTTGCCGAGGATGAGGTTCTGGTTCGCCATCTTGCCAACGTGCTTGGAATGCCTTACGTGGCGGTCCTTCGCAATATTCAGGACAATACAGAGGGCGCCCAGAGCCTGCATACCATCGCGACGGACGTCCGTCGCTCCACGGTTGCCTATATTCAGGAGCACGCCGGCGAGTTCCCGGGCGTCAAGATTGCCGAGCGTACCGAGCGCCAGTATCCATATGGCGAGACGGCATGCCATATCTTGGGCTATACCGGCACCATTACCTCCGAGCAGCTCGAGGCTCAGAATAAGAAAACCTCTGGCGATGATGATGCTTCTGCTGGCAAGATTACGTACCAGTCGGGCGATATCGTGGGCCAGGCGGGCGTTGAGAGCTACTACGAAAACCTGCTGCAGGGTATTCGTGGCGAGCAGACCGTCAAGGTCGATGCCTCGGGCAATGTGACCGGTCAGGCCGGCGCCGTGCCCGCGAAGGCCGGCTCTGACATTAAGCTCACGCTCGACCTTAAGATCCAGCAGGCCTGCGAGACGGCGCTGGCGAGCGCTATCGAGCTTGCCAAGACCACTGGCTACAGCAATGCCGGCAACGGCGCTGTAGTGTGTCTCGATCCCAACAATGGCGAGATCCTGGGCATGGCGAGCCAGCCCAAGTTCGATCCGTCCGTCTTTATCGGCGGCGTCTCAAATGACGTGTGGACCGAGCTCAATGATGACAAGGGTTCGCACCCGCTGCTCAACCGCGCCATTAGCGGACAGTACATGTCGGCCTCGACCATCAAGCCGCTCTCGGCACTGGCCGGTCTTGAGTTTGGAACCTACACGTCGGGGCAGACGACCAACTGCACGGGTTATTGGACGGGTCTGGGCAAGTCGTGGGGCAAGTACTGCTGGCTGCATTCCGGCCACGGCACCATGACGCTGCAGTCGGGTATCGCCAACTCATGCGACCCCGTCTTCTACGACATGGGCAAGGCGTTCTTTTATGACGAGCAACATCCCGAGGGCCTGCAGGAGGTCTTTCGTCGCTGGGGTCTAGGCAAGACCTGCGGTATCGATCTGCCGAGTGAGGGCGCGGGCCGTATTCCCGATGCCAAGTGGAAAGAGTCGTACTTCACCGACGCCTCTGCCGAGGACCGCAAGTGGAATGCCGGCGATATGACCAACATCGCCATCGGCCAGGGCGACATCCTGGTGACGCCCCTGCAGATGGCGTGCGCCTATATGGGTCTTGCCAACGGCGGCAAACAGTACGTGCCTCACGTGTTTTTGTCTGCCGTGTCGCGCGATGGCGACGGCGATGCCTATAAGTACAACGGCAAGGGCAAGAAGAAGCGCCTGGAGGCCAAGATCAACAGCGATTCGGATTTGGCTCTTGTTCGCAACGGCATGCACGATGTGATTTACACGGCATCGACGTCCCTGGCGGCTCACTTTGGCACCCTGACGCCGCAGGTATACGGCAAGTCGGGCACGGGCGAGAAAAGCGGCGAGGACGAATATGCGTGGTTCTGCGCCTATGCACCGGCCGATGACCCCAAGTATGTCATCGCTACTGTCCTGGAGCAGGGCGGCGGCGGCTCAGATACCGCGATGCATGTCGTGCGCGACGTGCTCGGCGTGATTTATGACGAGCCCGATACCTCTTCGGCCTCGGGCGATTCTTCGGTTCGATAGGAGGTTGCGATGGATTTTTCTCCGGCGGATCTGTTCCGTTCAACCAAGACCGGCTCTCGCAGCAGCCTGGACCGCGTCAACAAGCAACTTTCGGCCTCGCGTGGCACGTTTCGCCAAAAAGTGCATATCGGTGTGCTCGTGGCTACTGTGGCGCTCGTCGCCTACGGTGCCATCATTATTTGGTCGGCTTCGCAGTTTAAGGCCGATGCCTCGTTCTCACGCCATCTGCTGGGAATCGGCATCGGAGCGGTGCTGGCGGTGTTGGTCTGGCGTACCGACCTGCGCGGTATTTCCAATTTCTCGACGGCGTTGCTCGTCATCGACCTGATCGTGATCTTCTCGCCCAAGATTCCGGGCCTGTCCTATACGGGCGGTCTGGGCATGACGGGCTGGATCAAGATTCCCGGTATCGGCTTGACATTCCAGCCGGTTGAGCTTGCCAAGCTCATCACCATCTTCTTTATTGCTACGCTTGGCTCGCAGTATAACGGTCGCATCGATACCGTTCGCGACTACGTCAAGCTCTGCGGCATGCTGTCCATTCCGTTTTTGGCCGTCGTTGCCATGGGCGACCTGGGCTCGGGCCTGGTCGTGCTGGTTTCGGGCGCCATCGTCATCTGTATGAGCGGTGCACGCCGCGAATGGGTGCTGTCGACCCTGGCCCTGCTCGTGGGCCTGGTGGCCCTCGTCCTGGCGCTCGATTCTGTCTTTGATTCGTTGCTCGGCCACGATGTGCTCATCAAACAGTATCAGATGAACCGTCTGACGGTCTTTATCGACCCCGATAATGCCGATTCGGACGATGCCTACAACCTGCAGCAGTCGCTTATCGCCGTTGGATCGGGCGGCTTCTTTGGTAAGGGTTTGGGCCATGCGACGCAGTCGGCCGGCGGCTTTCTGCCTGAGTTCCACACCGACTTCGTCTTCGCCTTCCTGTCCGAGACCTTTGGCTTCTGCGGCTCCTTTTTGCTGCTGTGCTTGTACGTGCTGCTCATCTTCTCGACGATCCGCGTTGCCTTTAAGTGCGAGTCTCTGTTTTTGCGTCTTTCGTGTGTTGGCATCGTTGGCATGTGGGCGTTCCAGACCTTCGAAAACATCGGCATGTGCATCGGCATGATGCCGATTACCGGTATTCCGCTACCGTTTATTAGCTTCGGTTCGTCTTCGATGATGATTCAGCTGCTGACGGTGGGTATCGTACAATCCATATGGCGGCATCGTTCGGGCGCCGCGTAACCGCTGGAGGGGTTTGCTATGAAAATTCCCGTAGATAAGCTGACCCGCGCTTTTAAGATGGGCGCGTCCGTTAAGAAGGATTCCGATACGCCGGTGCGCGTCTCGGTCTATCTGGATTCGTCCGCCTCGCGCTTTCTGGCCGAGACGGTGCGTGATGCCTTTGTGCCGCAGACGACCTCGGGCATTGTGCGCGTCGAGCGTCTGGGGGAGGAGCGAATAGCTCCAAAGACCGATACCGATGTGGTGCTGGTGCTCTCGTGTGGTTCCGACCGCTTGGAGAGTGCCGTGCAGGAGCTCGTGATCGCCGGCGCGCCCGTGTGCGTGCTTGCCGAGTCTGCTGTGGAGGTGCCGTTTATCGAGGAGTCCACGCCCATGCTTGGCGTGGTAGCGGCAACCGATAAGACGTATCTGCTCGAGACGCTTGCCCGCTGGATTCTCGATCGCACCGACAAGGAAACGGCTTTTGCGGCGAACTTTGCCTTCATGCGCATCGCGGCCGCCAATCGTATCATCACCTCGTGCGCGCTCACCAATAT
>UQSC01000042.1 GCA_900543615.1 uncultured Collinsella sp. | reverse complement strand
CAGCCTCGGTCTCGTGGGCTCGGAGATGTGTATAAGAGACAGGATCAGGATCTGCGGCGAGCCCACCAGGGCACGCGCAATGGTCAGGCGCTGGCGCTGACCGCCGCTGAAGTTCTTGCCGCCCGCCTCGACCGGGGCGTCGAGCCCCTGCGGCTTGTTGCGCACGAACTCGCTGGCCTGCGCTATATCGAGCGCCGCCCACAGCTCCTCATCGGTTGCCGACTCGTCGCGCCAGGTTAGGTTGCTGCGGATGGTGCCGCTCACGAGCGACGCGCGCTGCGGAACAGTCGCAACCACATGGCGCAGCTGGTCGAGCGGCCAGGCGCGCACGTCGGCACCCATTACGCTCACGCTGCCGGTGCCCGTGTCGTACAGGCGCGGGATGAGCGAGACGAGCGTGGACTTGCCGCTACCCGTACCGCCGATAATGCCAAGCGTCTTGCCCAGCGGGAGCTCCAGGGTCACATCGTTGACGGCGTTGGCAGCGCCGGCGCCAAAAGAGAAGCTCGCATGGCTCAAGCTCAGCGAGGGGACCGGAACAGCGCCACCCGCCAGTGCGCTCGGCTCGGGCAGCGCAACCGGCTGGTTGCCCTCGTCGGTAATGCTCGGCACGCAATTGAGCACCTCGTTGAGACGCGACGCACTGGCGCTCGCCTTGGTAAAGACCACGACCAGGTTGGCGACATACACGATAGAGGTCAGAGTCTGCGTCATGTAGTTGACGAATGCCATGACCTGGCCCTGCGTGAGCTCGCCAACGTTGACCTGGATGCCGCCCACCCACAGGATGGCGCACACGCCCAGGTTCATCACCAAAAACGTGACGGGGTTGAGAATCGACGAGAGCTTGCCCACCGCGATTGCGACACGCGCCTGGTCATCGGCCGCCCGGGCAAAACGTTCACGCTCGTGACCCTCGCGCACAAACGCGCGGACCACGCGAGCGCCCGAAAGCCCCTCGCGGCAAATGAGCGCGATGCGGTCGAGCTTTGCCTGCAGCTGCTTGTAGTACGGGATGCAGCGCGCCATGACAAACCAAAACACCAGGCCGATGGCGGGCGTGCAAATCAAAAAGATGATGCCGAGCTTAAGGTCGATGGCAAGGGCTGCGACCATGGAACCCACCGCCAGGAAAGGCCAGCGGATGAGCATGCGCACGCCCAGCGCCACGGCAAGCTGCACCTGGTTGACGTCGTTGGTAATGCGCGTGATGAGCGACGGCGTGCCAAAGCGGTCGAGCTCGGCGTAGCTCAGCTTGTTGATGTGCTTGTAGAGTGCGCCGCGAATGTCAGTACCCATGCCCTGCGAGGTGAGCGCCGCCATCTTTTGGCAGACGAGCGTAAACGAGATGCCGATCACGGCCATGGCGGCGAGCACCATGCCGTAGTGGACGACGGCACTCACGTCGTGCGCACCGATACCTTTATCAATCATCTGGGCAATCACGAGCGGCGTAAGCAGGTCAAAGATCACTTCAATCAACTTACACGCAGGACCAATCACCATATACCGGCGAAACTTGCCACCAAAACGCCCGAGCAGCTCAATCATAAAAAGGCGCTCCCTATCATCATCTCTCTTCAATCTGATTCATGATAGTACGGAGAACCCTGGAGATGCGTAAGCAACTCGTTACAGATGTTAAGGCGAAGCAAGCACAAAGGCCACTAGTGCCCAAGGCATGTAGCAGCCGATGTTTTGGCAACGCCAGCGAGCGGCATAACGCCGGGGATTCAATTATCAGATAAATGTGACCCTGCCGGCACTCGCGGGTAGCCGCGGCACCAAAAAGCGCCTGCGCACTCGATGGATTCGGATGCCCGACAGAGGCTCCTTATGGCTGCTTCCTTCCGGACCTGACCAGATTCGGAACATGTCGTCATCCGAACCCATCGAACGCGCTAGGCGCTCGATATATCTTACCCGCTCCAGCCCGATGGGGCAAGGTAGCTAATTTGGGACGAAGCTTTTTGACTACTTGGGCAATCAGATCGACAGGTTGTCAAATAAGCCCCGTCCCAAAAAGACTGGTCTGCTGCCGTGCCACAAAAGGGGCCTATCTACTACGTTTAGGCCGCAGGGGTCAACCATAGCCGGATTTTTCAATAATCGGCAAGCCGTCTACCCGCCGGTTTTATTTTCGCATATTCCGGGATAGTCAAAGGTGCTCGGCTAAACGTAGTAGATGGCCGCATTTCATGGCGGACGGTCCGACCCAAGGCCCAAGGCGGCCAGCCTCGGATAGCCATTCTCGAAATTGCGGTGGAATAGTTCCTGTTTTTGCCGCCTGAGCCGCCAAACAGGAACTATTCCACCGCAACTTATAGGGAGTTGGGTTTTAGAGGCGGGCGAGGTCGTAGGATTGAGCGGCGGCTTCACCGGCGCAGATGAGGTTGGTTGTGGCTTCCTGGGGATCGAGCGCCTGGTCGAGGGGCATGGGCTTGCGACAGATTGCCAAAACCAGGTCGACGCCCTGCCCATACACCGCATCCAGGTTGTCAGCGCGACCGCCCACGACGGCGACCACCGGCTTACCATAGCGCTTGGCACGGCGGGCCACGCCCACCGGCGCCTTACCGGCAGCGGATTGCTCGTCCATATTGCCCTCGCCCGTTATGACCAGGTCGGCATCGCGCACGCGCTCGTCAAACCCAATCAGATCAAGCACCGTCTCCACGCCCGAGCGCAGCTCCGCACCGAGCGCTAGCAGCGCGGCACCCAGGCCGCCGGCGGCGCCGGCACCGGGCACACCGAGCACCGAGCCAAATGTCCGCACACCCTCGGGCACGCGCAACAACCCCTGAGCCCGTGCCTCGGCAATCGCCGTATCGAGCAGGCGGCCGTAGCCGACCATCCAGCTGTCGTACCCGCGCAGCACCTCGGCATCACCCGTCGGCAAACCCTTCTGCCCACCAAACACCGCCAGTGCGCCTCGACGCCCCACGAGCGGATTCTCGACGTCGGACAGCACGACGATGCGTGCGCCGCCCAGCACCCGAAGCGCCGGTGCCAAATCGATACTCGCCACGTGTTCAAGGCCCGCGAGACCAGGGGCGATATTGCAGCCACACTCATCGACAAGGCGCGCGCCCAGCGCCTGCAGCATGCCGGCGCCACCGTCATTGGTGGCGCTGCCGCCCAGACCAATATAGATAGTCTTTGCCCCAGCACGGACCGCGCGAAGCATAAGCTCGCCCACGCCATAGGTCGTAGCAGCCAACGCCGCAGGCTCTGTGCAAGGCGAATACCCAATACCCGCCGCCTCGGCCATCTCAATTACAGCAGATTCGCGCTCGCCGTCCACCAGCATCCGGGCAGGCACGCGGTCGCCCAAGGGACCTGCAACCTCGCAGGCCGAGAGCTCGCCGCCGCACGCGGCAACGGCATCGAGCGTTCCCTCGCCGCCATCCGCCAGCGGCAGCGCGCTTACCTGGGCATCGGGCCACACGCGGCGCACACCTTCGGCAACGGCCTCCTCCGCCTGCGCGCTCGAAACGCTGCCCTTAAAAGAATCAATCGCCAGCAGCACACGGCGGGGCCGGCGGCACGCGGCACCAAAATCGACCGCCTCAACGGCAGTATCTTCGACACACGCGAGCGCCTCGGCATGAGCGGCATGCGCCTCAAGATCGGCCCCACAACCGCAGCCAGCACCATCGGTGCCACGCAACCCACTAAAATAGCTGCTCAACACCGCGCGGCACTCGTCTGCCAGCACGCCGGCGGTCACATTAAACCGATGGTTCAGGCGCGAATCGGCATTGAGGTCATACAGCGAGCCCAGCGCACCCGCTTTGGCATCGGTCGCGCCATACACGCAACGCCCCACGCGCGCGTTAACCATAAGCCCCGCGCACATGCAGCAGGGCTCGAGCGTCACGTAGACCGTGCAATCGGAAAGGCGCCAGCGACCGAGCGACTGAGCGGCGGCGCACAGGGCCGAAAACTCGGCATGCGCCGAAGGATCCTGGTCGAGCTCGCGGCGATTATGCGCCCTCGCGACGATCTCACCCGCGCGCACCACTACGGCACCGATCGGCACCTCGCCCACCGCCGCGGCGGCACGCGCCTCCGCCAGCGCCTCGCTCATGAACTTCTCATCGATTCCGGTGCTCGTCATCGTTCGCCTTCCCTGTTGCAAATCCAAAACGATGCTATCATTACGACTCACGGAGAGATGGCAGAGCGGTTGAATGCGGCGGTCTTGAAAACCGTTGAGCGCGAGAGCGTTCCGGGGGTTCGAATCCCCCTCTCTCCGCCACTCTTAGTGACTCACCGGCGTCATGGTCCGCTCGAACAGCGCATCGACCACGTCGGCGATTTCGGATCGGCGCTCTAGCACGTGGCCCGATTCCCACCACATAGTAAAGAGCCGAATAATGCCGCCGGCGACAAACTCAGACGTTGTCTCGAGCGATACGGGCGCGAGCGCGTCCTCGTCAAGCGCGCTCATCACGCGCCCGCGTATGGAGCGCGCGATGCGGTCGCAAATCATGCTGGTCAGCATACCCGACATACTGCTCGCCAAAATGTTATCCATGAGCTGCTCATGCGCCAGGATCAGATCCATGGCATCGGCGAACACTTCGTGGCGAAGCGCGCGCACGTCCTCGGCGCCCTCCGCGCCATCCGCATCGGCCCGCTTTTGCGGCAGGCCCGACATGAGCTCATCGATATAGAAGGCAAAGTAATCGTTTTTGTCGCGGAAGTGCTTGTAGAACGTCGTCCGACGAATCATAGCGCGGTCGCACAGCATGGCAACCGTCACGTCCTCAAACCGATGCTCTTCGAGTAGCTCAGTAAAGGCCTCGAACAGGGCCCGATAGGTTTTCTTGATGCGAAGGTCCATACGTATCGCCCTCCTCAAGGAAAAGACAGCGCTCACTAATCTGTCACATATCTTACACCTGTATCGCCCGCCCTCTGGCGAATGGCCTCACCTTGGTGGAAACATAACGCTTACCGGAAAGTTCGGTATCGCCAAAGGTTGCGGGTATACTAGTAGCGTTACACCAACGGCAGCCGGCGGAAGACGCCGCGGCCATTCGAAACGGAGACATCATGGCTACCATCATCATCGGTATCGTTGTTGTCGTTGTGATTGTCTGCGCCATCGCCGGCATCTACAACAACATGGTCACCAAGCGCAATCGCATCGATAACGCCTGGCAGAACATCGACACGCAGCTGCAGCGCCGCAACGACCTGATCCCTAACCTGGTCGAAACCGTCAAGGGCTACGCCAAACACGAGCAGGACACGCTTGCCGCCGTGGTCAACGCGCGCAACGCCGCCGTGAGCGCCACCACGCCCGAAGCCAAGATGGAAGCCGACAACGTGCTGACCGGCGCCCTGCGCCAGCTCTTCGCCGTGGCCGAGGCTTACCCCGATCTTAAGGCGAACACCAACTTTACGCAGCTCCAAGCCACGCTCGAAGACACCGAGAACAAGGTGAGCTACGCACGCCAGAGCTACAACGACTGCGTGCTTAGCTACAACAACGCCATCCAGACCTTCCCGGCCGTCATCTTTGCCGGCATCTTCCAGTTTAAGGAGCGCCAGGGCTTCGAGGCCGCCGAAGCTGCCCGCCAGGCACCGACCGTCAAGTTCTAACAGATCCGCAGCGTATCCTTAATCGGGTATATGCATAAACCGCCTCGTCGAATGCATACTTCGACGGGGCGGTTTCCTTTGTTGCGAAGGTCCCCCTCTAAGCACCGTGCATTTTTAGGAGTATTCAATATAACCAAGGGCTTCGGGCGCCACGATAAATGCCAAAGACCGCGAATATCCCTGCAAATCAAACGCTGTCAGCCCATAACCCCGTCCATCATTCGTAGAAAACATCGAGAAATCCCGATTTTTCGCCCGAAGTCGGTATGCAGGGGCCTTCGATTGCAGAATACTCGCAAAAATGCACGTCGCCATCACCCCCACATGGCGCGAACCAAAACAAAAGCGCGGCCAATAGGCCGCGCACCATCTTTATTCAGATCTATATTGCCCGTAACGGCAGCGCCGAGGTAACGCAGGCCCGAGGGCGACCTTCCTTTCCGGCGCACTCCGCAGGACGAAAGAACCCCCGCCGCACGAAGTGCGCAGCGGGGGCTCTTTCATGTCCGAGGACGCGCCGGAAAGGAAGGTCGCCCTCGGACCGGACATACAAGACAGCTTACGCGACGGTGTAAACCCAGTTGTGCTTATCCTCAACAGCACCAGACTGGATGCCCGTCAGGGTCTCGCGAAGCTTCTTCATCACAGGACCGATCTCGGTGTAGCCAGCCGGGAAGGTCACGGTCTCATCGGCACCGTAGACCTTGTTGTCGATCTCGCCGACCGGGGAGATAACGGCAGCGGTGCCGCACAGACCGCACTCAACAAAGGTGCCGGCCTTGACCTCGGCCCACTCGACGGGTCGCTGATCAACGGTCATGCCCAGGTCCTCAGCGACCTGAACGAGCGAACGGCGGGTGATGGAGGGAAGAATGGAGTCGGTGTGCGACTGCGGGACGACAAGCGTGCCGTCCTCCTTCACGAACAGGACGTTGGCGCCACCGGTCTCCTCGACATAGGTGCGGGACTCGGAGTCGAGATACAGGTTCTCGGCATAGCCCTCGCGGTGAGCCTCCATCGTGGGCTTCAGGGACATGGCGTAGTTCAGGCCGGCCTTGATGTTGCCGGTGCCATGCGGTGCGGCGCGATCGTACTCGGAAACGCGCAGCTTGACGGGCTTGAGGCCACCCTTAAAGTACGGACCGACCGGGGTCACGAGAATACGGAACGTGTACTCAGGAGCGGGAGCCACGCCGATCACGTCACCGGAGCCGATCATAAACGGACGCACATACAGGGTTGCGCCAGAGCCGAAGGGCGGAACCCAGGCGGCGTTGGCGGAGACGACCTGCTTGACGGCCTCGACAAACTTGTCCTTGGGGAACGGGGGCATCTCCAGACGCTGGGCGGAGTTGTACATACGCTCGGCGTTCATGTCGGGGCGGAAACAGACGATGCTGCCGTCCTCGGCGGTGTAGGCCTTCAGGCCCTCAAAGACCTCCTGACAGTAGTGGAAGATGCCGCCGCACTCGGAGACATGCAGGGTGTGGTCGGTGGTCAGGCCGCCCTCGTCCCACTCGCCGTCCTTCCAATGGGCCTCGTAGCTGTAATCGGTCTTCATGTAGCCAAAGCCGAGGCTACCCCAATCGATATCCTTCTTCTCGACAGTCATATGTCGCTCCTTACATACACGGTTGCATACTCGCGAACCCGCACGCAAGGACCGAAGCCGGCCGCGTCGCAACGTCGCATACCCGGAGCGTAGGGCCGGGCAGGACACGCGGGCAGCATCGAAGCCGATGGCACGTCGATTCGCATGCAGGTGATTGTACTCCCCGCACGCCTTGGATAAAACGTTTTTCTTTAACTAAGTAAAGTATTTTCATTTGCCTCCAACACAAAAGGCCCGCCATCGAATCCGATGACGGGCCTTGGAATTAACGTCAGAAAACAAGCTCGGACTAGGCGTTCTTTTTACCGAGCTTAGCCTTAACCAGACCGACCACGGTCGGGATGATCGACACGGCGACAATGCCGATGATCAGCAGCTCAAAGTGCTCCTGCACAAACGGAATGCCACCAAAGAAGTAACCCAGCAGCGTAAAGACCGTCGACCAGGTAATGCCACCTAGCACGTTAAAGACGACAAAGTTGCGCCAGTGCATGCCGCCCATACCGGCGATAAAAGGCACAAAGGTGCGAATGAACGGGAAGAAGCGACCGAGGAAGATGGCCAGATGGCCCCACTTATCCAGGAAATCCTCGGACTTTTTGATGCGCTCGGGCGTCATGGCCTTTACCTTGCCCGAGGCGATAATCTTGCGGCCAAAGAAGTGGCCGATCATAAAGTTGCACTGATCGCCCAGGATGGCTGCAGCCCATGCGGTGGCCAGAAGCGCCACGATGTTAAAGCCGCCATTATGGGCAAAGAAGCCCGAGGCAAACAGCAGCGAGTCGCCGGGAAGGAACGGGAAGAACACCACGCCCGTCTCGATAAAGATGATTAGGAACACGCAGCCGTAGGCCATAAGCGGGCCGGCGGCGATCCAGCTGGCGATCGCGGTGCGCGGGTCCTTAAGCAGCTCGGCGATAAAATTGATGAAACCCATGAAGTAAAACCTCTCAGTTGTGGGCGCGGACACGTCCAAGTTGACCAGTATACGGTTGCGATGCGAGCACGGGCCAAACCCCTCAAAAGTCTTACTTCATTACCAACAAGTTTGCATAACTGACACTTGTCGCCCAAAGCAAAGCAAGATCGCCCTTCCTAATCCCTAGCGAATCGCTATACTTTATTGAATCGCATTGTCACGGCGCTAAGGGAGGGCGGCCGGTGAGCTTTATCAATACCATTCGTGAGGACATCAAGACCGTCCAGGCGCAAGACCCTGCCGCGCAAAATGCCCTGGTCATCTTCCTTTCCTACCCTGGCCTGCACGCCAAGTGGAACCACGTGCCCGAGCACTGGCTGTGGGAGCACGGCCATCGTTCGCTCGCCCGTGTGCTCTCGCAAATCACCCGCCACATCACCGGCGTCGAGATTCATCCCGCCGCGCAGATCGGCAAGCACTTCTTTATCGACCACGCCATGGGCGTCGTTATTGGCGAGACTGCCATCGTGGGCGACAACTGTGTGCTCTACCAGGGCGTCACGCTCGGCGGCACCGGCAACGAGACCGGCAAACGCCACCCCACCCTGGGCAACAATGTCACGGTGGGCACGGGCGCCAAGGTACTTGGCAACATCCACATTGGCAACAACGTCAAGATCGGCGGCAACTCGGTCGTCGTCAAAGATGTACCCGATAACTGCACCGTCGTGGGCGTGCCCGGGCGCATCATCAAGCGCAACGGCTGCCGCGTGTTCGAGGAGAGCTTCGACGCCAAGCAGCATCGCGAGTACATGCCCGACGATGCCGCCGAGCAGAGCGCCCTCAACCGTCAGGGCATCACCGAAAACGCCCGTCGCGTCAAGGAACTCGAGCGAGAGGTGGCCGAGCTCAAAGCCCTCGTCGCCAAGCTTGTGGACGAGCGCTAGGGCCGCGGGCAGCCGCCACAGCATTAACGCCAACGCAAAGGCGCGCCAGGGAATCCGCCCCCGGCGCGCCTTCTTTTCGATGTGACATGCGGGACTGCCCCTTTGTCACCTTATGCGAACTGGCTTAGGTAGAGGTCGGCATAAGCGCCCTCGGCAGCCAGCAGCTCCTGGTGCGTACCCTGCTCGATGATATTGCCGTGATCCATGACCAGGATGAGGTCGGCATCGACGATCGTCGACAGACGGTGCGCGATCACAAAGCTCGTGCGCCCGCGCATGAGCGCGTCCATGGCGCGGCCGATGGCGAGCTCGGTGCGCGTGTCCACACTCGACGTCGCTTCGTCCAGGATGAGGATCGCCGGGTTGTTGAGCAGCACGCGCGCGATGGTCAGCAGCTGACGTTGGCCCTGGCTGATGTTCTCGGCATCGTTAGCCACACGCGTGTCGTAGCCCTGCGGCATAGTGCGCACAAAGAAGTCGACCTGAGCGGCACGTGCGGCCGCGACAATCTCCTCGCGCGTCGCCTCGGGACAGCCATAGGCGATGTTCTCGGCAATGGTGCCATCGAACAGCCAGGCGTCCTGCAACACCATGCCAAACTGCTGGCGCAGCTCGCCGCGGTCCATGCGGCTCGTGTCCACGCCGTCGAGCGTAATGCGGCCGCCGTCGATCTCGTAAAAGCGCATGAGCAGGTTGATGAGCGTGGTCTTACCCGCACCCGTGGTTCCCACCACCGCGATCTTTTGGCCCGGCTCGGCGGTAAACGACACGTCGCGCATAAGCGGCTTGTCGGGCGCATAACCAAAGCGCACGTGTTCAAAGGCAACACGGCCCTCAACCTTGCCCGGCAGCTTGGCGGCGGCCGCCGGCAACGGATCGGCTTCCATCTCGGACTCGTCGAGCAGGTCGAACACGCGCTCGGCGCTCGCCAGCGCGCTCTGCAGCGAGTTAAAGGTAAACGACAGCTGCGTCATGGGCTCGGATGCCTCATAGATAAACTGGAAGAACGCCTGGAACACGCCGACGGTCATATGCCCGGCAACCAGCATGCTGCAGCCCACAAGCGCAATCACGATCTGCGCCAAGCGGCCGATAAAGCGCACCGCGGGGCCGACGGCGTTAATCATAAAGTCGGCCTTGGTGCTCACACGCGCCAGCTCCTTCGAAGCCTCGTGCACCTCGGCAGAGCTCTGGCGCTCGCGGTTAAACGCACGGATCACCAGACGGCCCGAGTAGCCTTCCTCGACCGCGCTCGTAATCTTGGACACCCACTCCTGGCGCTCGCCCGTCACATCGTGCGTGCGGCGCGAAACGACCTTCGTCACCAGCAGCGAAAGCGCCGTAAAGAACAAAAAGACAAGCGTGAGCGGCACGCTAAACACGAACATCACGCTCACGGCGCCCACCACGGTACCGATCGACACCAGAAGCTGCAGCAAGCCGCGCTGCATGCTCTCAGACATCTTGTCTAAGTCGTTGGTCGCACGGCTGACGACCTCGCCGGGACGATGCGCATCAAAGAAGGCAAGCGGCAGACGGTTGAGCTTTTGAGCGATGCGGTTACGCAGGTGCAGGTTAAGGCGTTCGGCCACGCTCGACATCAAAAAGCTCTGGAGCGCGTAGAACGAGGCAGCGGCCGTCCAGATCATAAAGTAGATGAAGATGGTCCTGCCGCAGTTCTCCCAGGTGATGTTGAAGGTGGTGTCGTTGGCAAACGCCACCTGAATGTGGCCCCACAGCTCATCGATCACGCGGGCGCTATATGCCGGCGCAGCGGTGTTAAAGATGGCATAGAACACGATGCTCGCGAACACGATATAGAAGCGCCAATGGTCACCGGCAGCCTCGCTCCACAGGCGGCGCACCGTCGCCCAGGTGTCGCGGGGTTTCTCGTCCTCGTCCTCGTCGTCCACATCGCGCATGCGCTCTGCCTCAGCGCGGGCGCGCTCATCCTCGGCGCGTTCGTTTTCCTCGTAGAGCGCTTGGCGGCGAGCCTCGCGCTCGGCTGCAGCCTTGGCGGCCTCGTCCAGCTCGGGTGCTACGGCAGCCGTTTCCTCAACCAGTCCCGCGGCAACGGCGTCATCAACGCTGGCCTGCTTCCTGAGCTCCTCGGTCATGCTACTCACCTCCCTTCATCTGCGATTCCGCGATGGCGCGGTACACCTCGCAGGTTTCCATAAGCTCGCCATGCGTGCCCAAGCCCACAACCTCGCCGTCCTTGAGCACGACGATCTGGTCGGCGTGCAAGATCGTCGAGATGCGCTGGGCGATGATGAGCACCGCGGCATCGCGCGTCTCGTCCTGCAGCGCATGGCGCAGTGCCGCATCGGTCTTAAAGTCCAGGGCCGAAAAACTGTCGTCGAAGATATATAGATCGGCGCGCTTCATGAGTGCGCGAGCAATGGCCAGGCGCTGGCGCTGGCCGCCCGAGAAGTTCGTGCCGCCCTGGGCCACCGGCGTATCGAGCCCCTGGGGCTGGTCGAGCACAAAGGTGCTCTGGGCAACCTCCAGCGCATGGAGCATGTCAGCCTCAGTCGCGCCTTCGTTGCCAAAGCGCAGGTTGCTTGCAACGGTGCCCGAGAACAGCCACGCCTTCTGCGGCACGTAAGCGATATGCCCGCGAATCTCACCTTGCGAAAGGTCGTGCAGATCGATGCCGTTCAGGCGAATGGCGCCCTTCGTTGCATCGTGGAAGCGAAGCAGGAGCTTGGCCACCGTTGACTTGCCCGAGCCCGTTGAGCCCACGATCGCGGTCGTCTGTCCGCGGCGGCAGGCAAAACTCAGGTTGCACAGAGTGTCCTCGTCGGCATCGTCAAAACGGAACGACATATGGTCGAACACGGCAACCGCATCGGTACCGTCAACAGGCTCCGCCGCGCACGTATCTAGCGTGCGCTTGCCGTCCACGATGCTCGGCTCAATTTCGAGCACCTGTTGCGCACGGTTGAGACACGCCGCAGCGCGCGGGAGCGTCAGAATCACCATCTGCGCCATCATCACAAAGAAAAGGATCAGGATCGCGTATTCCAACACGGCCGAGATGCTGCCGATTTGCATGGCGTGGACGCCCACGCGGTTGCCGCCCACCCACAGCACCGCCACCTCGGCGATATTCATCAAAAAGAAGCTGGAACTGTCGAGACCCACAAACAGGTGGTTGACCTTGATGGCGTTGGCCGCGTAATCGCTAAACACCTCGTCCAGGCGCTGCTCCTCGTGGCGCTCCTTGTTAAATGCGCGGATGACGCGCACGCCCACGATGTTCTCGCGCAGCACCACGTTCATGCGGTCGATAAAGCTCTGCAGGCGCATAAAGATCGGCGCGGCGTTAGCCACCGTAAAGACCGCCGCCACCAGCACGATCGCAACGACCACGCCCAGCAGCGTGCCCATGGCGGGATCGATGAACCAAGCAAAAATGATGCCTGCCACGGCCAAGAACGGCACCGGCAACACCAGCTGAATCGTCTGAAGGACAGCTTGCTGAATCACGTTGATGTCGTTGAGCGAGCGTGTGATCATCGAACCCGTGCCAAAGCGCTCAAAGTCGCTGGCGGACAGCTCGAGCGACTTGTCGTACACGGCATTGCGGATATCGCAGGCCACGTTGGCGGCCAGGCGCGCTGAAAGATAGCAGCCCAGCACCGTGCCGCCGCTGGCCATGCCGGTCGCGATAAGCATGTACAGGCCGTTGCGTAATATATAGTCGACATCGCCCGTGGCAATACCGGTGTTGACCATGTTCGCCAGCATCGTGGGAACCAACAGCGTACCGACGTTATCTATCAGCACCGCAAACAGCGTCACCGCAATCAGACCGCGGTACGGCCTCATAAATCTCATTAAGAGTCGCATGTTTCCCCCTCGCCCTTATCGTCAGCCTCGTTCTCGGCGGCCACTTGCCGTTTAAATGCCTCGCACTCTTCGTTCAGAACATGGGAGAACTTACCGACCAAGCGCATGATCTCGCGCTGCTCCCACGGCTCGAGCGCCTCGAATGCCTGTTGCTCGGCTTTTTGCGCCGGCAACGCGTAGCGCTTGGCAAACTGTACGCCTTCTTCGGTCAGTCGCACAACCTTGTTCTTACGACTGCCCTCGGCAAACTCCAACGTCGCAAGCCCTCGCGCCCTAAGCGTCTTGATCGCCGAATTGATGGTCTGTTTGCTGTAGAACCATTCACTCGTCAGCCGACTCACGGCAACGCTTCCGCCCGCTGCACTCGTGTCGACGAGCATCCAGTAGGCGCAGTCCGAAAGACCGCAGGCGCGCGCGAACTCCGAATAGATACGGTCAAGCCCGTTGAACATCCGGTCGAAATCGACCAGGCTAACTGCACTATTCATCTCTCCCACCATTCGATAGTCCGAGTTTTGACCAATTTATATCTCTACATTAGTCCGAGTTTTGACTATCGTCAATAAGCTCGTTGTTTATAGTCGGCTCTACATAAGCATATCGACAAAAAAGACCGCCGGCGCGGGGGCGGCGCCGGCGGTTGCGAGAGAATATCGATTGTTGGCTGTTAAGCAGCGACGGCCTCGTAGACCGTGGCGCCCGAGAAGCTGTCGTGCAGGCTCTTGCCGCAGATCCACGGCAGTTCGACGACCTCGCAGACCGTGTTGACTAGCTCGGAGCAGTCAGTAAAGTGGCCCTTATCGTTGAGGGCCTCGCAATCCTGAACACGCCAATAGCCATCGGTGTGCGTGATGTAGTACTCGTGATCATTGATCGACACGAAAGCGCGCGTCTTGGAACGCAGCAGCTTCAGAAATCCTTCGAAGTCGGTCTCGACGACATCTCCAGCCTGGAACATGATGTTACCTCCTGGCCCGGCGCCACCATGGCGCGTTGATAAACGTTGGTGCTCCTTTAGTAAAACCTTTATCAGAGCTTATGCGCGCATCATTTAGGCAAGTGGTAAAAAACCGCAGGGTAGACGGGATAAAACGTTTAACCATCCCACCGGTTTGTCACATTCTGGCTGAAGTTTTATGCAAACCAACTTTTCCACTTGGCAGCTTGCATTGTTTGGGGCCGACTGCGCGATTACGGCTACGGCACGACGGGTAAGAACGGAGCATCTGCAATGTCATCGCTAGGAGAACCCATGGAGACCATCGAAGCGCTCATCCACCGCCGCAGCTGCCGTAACTATAGCGATCGCCCCGTCGAAGCCGAAAAGCTCGCACGCATTATCGAGGCAGGCCAGTACGCGCCCAGCGGCATGGGACGCCAGCCGGTCACGTTCGTCGCCGTCACCGACCCCGCAACCGTCGAGCGCCTCTCGCAGCTCAACGCCCAAGTTATGGGCAGCGAGGGAGATCCCTTCTACGGCGCCAAGACCGTTGTGGTGGTGCTCGTCGACCGCAGCGTGCCCACGCACCTGGAAGACGGCTCGCTCGCCATGGGCAACTTGCTCAACGCCGCCTATGCACTGGGTGTCGATTCGTGCTGGATTCACCGCGCGCATGAGGTCTTTGACTCGCCCGAGGGCCTGGAGCTGCTGGCCAGCTGGGGCCTGCCCGCCGACGGCAGCCTGCGCGGTGTCGGTCACTGCATTCTGGGCTATGCCGAGGGTGCGCTTCCCGAGGCCAAACCCCGCCGCGACAACGTGGTGTATGTAAAGTAATTAGTTCCGCCGTTCTAACGAACGTCAGATTGGCGTGAATGCGGCTCGCTCGCTGTTGGTGACTGACATCGGGTGCGCCACTGGTGACATCTGGCACTTGAGCAGCTAAAAGGCCCAATCCCAAATTTGCTGTCCCGCTCGCAACTTATCTTGCCGATGGAGTTGTCGTCGTTTCGTTCGTTTGAGTCGTTTCGGCGTCGTCGCCCTGTTCGCCCTCGTCCTTTTGCGCATCGGCGATGGTGGAAGCTGCCGCAACGATACCGCGCTGGGGCGCGACGCCCGTCTGGGTCTGAGCGCCCTCGACAACTTCTGTGCCTGCATGCGCGAGCTCGGGCGATTTAAACACTGCGTCCAAGTTGGCGCCGCCGCCGGCGTAGCCAAGCGCCTGTCTCTTATACACATCTCCGAGCCCACGAGACCGAGGCTGATCTCGTA
>UQSC01000041.1 GCA_900543615.1 uncultured Collinsella sp. | reverse complement strand
TCTACACAAGGCTATTCGTCGGCAGCGTCAGATGTGTATAAGAGACAGATCACGACCGACGAGCATCCGCTGGGCGTTTTCCACCCGCATGTTGAGTACCACCACATTAAGAAAGAGAACATCGGCTTGATTGAGGTCATGGGCCTGGCCATTCTGCCGCCGCGCCTGGTTCCCGAGCTTGGCGCTGTCCGCGAGCACTTGCTGGCGGCCAAAGCCGATGCCAGCTACGACCTTGCTGGCGCGCTCGAGGGCGACGACCTTTGCCGCAGCCACGCCGCATGGGCCGAGGACGTCTTTGCCCGCCGCGCCGACGAGCTTACGGCCGACAACGCCATCGATATCCTGCACGAAGAGGTCGGCGTGGTGTTTGGCCACGTGCTCGACAACGCCGGCGTCTTTAAGTGGGACGAAGCCGGCCGCGCCGCCCAGCAGCGCTTTATCGACTCGCTGTAGCAGCGAGCCCGAACGCACGCACTCAACGAATAGCGCCTACGCGACAGCGGCGCCCGCCGGCAACATCGCCGGCGGGCGCCGTTTTTTGAGTGTAGTCATTGGGGACGTTCTTAAACGACTGGTCATTAAAGAACGTCCCCGATGACTACCCCAAGGAATGTCCCAGACTGCCGGCAGAAAAGGAACGTCCCTAACTGCCGCATCCGGAGCAAGACAACGCCGCAGGTAGAGGACGGACAGCGAGCGGGCCGCATTTGAGACAAGGTGACGCGAAACGAAAGGGCGCTGACCTTCTGGTCGCGCCCTTGAAGTTGAACGTCAGATTGTCCAAATGCGGCCCGCGCAGCGTCGACCGGTCCGCCGTTCGGTAGAACGGCGGAACCAATAGGTTTGGTAAAACCGCGTAACCCTACAGTTCAGTCACGACAACGCTGTTGTAGATCTCGTCCCAGCGATCCATGACCAGGTGGCCGGTCTTGGGATCCATGGCGTTGAGCTTGCCGCAGGTATTGGCGGTCTTGAGCACCGTGACGTCGTCGGCGCCGGCAGCAATGGCATGCGCAAAGCCGGCGATGGTCGAGTCGCCGGAACCCGTCGCGTTCACAGCCGCAATCGCGGGCGTCTTGGCGCGGAACGCGCGACCCTCATGGAAGCCCACCGAACCGGCAGCGCCCATCGAAACGACAACCCAGGGAATACCGGCAAAGCGGCCATCGGCGGCGAGCGCCTCGCGCAGGGCATCGACATCATCAGTCGTAAAGGACGTACCCAGCAGGCCGTTAATCTCGGTCAGGTTGGGCTTTACGAGCTCAGGCTTAGCGTCGGACTCCAGCGCGGCCTCCAGCGATGCACCCGAGGTGTCGAGCAGCACCTTGGCGCCCGCCTCCTCGGCGATCTTGACGAGCTCGGCATAGTAGCCGGCTTCGACGCCGCGCGGCAGCGAGCCCGAAAGCGTCACAACGTCCGCCTTCGCTGCAAGCTCGGCGAACTTGACCGTAAAGGCCTCGAGCTCGGCCGGGGCGATCTGCGGGCCGCTCTCCAGCAGCTCGGTCTGATTGCCCTCGTGCAGGATATTCAGGCAAATGCGCGTCTCACCGGCGATGGGCACAAAGTCGTTCTTGACGCCGTCGGCATCCATAAGCTCAGCCATATAGGCACCCATGTGGCCGCCGAGCAGGCCAGTCGCGAGCACGTCGTCGCCCAGCTGCAGCAGCACACGGCTCACGTTGAGGCCCTTACCGCCAGCAGTCTTTTCGGGCGTCACACGGTTCACGTCGTCGATGATCAACTTGTCGAGCTGATAGCGCGTATCAATCGACGGGTTCATGGTAACGGTCAGAATCATATTGAACTCCTGTTTCCGGGGCACGACACGCGCGGCCCCAAGCATACGATAGCTCGTTAAAGGATCTCGATCTCAAAGCCGCGGGTAACGGTCTCCCCCGGCTTGGCCACCAGGCAGCCGCGCTTGTGCTCCAGAATATCGTCCTCGTCGGAGCAGGTGGACAGGCCGCCCCACGGTTCCACGGCCACAAAGTCACCCTCGGGCTTGCTCCACACAATCAGGTACGGCATATCGGGAAACGTCAGGCGCACGCCCTTGTCCTCGGTCTTCTTGGTCAGCGTAACCACGCGGCTCTCGAGCACGTCAAAGATGGTCTCCGCGAAGTCAAAGAGTTCGTGGGTCAGCGGCAGGTCATGGCCAACCATCGGGTTCTTGCTGCGATGCTCAACATCAATCAGGCCCGTCGAGGGAACGGCAGTACAGAGCTCGGCGGCCTCGCGCTGCTCAAAACGGAGCTCGTAGTCGTCATAGGACTCGCCCTCGTCAAGCGGGCACTTAAAGCCAGGGTGGCCACCCACAAAGAACGGCATGTCCTCGGTGCCCTCATTGGTCACCTCGTACGACACGGCCACCTTTTCCGCATCGATCGTGTAACGAGCAACGATCTTAAACGGATACGGGTACTGCTCGAGCAACTCGGCATGGTCGGCAGAGCTTAGGCTCAGCGCGACCATGTTGTCGCCCTGCTCCTCGAGCTTCCACTCCTGTTTGCGAGCAAAGCCGTGACGGGCAAGCTTGACCTCGCGGCCGCCCATGGTCATTGCGTGACCGTCTCGAAGGCCGCCGCAGATCGGGAAACAAATGGGTGCCTGGCCCGACCACACCGCCGGGTCGCCCTGCCACAGGTACTCACGGCCGTTGGCCGCAATAGAAGTGAACGATCCGCCAGCCGTGCTCAACGCAATGCGGACAGAGCCGTTATCAAGAACAAACTCCATGGGAATCTACTCCTTCACATATCATCTCGCACGATCCATTGTGAACGTCGTGCCTTTAGCAGAAAGGTAATGAGGCAGCGCCGCAAACAAAAGAACAATGCACGTCCAGCCCACTGGGCCAATTGGGCTGATAGCAAACCGGCCCGCGCCCCATCACAGAAACGCGAGCCGTCAACGGACTAGTTAATTACGCCGGATACCCGCTAATCATGGTATTCGCCGCGGTCCCACTTCTCGAGGAACTCGTCAAAGAAGTGCGGGTCAGCCTGAGCCTCGGCGTCGGCCTTATTGCAGGCATCGATCTTGGCAATCAGGGCATCGTGCTCGGGGGTCTTCTCGTAGGGCTCCTCCAGGAAGGCAAGCATGATATCGGCCATCAGGAACTCGCCGGTGATCTTACCGCCAAAGCCCACGATGTTGGCGTTGAGCTCGCGACGGGCATACAGGGCAGAGGTCATGTCGCGGACCAGGGCGCAGCGGGCGCCGGGAACCTTGTTGACGGCGTTGGTGATGCCGATGCCGGTGCCGCAGAGGGCCACGCCAAAGTCGGCCTTGCCGCTGGCAACAGCCTCGCCCACGGCCTTACCGTAGATGGGATAGTGCGTACGGGTGTGGCTGTAGGTGCCGCAGTCGAGCACCTTATAGCCAGCCTGCTCCAGGCGGTCGGCCAGATAGATCTTCTCGTCCGTAACGATATGGTCGCAACCGATTGCGATGGTCTTCTTCATCAGAACGTCCTTTCGTCTGAATTCACAAGTTGAGGTAGAAGTTCGAGTTCTCGGTGGCTCTCGTTAGGCCATCTTGTTGAGCATGTCGACACGAATCTGGTGACGGCCGCCAGCGTACTGGGCGCGCAGGAACTCGCGGGCGATCTTCTTGGCGACCTCGGTGCCCACAACGCCCGGGCCCATGGTGACCATGCGCGAGCCGTTGTGCTCGCGGGTCATGTAGGCGGAACGCTCGTCGGAAATGTTGGCGACGACCATGCCCTTGATCTTGACGGCGGCCATATAGGAGCCGACGCCGTACTTATCGAATGCGAAGCCCTGGGAATCCTTGTGCTCCAGCAGGTCCTTGGCAACGGCGGTCGCGGAATCGACAAAGTCCGCGGCAGGGGTCTCGGAATAGTCGACGACCTCGTGACCGTCGGCGATGAGCATCTCCTTGATGGACTCCTTCATCGACATACCGTCGGCATCGGAAGCGATTACAACCCTCATGACATCCTCCTTGAGAGATACGCAGGTGCGTAGTTTCTGTTTGGAAGTGTTGAATCGCGTTCAGGTCCGGGCATCTGAATGTGCGGTTCTTCACTGTTCGTGTTTATTTGAACACATTCGAACATCAACTGCAAGAATTATTTGTTTATCTTTGTTCTTTTTTGAACAAATACCGTTCACGGATGATTGCTGACCGTTTGAGCCCGGCGCGGACGTAGCGACCGCGTATTCAACAAACAAAAGGGCGGCCGAGAACGTGTCTCGGCCGCCCTTCTTACGGTTAATCTTCCAAAGAACGCTTTGCCGCCTACTCAGACTGCCTGCCCTTCTTGGCATGCTTGGACGGAGCACTCAGAAAGCGGCCCGTCAAATAGTTCGCGGGACCGGAGATATCAATCCCCAGCAGGGTGTGCCCCAGCCACAAAAACGCCGCGAGCACCAGCAATGGAATCACGCACGAGGTCACGATCATCACGATGACGCCTTCGATAAGGTCGGTCACCTGCTGCACAATTTCATCGGTCATCTGCTTGGCACCGCTGGTCACCGACGTGACGAGGCCCGAGGCACCGTCGGCAAGCTGCTCGAGCACGCTCTTGGACTCTGCGGACTCGGTCTTTTTCTTGCTTGTTTTGGAGCTATCGCTATCTGCCGCACTCGCAGCGTCGGCCGCCTTTTGCTCGGCCGCCTCGATGCTAACGCGATACGTTTCATCGACCTTCTGCGACACCCATACGCTCGCAGGCACAAGCGCCATACCGATCACGGCAACCACCAGCACGCGCGTCGCCACACGGCGCAGGACAGTGCTCGTGCTCCAGCGCCCGTGAATGCCGAGCGACACCGCAAAGAGCACCAACGCAAACGGGATTAAGATGCCCAGGCCAACCGACCACAAAATCGTGAGCAAATATTTCTCTAGGTATAGCACGGCAAGCACGATAACAAGGTTGCCCGAAAGCTGTGCGAGCTGCTCGGCAACCGGCGTTCCCGTATCACCCGGCAGCGCGGTAATGCCCGCAGACAGCGCCACGCACGAGGTCGTGAGCGCCAGTACGTTTCCTTTCTTTTGATCGATGACCTCGATGGTGGAGTCCCAAGTTTTGGTATCGGCGAAATGCGGACGAGCTACAAAGCCCGACAGCAGCGCCAGGACCACGAGCGCAACGATAAAGCCAATCTGCAGCTTTTTGTTTGCGCACACGACATCGGACAGACTGGGCTGCAGCTCGGTTACCGTCGTGTGCTCGGTTATCTGGACAGGACGCCCATGAGCCATCTCGTGCGCGCCTCTTTTTTGTATTGACCCGTTATCCGGCATTTGGATACCTCCTCAGTCCGGCGTTTAATGCGAAAGGAAGTATACCCACCGAGCAAAAATCGAACGGGAGGACGAACGGAGCGCACCAAGACTGTCCCCAATGACTAGTCGTTTAAGAACGTCCCCAATGACTACCTCGGGATGAGTTGCGGTGGAATAGGGATTGTTTTGCGCCCGCCAGCCCCTATTCAGTCCCTATTTCACCGCAACTTGGAGGAGGACAGAAAAAGCCCTGCCGCGGGTAGCGGCAGAGCTTTTGGAAGGGACCTTGGTTGTGCGGGCTCGTTAGGCGAGCTTGGCCTCGAGCGCAGCGATGCGCTTGTAGGCATCGATGGTAAAGCGGGTCTGCTTCTCCAGGATCATAGTGGTCATGAGAGTGTCCTGAGCGTGAGCCATGATGAAGGTCATCTCCATCTCGCCACCGCCGGCCTCCTGCGAAAGCAGTTTGGTCTGCGTGTCGTGGGCACCGATGAGCGCATCGCTGGCATCCTTGTGCAGCTGTTCGGCCTTCTCAAAGTCACCCTCACGAGCAGCATCGAGCGCTGCAAGCAGATCGGTCTGGGCGTCACCTGCGTATGCGACGATCTCGAATCCAACCATCGAGATTTCTTCTTTGGTTGCCATGTTGCGTTCCTTTCACATATGAACCAATGGAGAGCATCGCGTCCGGGCATACGCGCTGCGTTGTGTATGACAGAAACAATAACATTCAAACAAAAAAGAACAGCGCAAAACGTAATTTCGAGCTATGAACGGTCACTTTTCGCCCGTGAACGGTTTTTAAACCAATTTGAACAATATCGAACACAATTAGCGGCAACCCAAACAGATCCGCGCCCTAGCGTACATCGCGCACCGTATCGCCCTCGACGAGCACACCGGGGATCAGCATGTGCTCCACGCCAGACGCACCTCCATCGGCGCCGGCAATCTTGTCGACCGCCCACATGCCGACGCGCTTGTTGTCAAAGCGCACCGTGGTCAGGCGACGGTCGGGCACGATGTCGCCCAGGCTGTCATCAACACCCACCACGCTCACATCCTCGGGCACACGCCTTCCGCACGACTCGAGCCCGCGAATGCAGCCATATGCCATGGCATCGTTGGAGGCATAGATGGCCGTACAGGTCGGATCGTCCGCCAGAGCCTGGCCTGCGGCATATCCGCTCTGTGCCGTCCAGTCGCCGCGCACGAGCTGCGGGGGTTCAATACCATGCGCGCGCAATGTCTCGCGCCAGCCCTCCTCGCGCCGCATGCCCGAAAGCGAGCGCTCGGGACACGAGATAAAGTGCACGGTTTTGTGCCCCCGCCCCAGCAAGTACTCGACCACCTGGCGCGAGCAATCGAACTGGTCGTTATCGACCGTTGAACAGAGCGGGTGCTCCAGCATCGTAACGAGCACCGTCTGCATGCCGGGCAGCGGCTCGAAGGTGCCAAAGTCCGCCGGCATGCGATTCATGATCACGACCATGCCGTCTACCGGCAGCGCGCTCATACGCGACGATGCGCTCTCGAGGGTATAGGGATGTCCATCTACTTTAGTGAGGGTGATGGCATAGCCATGTTTGTCGGCCGCGGCGGCAAAGCCCTCCATACGGTCGAGGTTGCCGGTACCGGTAATGTTGAACATGGCGACGCCGACGGTCTTAAACTTGCCGCGGCGCAGCGATCGACCGGCAAAATTGGGGCGATACCCCAGCTCGCGCATGGCGGCACGCACCCGTTCCTTGGTCTCGGGGCGCACGCTGGGCGAATCGTGCACGGTGCGCGAGACCGTCTGCTCCGAGACGCCCGCGAGGCGCGCTACGTCTTTGACGGATACCGATTTTTTAACAGCGGCCATAGGTCGATCTTTCTATGTCAACGATGCCATTGGTGGCACCTTGCGCAGTCATTTTTAACGCCTTCAAGTATATCCAACGCCTCCCCCACCATACGCTCACCACCCAAAACCTACCGTTCACCGACATTTTTGCTTCCCCGAACGGCTTTTGTCGCCCAAATGTTAACGTTGCCATTGTGCAAACACAGAGCCACCGGGCGGCTCAAACGTTTACGCATAAGGAATCGACGGTTCGCAGGCACAGGAACCACCGGTTCGCGTCTTTTTTTGTGTCACAAAATGGCAACGTCAACATTTTGGCAACCGAACGTCAAAAGCTACCATCGTTGCTAACCCACCGACTCTTAGGAGCATTGCATGGAGCAACTCATCGCCATCATCGAAAAGGGCCAGCCCTTTTTCAACGCGATCGCCCGCAACAAGTACCTCAAGGCGATCCGCGACGGCTTTATCTCCGTCATCCCCATCATCATCTTCTCGTCCATCTTCTGCCTGGTAGCCTCGGTCCCCAACATCTGGGGTTTCTACTGGCCCGATGACATCAACAACGCTCTGTGGAAGTGCTACAACTACTCCATGGGCATCCTGGCCATCGCCTGCGCCGCCACCACGGCCAAGCACTTCGCCGACGCTCAGAACCGCGACCTGCCCAAGAATAACCAGATTAACTTTATCTCATGCATGTGCGCGGCCATCATCGGCTTCTTGCTCCTTTCGAGCGACACGGTCGCCACGGACGCCGCCAGCGGCTTCAACACCACCTACCTTGGTTCCAAGGGCCTGCTGACCGCTTTCATCGCTGCGTTTGTGACCGGCATCATCTACAAGTTCTTCATTAAGCGCAACATCACCGTCAAGATGCCCGAGCAGGTTCCGCCCAACATCTCGCAGACCTTTAAGGACATCATCCCCTTCTCCGTCTGCATCACCGTCTTTTGGGTCTTTGACATCGTCTTCCGCGCTGCTTTTGGCTTCTGCTTTGCCCAGGGCGTCATCCAGGTGTTCCAGCCCCTGTTCACCGCTGCCGACGGCTACATCGGCCTCGCTGTGATCTACGGCGCCATGAGCCTCTTCTGGTTCGTGGGCGTCCACGGCCCCTCGATCGTCGAGCCCGCCATCGCCGCCGCTCTCGTTGCCAACATGACCGACAACCTAGCTGCGTTCCAGGCTGGCCAGCACGCTTCCGCCGTCCTGACCCAGGGTGCCCAGTACTTCGTCGTCTGCATGGGCGGCACCGGCGCCACGCTCGTCCTGGTCTTTATGTTCTGCTTCCTGGCCAAGTCCCAGGAGATGCGCGCCGTCGGTAAGGCCGCCATCGTCCCCGTCTGCTTTGCCGTCAACGAGCCGCTGCTGTTCGCCGCGCCCATCGTGCTCAACCCCGTCTTCTTTGTCCCGTTTGTCTTTGCCCCGATCGCCAACATCTGGATCCTCAAGATCTTTATCGACTTCTTGGGCATGAACGGCTTTATGTACACCCTGCCTTGGACCGTCCCCGGGCCCATCGGCACCATCATGGGCCTGGGCTTCCAGCCGCTCGCCTTTGTGATGCTCGCCCTTATCCTGGTCGTCGACTTCGTTCTGTACTATCCGTTCTTCCGTGCCTATGACGCCCAGAAGTGCGCCGAGGAGGCCGAGATTTCCCAGGAGGAGCTCGCCGCCAAGAACGCCGAGAAGGCCGCCAAGCTCAACGATGCCTTCCAGGGCAAGGCCGACGCCAAGAGCGTTGCCGCCGGCGCTGCTGCCGAGGCCGTGAAGGCCGACGCTCCCGCCGCTTCCGCAGCACCCGCTGCCGAGGCAACGGCCACCAGCGACCTCAACGGCAAGCGCGTGCTCGTGCTCTGCCAGGGCGGCGGAACCTCGGGCCTGCTCGCCAACGCGCTGGCCAAGGCTGCTAAAGAGCGCGGCATCAATCTTGAGACCGCTGCCGAGGCATATGGCAACCACGTCGACATGCTCCCCGACTTTGACCTGGTCGTACTGGCCCCGCAGGCCGCAAGCTACCTGGCCGACCTGCAGAAGGACTGCGAGCGCGTGGGCAACAAGTGCGTCGCCTGCCGTGGCAAGCAGTACATCGAACTCTCCCAGAACGGCGATAAGTCTCTCGCCTTCGTAAGCGAGCAACTCTCGAAGTAAGTAACGCTCAGGGCCAGCCGACCATCCAAGACCGACTGGCCCTCCGATTTAGACGATTGGATCATCATGTCCGTTAACCCTGCTAGCGTCACCAACCCGCCTGCGCAGTTTCCCGAGAACTTTGTCTTTGGCGGCGCCACCGCTGCCTACCAGGTAGAGGGCGAGACCCGGACCCACGGTAAAGGCAAGGTTGCCTGGGACGACTTCCTGGAGGCCCAGGGGCGCTTTTCCCCCGATCCCGCTTCGGACTTCTACAACCAGTACCCCGTCGACTTGGAGCTGTGCGAGGAGTTCGGTATCAACGGCATCCGCCTCTCCATCGCCTGGAGCCGCATCTTCCCCATCGGCACCGGCGAGATCAACCCCGAGGGCGTCCAGTTCTACCACGACCTGTTTGCCGAGTGTCACAAGCACCACGTTGAGCCGTTCGTCACGTTGCATCACTTTGACACGCCGCTGCCCCTCTTTGAGAAGGGCGACTTCCTCAACCGCGAGACCATCGACGCCTTTGTGGACTTTGCCACCTTCTGCTTTAAGGAGTACGCCGACCAGGTGACCTACTGGTTCACCTTTAACGAGATCTGGGCCGACGCCTCCAACACCTACATCGAGGGCACCTTCCCCGGTGGCGTCAAGGCGCATCTGGCCGAGGCCTTCCAGTGCGAGCACAACATGATGCTCGCCCACGCCAAGGCAGTACTGGCCTTCCACAACGGCGGTTTTAAGGGCAAGATCGGCGTCATCCAGTCGTTGGAGTTTAAGTATCCGCTCAACGAGAACGACCCCGCCGACATCAAAGCCGCCAACAACGAGCACGTGCTGCAAAACCAGTTCTTGCTCGACGCCACCTTCCGCGGCGACTACGCGCCCGACACCCTCGAGTGCGCCAACCGCCTGGCCGCCGTCTCGGGCGGTACCATCGAGATCCTAGACGAGGATCTGGAAATCATGCGCGAGGCCGCCCTCTACAACGACTACCTGGGCGTTAACAACTACCAGTGCCGTTTCTTGAAGGCTTACGATGGCGAGAACGACCTGCACCACAACGGTACGGGCGAGAAGGGCACCGGCCGCTGGCGCGTCAAGGGCATTGGCGAGCACGTGAACAAGCCCGGCATCCCCACCACTGACTGGGACTGGATTATCTATCCCGAGGGTCTGTTCGATCTGCTCGTCTACATTAAGCAGCGCTACCCCAACTACAAGCAGATCTTCATCACCGAGAACGGCATGGGCTACAAGGACCCCTACAAGGACGGTTTTGTGGACGACCAGCCGCGCATCGACTACATCGAGCAGCACCTGCGCTGGTTGCTCAAGGCCATGGAGGTGGGCGTCAACGTGGGCGGCTACTTCCTGTGGAGCCTGCAGGATCAGTTCTCCTGGACCAATGGCTACAACAAGCGTTACGGCTTCTTCTACGTTGACTTTGAAACCCAGAAGCGCACGCCCAAGGCAAGCGCATACTGGTATAAGCACGTGGCGCAGACCCGTCGTCTGGACTAGCGGCTTGCGACGAGCGGTTGGCGGAGTTGCACCGCCCACATAACCTGTCCCCATTTCTCAGCCGGGGGCGGCACGTCACACGGCGAGCCGCCCCCGACCTTTTTGTTCAGGTCGGAAGCCGTTCGTCTCAATCTGTAACATCTAGCTGAGTTTTTTGGTCCTAGCTGTTACAGATTGAGACGAACAGGATTGCTCTTTCCGAAGAATCTAAATCTGTAACACGTAGCCCGCTTTTGACCGTCTACCTGTTACAAATCGAGACAAACGGAGTAGGACCTAACCCCGTATGTCCCTAACAGTCGAGCGTTCGACCAGCGTGCTCGGCACATGAATCGCCTCGATAGACGAGCTCTCTCCAATCGCCGCCTCAAACGCAAGCTTACCGACACCGCGCAAATCAAATCGCAGCGTCGTCAGCCGATTGTGAGGAACAAGTCCCTCGAGTGCGTCGTCGATACCAACCACGCTCACGTCGTCGGGCACGGACAGGCCCGCGTTCTCGAGCGCGGCGATAACGCCCAGCGCCATCTGGTCATTTGCCGCAAGCACGGCAGTCGGCGTCTGCGACCCGCCGGCAAGCACCTCGGCCGCAATCCGCTCGCCCATGGCGTACCCACTGTCCGCACTCCAATCGCCACGCAGCATCGGAGCGGCATCGACATGAGCACGACCCAGCGTATCGCGCCAACCGGCCTCACGAAAACGCGAGGAAATCGAGTTTTCCGGACCCGCCACAAACCGCATATTCGAGTGACCATGTTCCAGCAGATAATTGGTCAACAGCTCGCACGAACCATACTGGTCGGAGTCGATCGTCGTGCAGCGCGGATGCGCATACATGGACAGGATGACCGTTCGCACTCCCGGCTGGGGAACAAACTCCTCAAAATCGGGAGCCATGCGGTTCATGTTGAGAATCATGCCGTCGACGGGTCGCTCGACCATGCGGCGCGAGGCATCGGCAAGTGCATAGGGCTTGTCGCCGCCCATCTCGATCATAGTGACGGCAAAATCGTGCTCGCGCGCCGCTTGCATGATACCCTCGAGCGTCGCCAGGTTACCGACACGTGTGATGTTGTACATGCACAGGCCAATAGAACGATACGACCCGCCGCGCAACGCCGCTCCAGCAAAATTGGGACGAAAGCCCAGCTCTTCCATGGCGGCCAGCACACGCTTGCGCGTCTTTTCCGTCACGTTGGGCATACCGTTGACCACGCGAGACACAGTCTGGCGGCTCACGCCAGCGAGCGCCGCAACCTCTGCCGCGCTCGCCGAACGACCATTCCTTGTCTGCTGATCCATGCCTTCCACGCTAACCTGCTTCCCAACTATTCCCCGCGCCCATGGCGCATCGTACATGCATTGATAACGTGCTCATGATACCCGAGCCATATACCACAACATGAAAACTTCTGTCAATCAAAACCGCTTACCGAACAAATACAACCGTTCGCGGCTGTTTGAAGTTGTTTTGTTTCTATACATCCCAGCCGGATGGTTAACATGCTTATTGTCAAATGTTCACGTGCTCATTTTGGTTCTAATCATTTTAAGATAGTGTTTATCGGGCTTTTTCACCGCTGAACGCTAACCAGGGAGCCTCCTGAGCGCAAACGCACAATATCGAACAGCGAGACGAGAGGGTGTATGCATATGTCTTTGCTAAACCGCGTACAGCAGCTGCCGAAGGGCTTTGTTTGGGGCGCCGCAACCGCCGCGTACCAAACGGAAGGTTCCACGAAGGTGGCAGGCAAGGGTAAGACCATGTGGGACGATTACCTTGTCGCCCAGGGTCGCTTTTTGCCCGACCCGGCCAGTGATTTCTACAACCGCTACGAGGAGGATATCCGCCTTTCTGCCGAGCATGGACTCAACGCCATTCGTGTGTCCATCGCCTGGACCCGCATCTTCCCCAACGGCGACGATGCCGAACCCCTCGCCGAGGGCGTTAAGCACTACCACGAGCTGTTCGCCTGCTGCAAAAAGTATGGCGTCGAGCCCTATGTGTCCCTGCATCACTTTGACTCCCCCGCCGCCCTGTTCAACCAGGGCGACTGGCTCAACCGCAAGACCGTCGACGCCTATGTGCGCTATGCCGAGTTCTGCTTCCGCGAGTTCCGCGAGGTCAAGAATTGGTTCACCATCAACGAGCTCATCAGCCTCTCGCACTCCCAATACATCCAAGGCAACTTCCCGCCCAACCATCACTTTGATGTGACGAGCGGCATCCAGAGCCAGCACAACGAGCTCGTTGCCCACGCCCGCGCCGTCAACCTGTATAAGGATCTTGACGAGACCGAGCACCTGGGCGGACGCATTGGCATGGTCAACGTCCTGACGCCGGCATATCCTGCCACCGACTCGCCCGCCGACCAGCACGCCGCCGACCTGTACAACGCCTTCTACACCGACTTCATCATGGACGGCGCCTTCCTGGGTCACTACTCCGCGCGCACCCTCTCACTCATCAACGAGATTCTGCGTGCCAACAACGCCACACTTACGGTTGAGGACAGCGACATGGAGGAGCTCGCCAAGGCGGCGCCCCGCAACGATATGTTCGGCCTCAACTACTATCAGTCGGCGTTTATCGCCGCCTACGATGGCGAGTCAACCAACAGCTTTAACGGCACCGGAGACAAGGGCACCTCGTGCTTTAAGTTTAAGGGCGTCGGGCAGCAGGTCGATATGCCGGGTATCCCCACCACCGACTGGGATTGGCTCATCTACCCGCAAGGCCTCTACGACACGCTCAAGCACATCAGCGCCACCTATCCCAACCTCCCCGTCATCTATATCACCGAAAACGGCCTGGGCCACAAGGACCCCGAGCCCGACGCAAACGGCATCGTCGCCGATCCCGAGCGCATCGACTTTGTCGACCAGCACATGGAGAAGGTGCTCCAGGCGCGCGCCGAGGGCGTCGACGTCCAGGGCTACTTTATCTGGAGCCTGCAGGACCAGTTCTCGTGGGCCAATGGCTATAACAAGCGCTACGGCCTGTTCTACATCGACTTCGACACGCAAAAACGCTACATCAAGCAGTCGGCACTCTGGTACAAGGAGCTCGCCGACACTATGGCGGACGCGCAGTAGCGCATCGCCTCGCTTTCCCCCGAGAAGGGAGCGGCCCTATGCGATACAAACCCAGCCGCTCCCCTCTCTCCCCCTGGGACCGACCCCGCCTGCACCCGGGCTTTTAGCAAGCGGGAGACCATATAGGTTTTCAACGTCCATGCCATTAAGATTTCATGCAAAGAGGAGCGTGAACTATGGAATCGATCGTTAAGTTCTTGGAGAAAGGTCAGCCGTACTTCGACAAGGTCTCTAAGAACATCTACCTTCAGGCCATTAAAGACGGCTTTTTGGCAGCAATGCCCATCATCCTGTCTTCTTCTGTCTTCCTGCTTATTTCGACCCTGCCGGGCGTTGTCGCCACGGTCGGCGGCTTTACGCTGCCCGACTGGTGGAACGTCGACGTCGTGAACTTCTGCAACAAGGTTTACAACTTCACGATGGGCGTCGTGGGCATCATGGTCGCCGGCACCACCGCAAGCGCGCTGACCGGCTCCAAGAACCGCCGCATGCCTGCCGGCAAGGCCATCAACGCCACGAGCACCATGGTCGCCGCCATGTGCGCTATGCTCATCTTGGCCGTTACCCAGACGAGTGCCAAGATCGACGGCGCCGATGTCTCGGTGTTCTTTACCGACAACATGGGCACCAAGGGCCTGCTGAGCTCCTTTGTCGCCGCATTTGCCACGGTCAACATCTATGCCTTCTGCATTAAGCGAGACATCACCATCAAGCTGCCCAAAGAAGTCCCCGGCGCCATCGCCCAGAACTTCCGCGACATCTTCGCCTTCAGCTTCTCCATCCTGTTTGTCGCCGTCATCGACGTTATCTGCCGCACCTGCTTGGCCGTCCCGTTTGCCAACGTCATCTCCACGCTGGTGAGCCCGCTGTTCGCCGCTGCCGATTCCTACGCCGGCCTCGCCCTCATCTGGTTCATGATCCCGCTGTTCTGGTTCATGGGCATCCACGGCCCCTCGGTCGTTAAGCCTGCCCTCAACGCCGCGCTGTTTGGCAACATCACCACCAACCTCGCCACGCTGCAGGCCGGCGGTCACCCCGCCCTCGCCCTGACCGAGAACTTCGGTAACTACATCGGCGAACTCGGCGGCACCGGCGCCACGTTCATTGTCCCGATCATCTTCCTGCTCTTTATGCGCTCCAAGCAGCTCAAGGCCGTCGGCAAAGCCTCTGTCGTACCCGTGATGTTCGCCGTCAACGAGCCGCTGCTGTTCGCCGCGCCCATCATCCTCAACCCGTACTTCCTGATCCCGTTCCTGTTTGCCCCCGTGGCCAACGTCCTCATTGGTAAGTTCTTCATCGACTTTTTGGGCATGAACGGCTTTATCTATGCCATGCCGTGGGCACTCCCCGGACCGATCGGCACCTTCATCGACACCAACTTCCAGCCGATCTCTCTGGTCCTGGTTGTCGTCCTGCTGGTCGTTGACTTCTTGATCTACTACCCGTTCTGCAAGGCCTACGACAACGTCCTGTGCAAGCAGGAGGCCGAGACCCTGGCCGAAGAAGAGGCCGAGGAGACCAAGACCGTCAAGACCGCTGACGCCCCCGCCGTTGAGGCTCCTGTTGTCGAGACCGCTTCTGCCACTGAGGCCTCCGCAGCTCCGTCCGCCCTTAAGGGCAAGGATCTGAGGGTTCTGGTTCTGTGCGCTGGCGCCGGCACCTCTGCACTGCTCGCCAACGCGCTTAAGGAAGGCGCCGACGAGCTGGGCATCGACATTACCGCCAACGCCGGTGCCTACGGCAGCCACTACGCCATCATGGACGATCGCGTCGAAAATGTTGGTGTAAGGGTGGCGCCCTAGCGCCCGTTTAACGAAG
>UQSC01000040.1 GCA_900543615.1 uncultured Collinsella sp. | reverse complement strand
GGCCCGTGGGTTATACCCTAAGAGCAAACCACCCTTTTTAAGGGTGGTTCTGATTTTGCCGTGGTCCCGGGGCGCACGGCCTTTGTGGAACATCGCCGGGGCGCCGCGCGCTGCGAGAACCCTGCGCCTAGATCTCGGCCTCCGCATGGCCTCGCTGCGCCTCGGGCAGCTCCCCGTAGAGCGGATGGTCTTCGAGCCTAAAGCGCTCGACCTGTTCGGGAGTGCGACCGCGTACAAAGAGCCACGAGCGATCGATCGGCGTCGCCATGAGCGTGCTGGGCAGCGCGTCGGCGCGGTCGGAAAACACCCGGGCGCTCTCGGGATCCTGGAACGCCAGCACCAGATGCGTGTCGCAGTTGCCCATGACGGAGCGTGCGCGTGCCTCGCCATAGAGCGCATCGAGCTGGTTGGTCGACTGCAGCAGCAGCGTTGCCCAGATGTTGCGGCTTCGGATAATCGAGAGCACGTTGTCGATCTGGGGGATCTGCAGATTTGCGAAGTCATCGAGCATAAAGCGCACGGGCACGGGCAGGCTGCCGTCGGGCTGCCTATCGGCCTCACGAATGAGGCCCATAAACGCCTGCGAAATAAAGAGGCCGGTCAGCGGATCGAGATTGCGGTCAATATCGCTCACGGTTACAAACAGGGCGCAGGGGGTGTGTCCCATGGAAGCGAAGTCCACCTGATGGCACTCACGATAGAGCTGTGCCGCACCGTCGAATCCCAGACACATGACCTTTTCGGCAAGGATGCCGACGATGCTCGCGTGCATGCGCTCGGCATTTTGCGTAATGGCGTAGCGCCGCCATAGCGAGAGGGCATAGCTTTGGGGGTCGGTCGTGATCAGGTCGTCAAACAATCGACCCGTGGCACCGTCCTGCAGGTGCTCGATCAGCTTGATGACCGAGCTGATCGTCTGCTCGTCGGCGGGTAGCTGTTCGGTGACGTAGGCGATAAGACACGACAGCAGGTTTGCCGCCGCATGATCCCAAAAAGGCTGGTTGTTGTCCTCGATGGGGCAGATGGCCTTTGCCACCGAGAGGATGTCCTGCTGGTTGGGCCTGCCGTCCGCCTTGCGGCGAATGTGCCTCAGGGGGTTGTAGCCGCAGCGCTCGATACCGGGCGCAAGGGCCGGGACGGTGTTGAGGTCGGCGAAGTTGAGACATTGCACGCGGTAACCGTGGGCTGCCAGCACGGGTCCCACTTCGCGACAGAGCGTGCCTTTGGTGTCGAGCACGATGTAGCTTGCGTTCATTTGCAGCAGGTTGGGCTTGAGGACGTTTCGGGTCTTGCCGGCTCCCGAGGGGCCGATCACAAGTGCGTTGTTGTTGAGTCCCGTTTGGCGGGTGTCGCAGGAAAGCGTTCGATCCTTGGCGAGGATGGTGGACGATGCGGACTCAGATGCGGCGAGGCGGCTGGCGAGGTTAGACATGGGCGACCTCCTTGGTGGTCGAGAGGATTTCGTGGGCAAAGCCGAGCTCGACGGCGCGCTCGGCCGAAAGGTAGGTGTCTTTTGCAGTGAGGGACTGGATACGCTTGGGCGTGAGGCCGCTGCGGTCCGAGAGGATTTGCGTGAGGGTCTTGCGGGTCTGCATGAGACGCCGGCTGGTTTCCTGTAGCGCAAGTGCCGAGCCGCCTGCCCTCTGGGGGATCAGCGGGTCGTGAATCATGAGCTCTGCATGGGGCGCCATACGGCGATCGTCGCCGCCCATAAAGATCACGGCACCCATGGACGCGGCGAATTCCAGGCAGACGGTGCGGATGGGGCACGATGCGAGGCGCATGGCGTCATAGATCGCAAGACCCGATCGCACGCTTCCGCCGGCGCTGGCGACAAATATGGTGATGGGGCGGCTGGGGTCGGTGGCATCGAGCAGGCGGATCTGCTGGCATAGGTCGTGGGCCATCGGGGTTTCGATGTTTCCCATGACGGAGAGCTCGCGACGGGCGAGCATCTCATCGTAAATGCTGGTGAGCGTGATACCTCGGGCGGATTCACGCATGGTGAGGGGGCTGATGATGGGGGAATGATTGGTGTCCATGAGGACTCCTTTCTGTTGGTTGTGTTGTGGAATAGGATTGTTGCCCGCGGAGGGGCTGGCGGGCTACAGGGTTCGTCCGAGCCTGAGATCGAGCTCGGTTGTGGGGCAGACTGCCTGTTCGTGCGGCTCGCAAGCGCCAAGGGCTCCAAAGCGATGGAGCGTTGCGGCGGGCGTGGTGTAGGCGAGCCGCAGCTGATGCTCGACAGGGGCACATCCGTCATTTTTGTAATGAGCCGCGTAGTACTGCGCGATGCTGGCGTTCATCTCGCTGCCATTGCGATGGCGCTCAAACTGGCGTCTGCAGGTCTCGATGATCTTTGCTACCGACTTGGGTGCCGTCGCGGGAACAAGGGCGAGATAGCCCTCAAATAGCTCGTTGATGCTCAGGAGGCACAGCAGGTCGATCAGCGTCCTTATGGCTGCTCCCTCGGCGGAAAAGTGCGCGGTCATGCGGTTATATCGGTTGCGGTCGACGATGGCCGCATGGGGTCTTGGAGTTTTCTGCCCCGTGGTCCCGGGCTTTTGCCGCGCCTGTGTATTGAGCTCGACGTTGCAGCGCTTGAGGCCGTCCAACGGAAGGAACAGTGCGGTGCGCAGAGTGTTCCGCTTGCTTTCGAGTTCATGACGCTCGTCGGGTTCCCATTCGAGCTTGAGTTTCGTGTCGAGCGCCGTAAGCATATGGGCTAGGCAGCCTACGGTAAGAACGCACGAATCGTTGTCGCGTTTTGGGGCATAGGGGTCTGTCAGCTTGCGAATGTCGGGGTCGCCCATGATCTTTGTGCAGCGCTTCAGCAGTTGAGGGTGGTCGGCCAAGATCGTCGCGAGCGGTAGCGACGCGTAGTTCTTGATGGTCGCGGCGGCAAAGGCGGCGTCATATTCGTTTGCATATGCTCGCTCAATTCGGGCATCCAGAATGCTTTTCTTATCGCCGTCTTCAGCGCGGTGGTTTGTCATAGCTTCTCCAATCGGTTGATGTTCGTGCTGTTTGTTGATGTGTTGGTTGTCGTGAGTGATGTGCTTGCCGTGGGTGATGTGCTGACGTTGGGGTGCTATGCGGTTTTCAATGAGCCCGTGAGGCAGTTGCTGCAGGGGTGGGATGGAACGGCCCATGCAAGGCGGAAGGCATCGTGCTCAAAATCGAGACAGCAATGCCCTGGGTGCCTCACATGTGGCAGTTACCTCATTAAGTTGTCATTGCGTTTGGGGTTGTACTTTGCCGATCTTCCTTTTCTTACACGCTAAAACTCAAACTTCATATGCTCGATCTACTTAAAACCGCAACGGCGGTCTTTTATCAACTTATATGTCGGAACGCGTCTTTGCAAGTACTTTTTTGCCTTTGTTTCAAATGGGGTGGTTTTGCAACCGTCATACGCGCGCTGTGCGAACGTGCCCCGGCTCGGATAAGATAGTGCGCGATAAAAACGATGCAAGGAGGCACATATGGCAATTAAAGCCATCGCAATGGATATCGACGGTACGCTTACCAACGATCAGAAGGTGATCAGCCCGCGTACGCGCGAGAAGCTGCTCGCGGCGCAGGAATCGGGCATTAAGCTCATCTTGGCTTCGGGCCGTCCCGCATGGGGGCTACATGCTCTGGCACAGGAGCTCGACCTCCAAAACCATGACGGTCTGCTAGTCGCTTTCAATGGCGCGCATGTGGTCGACGCTCAGACCGATGAGGTCCTTTTTGACCAGGCCATGCCAGCTGACGAACTGCACCGTCTGATTGATCACCTGCAAAACTATGATGTGATCCCCATGATCTCGCTCGGGCGCGACCTGCATGTAGAGGACTCGTATCGCTGCATGATTACACTGCCGGACGGCTCGCAGAAGAATATCGTCAAATACGAGCGCGATGCCTGCGACCTTAAGATCCGCGAGGTCGAGAGCTTGCATGAGGTCGTGGACACTTATCCCGTAGACAAGCTGCTGACGGCAGGCGATCCGGCCTACCTGCAGGCGCATTACGAGGAGATGTATGCGCCCTTTACCCAGACGCTTTCGGGCATGTTTACGGCCGACTGGTACTTTGAGTACACGGCGCGCGGTATCGACAAGGCCCGCGCGCTCGAGGGTGCCCTGCCCAAGCTCGGCATCGATGCCAGCGAGGTCGTATCGTTTGGCGACGGCCAGAACGACAAGTCTATGATTGAGTGGGCCGGCACCGGTGTTGCCATGGGAAACGCCATCGATGAGGTTAAGGCCGTGGCCCAGATGGTGACCGCCAATAACAACGAAGATGGTATTGCGGTGGCGCTGGATAAGCTACTGGGTTAGAATCGCCGATTAATGCATGGCTCGGGCGCCTGCTTGCGGGCGTCCTTTTGTTAGGGAGGGTGCCGTGTCCGCATTTCCGTTCGACGCCGTTATCTTTGACATGGACGGCGTCATTGTCGATACCGAGTATTACTACCTGGGCGAGACTGCCGAGTTTGCCAAGGAGCTTGGGCTTAATCTGACTCAAGAGGAGTTGAATGGGCAGGTCGGTACCTCGCATCAGTTCTTCCTGCATATGCTGGTCGATTGGTTTGAGCGCGCCGGTAAGGGGCACTTCACTGGCGAGGAAGCGTTGGCCCGTTGGGACGAGTGGGCGCATAAGCGTCCGCGCGACTATCAGGCTTTGATTAACCCAGGCGCCGTGGATACGATTCGAGAGCTGCCGCGCCGTGGCGTTCGCGTGGCGCTTGCCAGCTCGTCTCCCATGGTTAGCATCGAGGAAGTGCTCAACGCATGCGGGCTGTCGGATGCCTTTGAGTATGTGGTGAGCGGCGAGCAGTTTAAGGAGAGCAAACCCGAGCCCGACATCTACCTGCATGCGCTGGACCTGCTGGGGCTGCCCGCGAATCGCTGCTGCTGCGTTGAGGATTCCGTTCCGGGCATTACCGCGGGTAAGCGAGCCGGCCTGACGGTCATTGCCAAGCGCGAGGAGCGCTTTGGCTTTAGCCAGGATGCCGCGGACAAGATTATCGACCAGCTGCCGGAGCTGCTCACGCTTTCTTAGGAGCGCGGTAGTTGCGCGTTTTTCGGGTCTGATGAGTAAATAGCCGACATTTTGGTGCGACACCTAGCATACTTTAAGCTAATGCGGGCTTAAGGACTTGTTGAATGCCCTTAAGCCCGTTTTAGACTTAATTGTGCTTGGAGATGGTATATGCCACCGACTGAAGGGCTAACTGACGGTAAAGCAGCGATACCGCTGTACCAACAGGTTATCGATATCATCAAAAACGAAATCAACTCCGGCGCCTACAAGGCAGGCGCGCGGATACCCAACGAATTCGAATTGGCTGAGAGCTATAAAGTTGGCCGCGTTACCGTGCGACGCGCTATTGAGGAGCTCGTCCAACAGGGCTATCTAACGAAGCGACAGGGGAAAGGCACGTTTGTCAATGCCCCCAAGCTCAAGCGCAAGATTCGCCAGAAGGATGACGTCCAGAGTTTTTCGGACGCATGCCGCGTTAACGGAATGGAACCGGGGGCGCGTGTCATTTCGAGAAAGATACTGCCGGCGGATTCCACCGAAGCACAGTTCTTTGGTGTTCCCGTTGGAACTGACTTGATTTGCGTCGAGCGTGTGCGTACTGCCGATGGCGTCCCCGTCATGCTCGAGAACAACATATATGTTTACGAGGACAACGCCTATCTATCAACGGCACCTCTATCTAACCAATCCATTTTTGAGTTCGTGCGCAACCGGACGGGCCGCACGCCCGCGTTTACCGACCCGTGCGCGCTCGAGATCGCGTGCGCGTCGCCCGAGGTCGCTCGGCTGTTGACAGTTCCCGTTGGCGAACCCTTGTTTTATATGGAAGCCTTCTTTTTCGATGAGCAGCGGCGGCCGTTTATCATCGGTCGTCAGCGGATCGTTGGGTCTCGCTACGTTTTTGACATCTAGGACATTGCGAATGGAAGCGCCCGGTGGATTATCTCACCGGGCGTTTCCATACCGTTCACGGCGCAAACGCAACCGTTCAACCGCGTTGCGGCAATCAGTTTGAAATTATCTTGATGAAGGAAAAAGCTGCTGGTAATCTATGGGACGTCATAGAACGTTTGCATTGTGCAAACGTTGAAGCGAGATGCGATGCAGTCTCGAGTTCTTTGGAGGTATCTATGTCAGATACGAAGGCGAAGAAGACAAACAGACGTTTTAAGTTCAAATTACCGCATGTCTATACGATCATGTTCTTGCTGATCGTTGTCTTTGCGGTCCTGACTTGGATCGTTCCCTCTGGTCAGTATCAGCGCAAGACGATTTCGACAGCGGCGGGCGAGCGTGAAGTCGCCGTTGCTGGAACCTATGAACAGGTCGATAAGAACTACACCGATTCCGAGACCGGCGAGACCATCAATCTGGGCCAGGATATCTTCGCGGTTCTGCAAGCGCCCACCAAGGGTATCCAAGAGGCTGCCGACGTCGTTGCGTTCGTCTTATTGATTGGCGGATCGTTCGCGATCATCACCAAGACCAACGCTTTGAATGCCGGCATGAGCCGTGTGATTAAAAAGCTCAAGAACAAGGACATCCTCATCATTCCCATCACGATGACATTGCTGTCCATTTGTGGCACTACGTTTGGTATGTCTGAGGAAGCCCTGCCGTTCTATGCCATCTTCATTCCCATCATGATGGGTATCGGTTATGACTCGATGACGGCATTCATCATCTGCTTCCTTGGTCCTAACCTGGGATATTGTGCTTCGACCATCGACCCGTTTAATGTTTTGATCGCCCAAGGCATCATTGGCATCGAGGGTAATCCGCAACTGTGGCTGCGTGCCGTTTCTTGGGTCATCTTCACTGCCGTCGGTATCGCATGGGCCATGCGCTACGCCATGCGCGTCAAGAAAAACCCCGAGTCGTCCATTGTGTACGAGGACGATAAGCTCAAGCGTATTGAATTTTCCGTGACCGATGCCTCCATCGAGGAAGAGTTCACTATCCGTCAGAAGCTCGTGCTTATCGATTTTGCTTGCGGTATGGGCATTATCGTCTGGGGTCTTGTTACCCAGGGCTGGTACATGAATCAGATTTCCGCCGTGTTCCTTGGCATGGGCTTGCTTGCCGGTATCCTGGGCGGCCTTGACCAGCAGACGATCGCAGAGGAGTTCGTTAAGGGTCTCGCCGACTTTGCGTACGCTGCCGTCGTTATCGGTATCGCTCGCGGTATTCTGGTCATCGCCGAGGGCGGCATGATCATCGACACCATCCTCCAGGCGCTCGCTACCGCGCTCGCCGGTGCACCCGCCGCCGTCTACACCACGTTTATGTATGTCGTCCTTGGCCTGCTCTCTTTGCTGGTTCCCTCGAGTTCTGGCCTGGCGGCGCTCACCATGCCCGTTATGGGCCCCCTGACCGAGCTCATGGGCCTCAATCCCGAGGCGGCCGTCACCGCGCTCCAGTTTGCCAACCAGACCATCAACACCATCAGCCCCGTGGCGGGCATGACGGTCGCCGGTCTTGCCGTGGCTAGGATTTCGTTTGGCCAATGGTGGAAGACCATTTGGAAGTTCTTCATTTTCATGGTCGTCTTTGGCCTGATCGTAACGGCAATCTCTGGCATGCTTCCGGTGTAGGTGGTTGTGATGTCTGATCGTTTGACGGTCCTGACGACTAAGAGCGTCTTTACCGGTACGGGGGACCTGCCGTTTGAAGGTTTCGTAGCGGTCCGTGGCAATCGAATTGAGGCTGTTGGCACCAAGTGTGAGGTAGCTTCGTATTTGACCCAGGCGGACGAGGTAGTTGACCTGGGCGACCGCACTGTCATGCCTGGCCTGATCGATGTGCATACCTTCTATACAGGTTGGGCGCTGCGGACGTTGGGGTCTGATCTGTCCGGCATCGCTGATGCCAAAGAGGCTGTGTCGCTCTTGCGTGCATGGAAAGAAGATCATCCGGATTGCGCGGCGGCTTTTGGCCACAACCTACCCGAAACGTTGGCATCGGATGTCGAGAACGCAAATACGGCAGCTGTGTTTGACGATTGTTTTGGCGATATCCCCGTCGTCTGCTTTACACCAGGAGCGGGGACCTGCGTTCTCAACGCTGCCGCCAGTGCGCGATATGGCTTTACACCCCAGGCGTGCTATGCCGAGAAGATCTGGCGCATGATGAGCGATTTCCTTGCGCTGCCCGAGGTGCGTGCCGGGTATTCGGACTACATGAGCATGCTTAACGAGCGCGGCGTTACCGCCATCAAGGAAATGGCGTTTGATGACTACTACGGCTTTGCCGACGAAATGGCTCGCCGTGAGGAATCTGGTGAGCTGACGGTTCGCGTCTCTATGATGTCGCAGCCGGTGGGCGCCGGTGCAAATCTGGCATATGCCCGCGAGGCGCGAGAGCGCTTCCGGGGACCGTTCGTTCGTTTTTCTGGCTTCAACCGTATGACCGATCGCGGCGTATGGGCGGGGCTTGCCGAGATGATTGACCCCTATGAGGACACGGCCGATGCGGGCGCTGCCGGCAAGACGGTCGTCGAGGAACCAGAGTGGGATCTGATTGAGAGCGAGCTGCGTGCAATTGATGCTGACGGCTTCCGATATTCCTTGCATTGCCAGGGCGATGGCGCCGTTCGTCGCACCGTGGCGCTCTATGCCTCGCTGCCTCGAGACGAGCATGGACGGATGCTTCGCCGCCATGCGATTACCGATCTCGAGAACTCTGACCCGACCGATCTTGTCGAGTTTGGCAAGTTAGGTGGAATTTGCGAGGTCTATCCGCAGATTCTGACGCTGGACCGGCGCGAGGATTGCCTATCGATGATGCGTCGACAAATTGGCGAGACGCGACTTTTGCACAGCTGGAATCGCCGCGGCATGGAAGATTCCGGATGCACAGTGTGCTGTGGAACGGATTTGCCGCTGCTGATTCCGAGCCTGGGCGAGTCAATCTACAGCGCGTGCGGCGGATTCTTCGCCGACGGACTGCCTGTGAATGAGGTCAACACGCTGACGCTTGTCGAGCTCTTGCGCGCTTGGACTGCCGGGGGCGCGTACGATCTGATGCGCGAAGACGAGCTGGGTACGCTCGAGGTCGGCAAGCTTGCCGATATCTGCGTGCTCGATCGGGATGTGTTTGACCTCGATTATCGCGACGCACGCGATCTTGCGGTTGATATGACGATGTCGGACGGACAAATCGTGTTCGATCGAAATAAGGAGGCATAAGATGTCTGAATCCAAACCGACGCTGCGCCGCGAGCAGATTGCGGGCATGAATATCCACTACATCATGTGGTCGCTCGATTACTTCCTTGATGTGCAGCAGCGTTTGGGCTTTGAGTCCATTGAGCTGTGGTGCGCAGAGCCGCATGTGACGCTCGACCACACGGGCTACTTTGAGGCTGAGGTCCTGGCGAAAAAGGCTGCAGACCGTGGGCTTAGGTATCGTACTCTGTGCCCCGAGAACGTTGTCTATCCTTGGCAGTACTGCGCACGCAAACCGCTGCATGAACAGCGCAGCCTGGCGTACTTTAAGCACGGCATTGAGCTTGCCGAGGTACTTGGGTGCGACCGTATGTCCGTCAACTCGGGCTGGGGCGACTGGGACGAGGACCGCGAGGAAGCCTGGAAGCGCAGCCGCGAGCACTTGTCCATTCTGGCGGAGTATGCCGGCGAGCACGGTCTGGTGCTTACGATGGAAAGCCTGCGTCCCGAGGAGAGCAACCTTGTGACGACGGTTTCCGATGCGAAGCGCATGATTGACGAGGTCGCGAGCCCGTACTTACAGCCCATGGTTGATACAACCGCGATGGGCGTTGCTGGCGAGACGCTCGAGGACTGGTTTGCCACCTTTGGTGATGGGGCAATTCACGAGATGCACTTTATCGACGGTGACCCGTATGGCCATCTGGTGTGGGGCGATGGCAAGCACGATATGGACGCCTTCGTTGCCACACTCAACGCCCATGGTTTCGACGGCATGCTGGGCCAGGAAATCACGGACGGTCGTTACTACGATGATCCGGCGGCGGCAGATGCCAAGAACATGGCCGCATTCGAGAAATATCTGATTGACTAAAACAACCATCGGCCACGCAACCAACGTCATTGATTGCGGGCCAAATAAGAAAGGAACTGGATATGAACGCACACGATCTGATCAAAGAGGCAATTGCCGAGAAGGGCAAGTTCGACAGCGTCTACTGGATTGCTTGCGGTGGCTCCATGATCGATTTGATCCCGGCCCATGAGCTTCTGCAGCGCGAGGCAACCACCTTCACTTCGTATATCTATACGGCTCGCGAGTTCGATATCATGCGTCCGCGTCGTCTGGGCGAGAAGTCCCTGGTCATCGCTTGTAGCCACAGTGGCAACACCCCTGAGGTCGTCGAGGGCTGTGAGATTGCCCTTGCTGCCGGCGCTACGGTGATCGCCCAGACCGACAACGCTGGATCCAAGATTGACTCCGGCAAGTGGACCACGTGGGTCTACCCGTGGGGCGAGGGCGTGCCGCAGGCCGAGGTCCCCGCTGGCATTTCGCTGTCGCTTGCGGCCGAGCTGCTCGATCAGCAGGAGGGCTACGCCGATCTTGCCGATATGTATGCCGGTATCGCCGAGATGGATAAGATTCTTCCTCCGGCACGTGAGAAGGTAAATGCCGAGCTGGGCGATCGCTTTGCCAAGCTTTGCCAGGAGCACGAGTTCTTCTATATTCTGGGCAGTGGTCCCAACTTTAGCCAGACCTACGGTTTCGCTATCTGCTCTCTTATGGAGATGCAGTGGCAGCACTGTAGCTACATCCACTCTGCCGAGTACTTCCACGGCCCCTTCGAGGCTACTCAGGATGGCGTTTTTTACTTCCTGCAGATGGGTTCCAGCGAGTGCCGTGCTATGGACGAGCGCGCCCTGGCGTTCCTTAAGACGCATACCGATACGCTGATGGTGCTCGATGCCAAGGAGTACGGTATGGAAGCCGTGCCGGCGAGCGTCCGTGCCTATCTGGACCCGGTGCTGTTCTACGCCATGAACTGCGAGCTGCGTGCTGCACGCGGCAAGGTGTTTGATCACGATCCCGATTTCCGTCGCTATATGGGTGTTGTCGAGTACTAGAAGGGGCAAAGGCCATGGCATTTAACGTTAACGCGCTCGGATTTGGCGACAACGTCGTCGATCGCTACGAGCATATCCACACCATGTATCCCGGCGGCAATGCGGTGAACTTCGCCGTTTATGCCAAGAAATGCGGTGCCGCACGCTCCGCATACATGGGCATTTTTGGCAATGACGCCGCTGCCGAGCATGTCATTGCAAGCCTCGAGGATGAAGGTATCGAGCTTGACAAGTGCGAGCAGATGATTGGCGAGAACGGAGCGGCTCGCGTGACCGTCGTTGACGGTGACCGTGTCTTCCTCGGCTCCAACGAGGGCGGTATCCGTGGCGATGCGCGCTATGTCCTCGATCGCTTTGACCTTTCGTACATGAAGCAGTTCGATGTGGTTCATTCGGGCAACTATTGCTTTACCGAGCGCGAGCTGCCCAAGCTGAAGGCTGCGGGCGTCACGGTCTCTTTTGACTTTTCGGACGACTCCACCGACGAGTACTACGAGCAGATTGCGCCCTACGTCGATTTCGCTTTCTTTAGTGCGGCGGATGCCGCGAGTGAGGACGAGATTCGCGAGCGTCTGGCATGGGTGAAGGGCCTGGGTCCGCGTTTTGTGTCGGCTACGGCGGGCGCCGAGGGCTGCATTGCTTACGACGGCGAGCGTTATTACCGCCAGCTGGCTAAACCGGTAACGGACATGAAGGACACCATGGGGGCGGGCGACTCGTTCCTTACCTCGTTTTTGATGTGCTATCTCGATTCCGCCAAGCGTGGTGAAGATGGCGCCGAGGCCATCGAGCGCGCGCTCGACTTTGCTGCCGGGTTTGCCTCGACCGTGTGCGGCATGGAAGGTTCTTGGGGCCACGGAGCACCAATCGTCGAATAGCCGAGCGGTCCCGGGGAGGTGCAGGCGCCTCCTCGGGACCCGGTGTGCAAAAAATGCCAAATATGAGTACTGTGACTAATTTAGTCGCAGCAAAATCAACCCCTTCAGACGTGATTTGAGCGTCTGGAGGGGTTTAAGATTTGCGAAAACGCAGGATGAATGACTGTAAAAGCTTTAATTAGCGGACAATCGGGGATTATTCTGGCGGTTGGAAAGTTAAAAGAAATGTATCCATTCCGGTAGCAGTACTCATATTTGGCATTTTTTGCACACCAGGGGTTAGCGAAGGTCAAAAACAGAGCGCGCATTTGTTAAAACTATCGACTCGATGCGCTTTGCGTCGCAGTTTTTGAGCGAGGTGATGCGTTCTGAGGTCCTTGTGAGCGACCTGATGAGCGACTGCGTGCTTGTTTCTGTGTTTGGCTCGGCCGGCGCATCGGTCTCGAGCAGTAGGCGGTCGAGTGGAATCTGTCGTGCGTATTCGCGACCGCGCTTGGTCGCGAGCATGCGTTCGTTGACGGAAAAATAGCAGCCCGCATTACGCGCGCGGGTGAGTTCGTCCGAAGTGCCGCTAAACCAGTGGAAGATGATAGCGGGGGAGTCGGGGTTTGGGATGAGTAGTCCATGCGATTCGAGGACGTCCAGTACGGCTCCTGCCGAACGAACGGCGTGAATTGATATCACGCGCCCGGTAAGAGGATGCTGCACGAGCGCATCGCAGAGCCGGTTAAGTGCCTGTATTTGTAGCGGCTCACTTCCAGCAAAGCGCGCGGAAAAGTCGAGTCCGACTTCGCCGATGTAGCGTTCTTGGGCAGCAACTTCGCAAAGCAGATTGACTTCGGCAAAACCGCAGTGGCCATCGGCGAGCCACCAGGGGTGAAGCCCAACGCCGGCGATGATGCCCGGGTGGCGACGAGCGCGCTCGTTTGCGGCCGAAAAGTCGCGTGGATCGACGCCGCAATCAAATAGACCCAAGCCCAGCGCCGTTGCCTCATCGGCAACGGCGTCCGGGTGAGCCATTAAATCAAGATGGCAGTGTGCATCAAATAACCGGGGCTCCATCTCGGCGCGCTCCGCTAGTCCAAGCGCTGGCCATCGGCGCGCACGCGCTCGGTGCCGCGGCCACTGATCTGGCGGATAACCTCGCCGGCAATCATCTGGCCCATGATGGGCGGCATAAAGCTGGCGGTTCCGAGCTCGGTGCGCTCGTGGATGTTGGAAGGATCGCGGGGCTGTGTCTTAACCGATTCCTCGCAGCTAAACAGTACATGCAGACTCTTGATTCCGCGCTTCTTGCATTCTTTGCGCATGATGCGGCTCATGGGGTCACGTACCGTATCGAAAATGTCGGCAAAGCGGAGGCACTCGGGATGGAGCTTGTTGGCCCCGCCCATGGAGCTAACCAAACGAATGTCGTGGTCCTGAGCATATTTGGCAATGGTGAGCTTGGCCGAGATGGTGTCGATGGCGTCGACGACGTAGTCGAGCTTGCCGTCCGTCTGCTCCAAAACGCGCGCGAAAAATTCGTCGATATTGTCGCTCAACAGGTATTCGGTGCGCTTGATGACGGTAACGGCTGGATTGATGTCGTGGATCATGGCTTCCATAACATCGACCTTGCGCTTGTCGATGGTGCTTTGAAAGGCGATGGCCTGGCGATTGATATTGCTGGGCGCGATGATGTCCTTATCCAGAATGACGAAATGACCAATGCCGCCGCGGGCAAGTGCCTCGCAGCAATTGGAGCCCACGCCTCCGCAGCCGAGTACCAGCACCGTGGCGTTGGCGAGTTTATTAAGTGCCTCGCGGCCCATGATGATCTCGAGCTTGGTGTCGCGTGTCTCGATGAGAGTTGCGGCTGTGGTTTCGGCCATAGACATCCTCCGATGGGGAAGCGAATCGTGTTTTAGCTATCGCCATTATAGGTATTATTACGATTCCATTTGAACCCTTGGGGTTTGTTGAAATGGGATCGGGATTCGCATAAGATTGAAGCAGATGGCACCCGTTGCCGCGGGTTGGCCAACTCCCAAACACGTTTGTAGCGTGAGAAGTGGCCGTCTTCGCATTACGCGGGGGCGGCTATTTCATTCGACCTCCAATGTGGATGCCGAGCTCCACAGCCGCGATTACAAGCAATAACAACGTCAGGACATCGTCAATACTCATAGTCCATCTCCTTCTCGGGTAGAGGGAGCTGGCCCATCTGCTTCAACTTCCATTGTAGCTAAATACGAACGAATGTTCTATAGATGTTCCTGTATTAGATAGTTAGATAAACATCTAAATATCGAGTATAGTGTGCGCGTCATGAGAGATGATGAAAGGGGGTCTTATGCCGGGAGAGGGTTTTAAGGCGCTTGCCGATCCAACGCGACGGCGCATTTTGGAGTTGCTGCGCGAGGGCAATTGCACGGCGGGGGAGCTTGCCGAGCATTTCGATATCAGTAAGCCGTCGCTGAGCCATCACTTGGCGACGCTCAAAAACGCCGGGTTGGTAACCGACGAACGTCATGGTCAAAACATCGTATACAGCTTAAACACTACCGTCATGCAGGACTTGATCGGTTGGTTTATGGGCTTTACAAACACGGAAGGTGATAAGGATGAATAACGAAAACAAGGGCATTCACCCCACGGGGGTATCGTCGCGCGTGTGGATTGCGCTGGTCGCTCTGTGCGTCGCCAATGTCGTAGCGCATCTCATGGTGATGCCGAGCTTGCCTGGGCAGATTCCCACGCACTGGGGCGCGAACGGCGCCGTCGACGGTTGGGGTCCCAGCTGGATGGCCTCCGCGCTCGGCGTGCTGCCTCTGGTGCTTCTCGCAATGTTCTGCGTGGTGCCGCGCATCGATCCCAAAGGTGAGGCATATCGAACCTCGGGCAAGTTCTATCAGGGCTTCGTAATCGCCTTCACCTTGTTCATGTGCGCCATAAGCTGGCTGGGAGAGCTTACGGTCTGGGGCGTGGTGCCGGCGGTCGGTTCGGTCAACGTGCTGATTTCCGGTGTTGTCGGTTTGCTGTTCATCGGCGTAGGCAACTACTTGCCGCGTGTGAAGCAGAACTATACGCTCGGTATCAAGACGCCTTGGGCGCTTGCCAATCCCGAGAACTGGCGCCGTACGCAGCGCTTTGGCGGTGCCTGCTTTATGGTGCTGGGCTTTGGCCTGATTGTGATGGGCGTGGCAGGCAGCGTGCTTTCGAGTGAAGTCGTCGCCGCGGTGATTGCGGTTCTGGCGTTTGGTTCGGTTGGAGCCGTCTACGTCTACTCGTATCTGCTGTGGCGCAAATCGCAGCGAGCCGCTCGCTAAGGTTGCGGAAAACTAGCGTACGCAGTTCATAGTATGTTCCGGGGGAACTTTTCCCAGGTAGTATTAGGGGGTATGGGCAACCATGCCCCTTTTTCGTTACGTTTCAGAGCTGGTTTTTCCATTTCGTTTCCACTAAAGCGAAACAAGAATAGGGAAACAGCAGGTAGAAAGGATAAAACAGGCAAATGTCGGAGTTTATCTACCAGATGTATCAGGCTCGTAAGGCCCATGGCGACAAGGTAATCCTTGACGACGTGACCCTGAGCTTCTACCCCGGTGCCAAGATCGGCGTCGTGGGCCCCAATGGTATGGGCAAGTCGACCCTGCTCAAGATCATGGCCGGCATCGAGGAGGTCTCCAACGGCGATGCCAGGCTCACCCCCGGCTACACCGTGGGCATCCTGCAGCAGGAGCCGCCGCTCGACGATGACAAGACCGTCATCGAGAACGTGCGCATGGCATTTGGCGACATGATCGCCAAGATCGATCGCTTCAACAAGATCGGCGAGGAGATGTGCGACCCGGATTGCGACATGGACGCCCTCATCTGTCTCTTATACACATCTGACGCTGCCG
>UQSC01000039.1 GCA_900543615.1 uncultured Collinsella sp. | reverse complement strand
ATACGATATCAGCCTCGGTCTCGTGGGCTCGGAGATGTGTATAAGAGACAGATACCAAAGAGTGCGTAGCCGATCTTGATGCAGGGAAAGGCCGATCCCCAGAGTGCACAGCAAACAAGACAGCCCAGGATAAGTCCGGGCAGGGTGGCGAGATACGGCTTGCGGCTTTCCATGATGTCCTTCCTGCATGCGTGAAGCAAAAAAGAACCCGCCACCGGATGTGTCGGTGGCGGGTGTTGTTACCCGAAGGGATTGTACCCGATGGGAAAGGTTTAAGCGAAGTAGGCCACGCCGCTTTCAAAGATCGGCATGAACTTATCGCCGGGGACATGCTCGGGCACGTTGCGGTACAGGTTGTCGCCGCGACGCTCGGCATGGCCCATCTTGCCCAGGACGCGACCGTCGGGGCTCGTGATGCCCTCGATGGCGAGTGCGGAGCCGTTGGGGTTGACGGAGAGATCCATGCTGGGCTTACCGTCCTCGCCCACGTACTGCGTGGCGACCTGGCCGTTGGCGATCAGCTGGGCGAGCACTTCATCGTTAGCGACAAAGCGGCCCTCGCCGTGGCTGATGGCGACGGTGTAGGGGTCGTCCAGGCTGCACTGCGACAGCCACGGGGACAAGTTGGACGAGGTGCGGGTGCGCACCAGACGGCTCTGGTGGCGACCGATGGTGTTGAACGTCAACGTGGGCGCATCGGGCGTGGCGTCGACGATGTCGCCGTAGGGCACCAGACCGAGCTTGATCAGGGCCTGGAAGCCGTTGCAGATGCCCAGCATCAGGCCATCGCGGGCCTTGAGCAGGTCGCGGACTGCCTCGGTGACTTCGGGAGCGCGGAAGAACGCCGTGATGAACTTGGCGGAGCCGTCGGGCTCGTCGCCGCCCGAGAAGCCGCCGGGGATCATGACAATCTGGCTTGCACGGATGCGGCGGGCAAGCTCGTGGGTGCTCTCGGCGACGGCCTCGGGCGTGAGGTTGTTGATCACGAAGGTGTCGGCCTCGGCGCCGGCGGCGCGGAAGGCGCGGGCGCTATCGTACTCGCAGTTGTTGCCGGGGAACACGGGGATGATCACGCGCGGGCGGGCGATCTTGGCGCCGCCGTACACGTGGATGTCCTTGGCGCGGAAGTCGATGGTCTCGACCTCGGGGGTCTCGTCGGCGCTGCGGTAGGCAAAGACGCCCTCGATGCCGCTCTCCCAGGCCTCCTGGAGCTCGGAGAGCTCGATGACCTCGGAGCCGGTGTCGATGACATAGCCCTCGACGGTGGTGCCCAGGGGCTCGACGACAACGCCGTCGGCGACCTCGGGCAGCTCGGCGTCCTCGGCGAGCTCGACGATAAAGCTGCCGTAGAGCGGGGTGAAGAGGCTCTCTACGTCTACATCCTCGGCAAGCTCGATGCCGATCTGGTTACCGACGCACATCTTAAAGAGGCTCTCGGCGCCGCAGCCGTAGCCAGGCGTGGAGACGGCCAGGGCGTTGCCGTTGGCGGTGAGCGCCTCGACGGCGTCAAACGCGGCGAGCAGTTGCTGAGCGTCGGGACGGTAGTCCTCGCCATAGGTGGCGGGGGCGATGCGGACGACGCGGTGCGTGAGGCCCTTGAACTCGGGCGAGACGGCGCGGGCGGCCTTGCCCACGGCGACGGCGAAGCTGATCAGGGTCGGCGGAACGTTGAGCTCGCCGGCCTCGTCCTCAAACGAACCGCTCATGGAGTCCTTGCCGCCGATGGCGCCGGCACCCAGGTCGACCTGGGCCATAAGGGCACCCAGGACGGCAGCCATGGGCTTGCCCCAGCGCTCGGCCTCGGTGCGCAGGCGCTCGAAGTACTCCTGGAAGGAGAGGTAGGTGCGCTTGTGCTCAAAGCCGGCGGCAACGAGCTTGGCGATGGACTCGACCACGGACAGGTAGGCGCCCGCAAACTGGTCGGCCTCCATCAGATAGGGGTTGAAGCCCCATGCCATGGCACTCGCCGTGGTGGTCTCGCCGTCCACGGGGAACTTGGCGACCATGGCCGAGCTTGGGGTGAGCTGCGTCTTGCCGCCAAAGGGCATGAGCACGGTCGCGGCGCCGATGGTGGAGTCGAAGCGCTCGGAAAGGCCCTTGTTGGAAGCGACGTTGAGGTCGGTGACAAGCGAGGTCATGCGCTCGGCGAGCGTGGTGCCGGCCCAGCTGGGCTGCCACACGCTACGGGCGCACACGTGGGCGACCTGGTGCTTGGGTGCGCCGTTGGAGTTGAGGAACTCGCGGGACAGGTCGACGATGGCGACGCCGTTCCAGGCCATGCGCATGCGCGGCTCGGCGGTAACCTCGGCGATAACGGTCGCCTCGAGGTTCTCCTCAGCGGCGTAGCCCATGAACTCCTCGACGTCACCGTCGGCGACGGCGCAAGCCATGCGCTCCTGGGACTCGGAGATAGCGAGCTCGGTGCCGTCCAGGCCGTCGTACTTCTTGGTCACGGTGTCCAGGTCCACGTACAGGCCGTCGGCAAGCTCGCCTACGGCGACCGAGACACCGCCGGCGCCAAAGTCGTTGCAGCGCTTGATCAGACGGCAGGCATCGCCGCGGCGGAACAAGCGCTGCAGTTTGCGCTCGACCGGGGCGTTGCCCTTCTGGACCTCGGCACCCGAGGTCTCGATGGACTCGGTGTTCTGGGTCTTGGAGGAGCCAGTGGCACCGCCGATGCCGTCACGGCCGGTGCGGCCGCCCAGCAGGATGATCTTGTCGGTGGGGGCGGGGCACTCGCGGCGCACGTGGTTTGCCGGGGTAGCGCCCACGACGGCGCCGACCTCCATGCGCTTGGCCACGTAGCCGGGGTGATAGAGCTCGTTGACCTGGCCAGTGGCAAGTCCGATCTGGTTGCCGTAGCTGGAGTAGCCGGCGGCGGCGGTGGTCACGAGCTTGCGCTGCGGCAGCTTGCCCTCGAGCGTCTCGGAGACCGGGACGGTGGGGTCGCCGGCGCCGGTGACGCGCATGGCCTGGTACACGTAGCTGCGGCCCGAGAGCGGGTCGCGGATGGCGCCGCCCACGCAGGTGGCGGCACCGCCGAAGGGCTCGATCTCGGTCGGGTGGTTGTGGGTCTCGTTCTTAAACAGGAACAGCCAGTCCTGGTCCTCGCCGTCGACATCGACCTTCACCTTGACGGTGCAGGCGTTGATCTCCTCGGACTCGTCGACATCGGTCATGACGCCGGTCTTCTTGAGGTACTTGGCGCCGATGGTGCCCATGTCCATGAGGCAGACGGGCTTGGCGTCGCGACCGAGTTCGTGGCGCATCTCCATGTAGCGGTCGAAGGCTTGCTGCACCACGACGTCGTCGATCGTCACGTCGTCCAGGACGGTGCCGAAGGTGGTGTGGCGGCAGTGGTCGGACCAGTAGGTGTCGATCACGCGGATCTCGGTGATGGTGGGGTCGCGGTCCTCATCGCGGAAGTACTGCTGGCAGAAGGCGATGTCTGCCTCGTCCATGGCAAGGCCGCGATCGGCGATAAAGGCGGCAAGGCCGGCCTCGTCGAGCTCGCGGAAACCGTCGAGCACCTCGATGGGCTGGGGCTCGGGGGTCTCCATGTACAGCGTCTCGGGCAGGTCGAGCGAGGCGATGCGCGCCTCGACGGGGTTTACCACGTAGTGCTTGATGGCATCGATGGCGGCCTCGTCCAGAGCGCCCGAGATCATATAGACCTTGGCGGAGCGCACGGCGGGGCGCTCGCCCTGGCTGATGAGCTGCACGCACTCGCTGGCGGAGTCGGCGCGCTGGTCAAACTGGCCAGGCAGGAATTCGACGGCAAAGACGGCGCCATCGCTTGCGGGGAGCTCGTCGTAGGTCACATCGACCTGGGGCTCGCTAAAGACGGTCGGCACGCAGGAGCGGAAAAGCTCCTCGTCGATGCCCTCGACGTCGTAGCGGTTGATTATCCTCAGGGCCTCGATGCCCTTGATGCCGAGAATTTCGGTCAGCTCGCCCTTGAGCTGCTGAGCCTCGACGTCGAACCCGGGTTTCTTCTCCACGTAGATACGAGAGACCATTGGTTCCTGCCTTCCTGATCGGTTGGGCGTACGGTACGGTATGCGGCAGCGGTCGGTTTGCGGGGTCTGCCCTGCGGTCGCCTTGAGCCACATGTTTGTAAACCTCACTATGATACGACAGCTCGCGGCGCGTTGAGGACGGCGAGGGTGCTACAGTGAAGCGCAAACAAGAGAAAGGCATCACATGGCATTCGTTTCACTCGCCATCATCGCACTCGTGGCCTTTGCGAGTCCTTTTATCGCCTCGGCGATTCCCGGAAAACCCGTTCCCGAGACGGTCTTTTTGCTCGTGCTCGGCGCGGTGCTGGGACCCCATATGCTCGGCGTCATCCATGTAGATGCCGAGGTCTCGCTTGTGTCCGAGCTGGGCCTGGCCTTTTTGTTCCTGCTTGCCGGCTTTGAGATCGACCCCAAGAGCATCACGGGCGTCGAGGGGCGCTACGGCTTGGCGACGTGGGTCGTCACGTTTGGTATCGCCTGGCTTGCCGTGCGCTTTACCCCGTGGTTCTCGGTCAGTCATTTCGACGGTATCGCCGTGACGCTTGCCCTCACTTCTACGGCGCTCGGCACGCTCGTGCCCATCATGCGTGAGCGTTCACTTGCCGGAACGCGCGTGGGCGACTCGATCCTCGCGTATGGCACTTGGGGCGAGCTCGGTCCCGTGCTTGCCATGTCGGTGCTGCTATCTGCCCGCACCGGCATCCAAACGCTCGTAATCCTTGGCTTGTTTGCGGTGGTTTGCGTGTTGCTGGCCGTGGTCCCGAGCCGCTCCAAGCGCGTCGGCAGCCGCTTCTTTGCGTTTGTCGAGGAGCGCGCCGATACCACGTCGCAGACCTTCGTGCGCCTGACGGTGCTCATCCTGGTCACGCTCGTGGCGTTTTCGGCCGTCTTTGATCTCGACATCGTGTTGGGTTCTTTTGCCGCCGGCTTTGTCTTGCGCTACATCATCCCCGAGGGCAACCATACGCTCGAGACCAAGCTCGACGGCCTGGCCTACGGCTTTTTGATTCCGGTGTTCTTTACCGTATCGGGCGCAAAGATCGACCTGACGGCCGTGGCGTCGCGCCCCGGGCTGCTCGCGGGCTTTATCGTGGCGTTGCTGATCATTCGCGCCGTGCCCATTCTCATCTCTATGAGCATTTGTCCTGCGACGCGCGATGTGTCGGCGTATGGCCGCATTACCGTGGCCCTGTACTGCACCACGGCCCTGCCGATCATCGTTGCCGTGACGAGCGTTGCCGTCAACGCGGGCGCGCTGTCACAAGATATTGCGTCGGTCATGGTTGCCGCCGGTGCCATTACGGTGTTCTTGATGCCGTTGCTCGCGCAGCTCTTTTACCGCGTGGTCGACGCCGCGCCGGTCGCCGCCGTGGCAGAGGTTGCCGAGCATCCATCCGATGCGTTCGACATCCTGCGTGCCCATCACGATTTGGCGAGCCTGCTCGCACGCGAGCACGAGCTGCTGACCTCGCATGGTCACGGTCGCGTATTCGAGGGCCTGCCTACGCTCGATACGATTGCCGAGCGTCTTTCCGCCGAGGCGGCGAGCGGCCATATCGATGCCCGTATTGTGGACGCGGCACATCTTCTTGCCGATAAGACCTATGGAGACGAGGTTGACCCGTCCGAGCTGACTCCGCGCGAGCGTCGCCGCCTGGAGCGCGCCAAGCTCGCCGTGCGCGAATACCGCCGCCGCATGTTGGAGCTCTATGCGCGCGATGAAGCCCAGGACGACGACGGCAGGTAGCCAACGCCGTCGCGGAAAATGCATCCCAGAATTCGCGTCCAGAGTGGGACGCGCTTTCCGCGAGAGACCCGTTGCGGAAAGCGTGTCCCAGAATCCGCGCCCAGAATGGGACATGGTTTCCGAAAGAAGGCTCTGAGGGAAGCTGCGCCCCGTTCTGAGCTGAAATACCGGGGCGCAGTTTCCCTTACAAACAGAACAAGGCGCGCTGTCTGCGGTTGATGCAGGCAGCGCGCCTTTTGCGTTGAGCTTCGTTGAGGTTCGAAGTAGTGGACTAGTTGGCCATGACGCCTTCGGTCCAAGCCTCAACGTCCTCGATGCGCAGGACGTTGGCGACCTCGGCCACACAGCCGACGCTGGCAAGCTCGGCCGCGGCAGCCTGGACGTCCTTCTCGAGCGCGCGGTGCGTCAGGAAGATGACCGAGCAGGCATCGCTAACGCCCGACTTGCCGTCCTCGACCTGGTTGATGAGCGAGATCGAGATGTTGTGCTTGGCAAAGATATCGACCGTCTCGGACAGGGCGCCCACGCGGTCGGCGACCTTCAGGCGCACATAGTACTTGGTCTGGAGCTCGTCCATGGGCTTAAAGGCGAGGTTGTGGCCATAGGGCTCAATCTCGGGCAGCGGAGCCACGCCGCGGCTGATCTGCTCGGAGAGCGACAGGATATCGCCCACGACGGCGCTTGCGGTGGGGAAGGAGCCTGCGCCGGCACCGTAGAACATGGTCTCGCCCACGGCGTCGCCTACCACGTAGACAGCGTTCATGGCGCCGTTGACCTTGGCAAGCATGTGGTCGGCGGGGATCAGCGTGGGATGCACGCGGACGTCGACACCGGCGTCGGTGTTGCGGGCGATACCGAGCAGCTTAATGGTGTAGCCGAGCTCGCGGGCCTGGGCGATGTCCTCGGCGCCGATGGTACGGATACCCTGCTGGTACACATCGTCGGTGGTAACGCGGGTGCCAAAGCCGATGGAGGCGAGGATGGCCGTCTTGCTGGCGGCGTCGAAGCCGTCGACGTCGGCGGACGGGTCGGCCTCGGCATAGCCCTTGGCCTGCGCGTCGGCAAGCACGTCGGCGTAATCGGCGCCCTCGGCGTCCATGCGCGACAGGATATAGTTGGTGGTACCGTTGAGAATGCCGGCGATGGTCAGGATCTTGTTGCCCACCAGGTCGTGCTCGAGCGTGCTCACGATGGGGATGCCGCCGCCGCAGCTGGCCTCGCACTTAATCTGCACGCCGCACGCGCGCGCCTTCTCGGCAAGCGTCTCGACGTGACGGCCCAGCAGGGCCTTGTTGGCAGAGACGACGTGCTTGCCGTGCTCAAAGGCAGTGGTGAAGATTTCGGTTGCGGGATGCTCGCCACCGATCAGCTCGACGACGATGTCGACGGCGGGGTCGGTGACGACATCGTGCCAGTCGCTCGTAAAGGCCTCGCGCTCAATGCCTGCCGCCTCGGCCTGCTCCCAGGCAAGCGCGCAGGCGCGGGTCAGCTTAAGGTCGATGCCGTAGGCGGCCAGGTACTCATCGTGGTGGCTCTTGATCAGACGGGCCACGCCGCCGCCGACGGTTCCCAGACCGATCAGACCGACGTTCACGGTGCGCAGGGGTTCGCTCATAAATAGCTCCTTCGTGCATCTTATGGATGGATTAACCGCTTAAAGGTTGAGTGCATTCTAGCGTGAACCGAGGGCGTGTGCTCGCCAGGCAACAGGAGTCGCACAAAACGGCACCCCCGAAACGCTGCGGAAACATTGGAAACATGCTCGCTACAAACGGAACTCCGTAACAAACTGTCAACGTTTGCGCCATAAGGTTTGCCCCGTACCGCAAGACGGCCGCACTGCGGCCAGCGAAAAAGGGGGACACCATGTTCAACATCAACAGCACGCTCAGCCGTAGGAACTTTCTCGCCGGCGCCGCGGTGCTCGGCAGCACCGCCGCACTCGCTGGTTGCTCGTCGGGTGGCTCGGACGGCGGCTCCGCCGATGACGGTAAGACCTTCAAGATCGGCGTTATCGGCCCTCTGACCGGCGCCGCGGCAACCTATGGCGTCTCGGCCGAGAAGGGCGCCAAGCTTGCCGCCAAGGATTTCTCGAACAAGGACCTCAAGCTTTCGCTTAAGTCCGAGGACGATGTCGCCGACGGCGAGAAGGCCATCAACGCCTTCAATACCTTGTGCGACTGGGGCATGCAGGCGCTCGTCGGCCCCGTCACCACCGGTGCTGCCGTCGCCGTCTCGGGCGAGATTGCCGACGATATGCTCATGGTTACGCCCTCGGCTTCGTCGCTCGACGTCACCAAGGACAAGACCACGGTCTTCCAGGTTTGCTTCACCGATCCCACCATGGGCGCCAGCGCCGCGAAGTTCTTGGCCGAGAAGTATGCGGACGCCAAGATCGCCCTGTTCTACAACTCCGGCGATACGTACAGCTCGGGCGTTGCCGATGCCTTTGCCGAGCAGGCCAAGGCATCCAAGCTCGACATCGTCGATACCGAGACCTTTAAGGACGACTCCTCCACGAGCTTTACCAACCAGCTGACCAAGGCCAAGCAGGCCGGCGCCACCATGATCTTTGCGCCGATCTACTACACGCCGGCGTCCGTCCTGCTCAAGAACGCCAAGGACATGGGCTACGACATGACCCTCATGGGCACCGACGGCATGGACGGCCTGCTCTCCGTTGAGGGCTTCGATACCTCTCTTGCCGAGGGCGTGCTGCTCATGACCCCGTTTTCGGCTGACGATGAGAAGAATGCCGACTTCGTCAAGGCCTATAAGGATGCCTACGACGAGACGCCCAACCAGTTTGCCGCCGACGCCTACGATTGCGTCCACGCCATCGCCGAGGCCATCGACAAAGCGGGCATCGATATTACGGCCGACGGCGCCGACATTGCCGGCGACCTTGCCAAGGCCATGCGCAAGATCAAGATCGAGGGCCTGACGGGCGAGCTGACGTGGAATGACAAGGGCCAGGTCGAAAAGCCCGCTACGGCTTATGTGATCCAGGACGGCAAGTACATCGCCGCCTAAGTGCATATACATCGAGACCGGCGGGCCGTTTTATTCAGGGCAAGGACGCCTGTAACAGAACGGAAACATTACTTTCACACAATAAAGTGGCTAAACTGCATAAACCGACAGGAATACGCAGAATTATGGATAAATGAACAAATCCAAAGAAAAGTTGAAATAATCGCCACTTTCCTTAACTAAAGCGTCTAGTATTTTGCGAACGCCGAGCACGGCGAAGGATGGCCTGTCGGGTAACCGAAACCCGACGAGATTTGAGAGGAGAGCCGCATGTCGAGCCTCACCGGTAAGTCATTGAACCCTGTTATGAATCGCAGGAGCGTTATCGCGAGCGCAGCAGGTCTGGGGGCGATGTCCATTCTAGCTGGCTGCTCCTCCAACGGCGGCGACAGCGGTTCCGCGTCGGGCGACGCTTCGTTTAAGATCGGCACCATCGGCCCGCTGACCGGCGCCAACGCGTCCTACGGCAAGTCCGTTACCCAGGGTGTCGAGCTTGGCTGCAAGGATTTCTCGACCAAGGAGCTGCCGCTTGCCAGCAAGGCCGAGGACGACCAGGCCGATGGCGAGAAGGCCGTCAACGCCTTCAACACCCTGCTCGACTGGGGCATGCAGGCCCTCGTCGGTCCGACCACCACGGGTGCGTCGGTCGCCGTTGCCGCAGAGTGCGGTAACGACCCCGAGACGTTCATGATCACCCCGTCCGCGTCTTCCGAGGACGTTACCAAGGGCAAGGATTGCGTCTTCCAGGTTTGCTTTACCGACCCCAACCAGGGTGTCAACGCTGCCAAGTTCCTGGCAGAGAAATATGCGGACGAGAAGTTCGTGCTGTTCTATAACTCCGGCGACGCCTATTCTTCGGGCATCGCAGATTCCTTTAAGGCCCAGGCCGCTAAGTCCAAGCTCGAGATTGTCGACGAGGAGACCTTTAAGGACGACTCCGCCACGAGCTTTACCAACCAGCTGACCAAGGCCAAGCAGGCCGGCGCCACCATGATCTTTGCGCCGATCTACTACACGCCGGCGTCCGTCCTGCTCAAGAACGCCAAGGACATGGGCTACGACGTCAAGATGATGGGCTGCGACGGCATGGACGGCATCCTGGGCGTTGAGGGCTTCGACACCTCTCTTGCCGAGGGTCTGCTGCTCATGACCCCGTTCTCCGCCGACGACGAGAAGAACGCCGACTTCGTCAACGCTTACAAAGATAAGTACGGCGATACCCCCGACCAGTTTGCCGCCGACGCCTACGACGGCGTGCATGCGGTGGTCGAGGCTCTCAAGGAGGCCGGCCTGGGTGTCGACGCCGACCCCACCGAGGTTGCCGAGAAGCTTCCCGAGGCTATGCGCAACATTACTGTTGACGGTCTGACTGGCAAGCTCTCCTGGAACGACAAGGGCCAGGTCCAGAAGGACCCGACGGCGTACGTCATTACCGACGGCAAGTACGTACAGGCCTAATAGGCCGCCTTACATAGAGCGGTTTTGATCCCAAGCAGGGGAGGTTTTGGCCTTCCCTGCTTGCTTGGTATCTAGGGACGATGTAACGTCCCTGTTTCATACATCAACTGGAAACCTATTCGAAAGGGGGATGTGGAACATGACGGTCTTTATCCAATACCTGGTCAACGGCCTGTCCATGGGCAGCGTCTACGCCATCATCGCGTTGGGCTACACCATGGTCTACGGTATCGCCAAGATGCTCAACTTCGCTCACGGCGACGTCATCATGGTCGGTGCCTATGTCTCGTTCTGTGCCACGTCGTATCTCGGCCTTCCGGGCTGGGTATCTGTAATTTTTTCTTGTGTGGTCTGCACGGTTCTCGGCGTTCTCATTGAGGGTCTGGCCTATAAGCCGCTGCGCCAAGCAGGCCCGCTGGCCGTTCTGATCACGGCTATCGGCGTGTCTTACTTCCTGCAGAACGCCGCGCAGCTTCTGTGGGGCGCCACGCCCAAGAACTTCACTTCGCTCGTCACCTTCCAGGTGCCGGAGTTCTTGGCCAAGTTCAACGTAAGCGCCGTCTCGCTCGTCACCATCGTCGCCTGCCTGGTTATCATGGCCGGCCTGATGTTCTTTACAGGTAAGACCAAGATGGGCAAGGCCATGCGCGCCGTGTCCGAGGACAAGGCCGCCGCTCAGCTCATGGGCATCAACGTCAACCGCACCATCTCGATGACGTTTGCCATCGGCTCGGCGCTTGCCGCCATCGCCGGCGTGCTCCTGTGCTCCTACTCGCCGGTGCTGCAGCCCACGACGGGTGCCATGCCTGGCATCAAGGCCTTCGACGCCGCCGTCTTCGGCGGCATCGGCTCCATCCCCGGTGCCTTTGTCGGTGGCATTCTCATCGGCATCATCGAGGCGATGGCGCAGGCTTACATTTCCACGAGTCTTGCCAACTCCATCGTCTTTGGTGTTCTGATCATCGTCCTGCTCGTCAAGCCTGCCGGCCTCTTGGGCAAGTACGTCCCCGAGAAGGTGTAGGTGAGCGTTATGAAATTTCTTAAAGACAAGCAGACGCGTCACGACTTTGTTACGTACGCCATGTGCCTTGTGGCGTTCGCCATCGTGTTCTTTATGCAGTCGAACCACATGATTCCGCGCATGATCGCCGGTCAGCTGGTTCCCATCACGGCCTATATCGTCATGGCCATTTCCCTCAACCTCGTTGTCGGCATCGCGGGCGACCTGTCGCTGGGCCATGCGGGCTTTATGAGTGTCGGTGCCTACACGGGCATCGTCACCGCGGTAGCCCTCGAGAGCGCCGTTCCCTCCGATCCGGTGCGCCTTATCATCAGCATCGTGGTCGGCGCTATCGCCGCTGCCGTCTTGGGCTTCTTGATCGGTATCCCGGTCCTGCGCCTGAGCGGCGACTATCTGGCCATCGTGACCCTGGCTTTTGGCGAGATCATCAAAGAGATCGTCACTTGCCTCATTGTGGGCGTCGACTCCCGTGGCCTGCACGTGATCTTTAACATCACGGGCAACTCTACGATCGACGACCTGCACCTGCTCGAGGACGGCACCGCCATCATCAAGGGCGCCCAGGGCGCCTCGGGCGTGTCGACGTACTCGACCTTCCTCGCCGGTGCCATCCTGGTCATGGTCGCACTCGTGATCGTGCTCAACCTGGTTCGCAGCCGTACCGGCCGTGCCATTATGGCCGTGCGCGATAACAAGATTGCAGCCGAGTCCGTAGGCATCTCCGTCACCGAGTACCGCATGATTGCCTTCGTGGTTTCCGCTGCCCTCGCCGGTGCTGCCGGAGCCCTCTTCGGCGGTAACTTCTCGCAGCTCTCCGCCACCAAGTTCGACTTCAACACGTCGATCCTCATTCTGGTGTTCGTGGTCCTGGGCGGCCTGGGCAACATGCGCGGTTCCGTCATCGCGGCGGCGTTGCTCACGGTGCTTCCCGAGCTGCTCCGTCAGTTCTCGGACTACCGCATGCTCATCTACGCCATCGTGTTGATCCTGGTCATGATCTTTACCAACAACCCGCAGCTCAAGGCGTTCTTCGGTCGCGTCAAGGACCGCTTTGCTTCCAAGAAGGAGGTGGCAGCCGATGCCCAGTAAGTTTGAGTTCAACAAGGGCAAGATGGTCCCGTATCCTTCTGGCGCCATCGTTCCCGATCGTGACCTGGGCGAGCGCCCTGCACTCGAGTGCATCCACCTGGGCATTGAGTTCGGTGGCCTTAAGGCGGTCGACGACTTTAGCCTGACTATCGGCAAGACCGAGATCGCCGGTCTGATCGGCCCCAACGGTGCCGGTAAGACCACGGTTTTCAACCTGCTCACCAAGGTGTATCAACCCACGCACGGCACCATCCTGCTCGACGGCGAGGATACCTCGGGCAAGTCGGTCTACCAGGTCAACCGCATGGGTATTGCCCGTACCTTCCAGAACATTCGCCTGTTTAATACCATGACGGTGGAGGATAACGTTAAGGTCGGCCTGCATAACCAGGAGCGTTACTCCGGCTTTGAGGGCGTGCTGCGCCTGCCGACGTATTGGAAGCACGAGAAGGCTGCTCACGAGCGCGCCATGGAGCTGCTGTCCATCTTTGATATGGAGCATCTGGCAAACGAGCAGGCCGGATCGCTGCCTTACGGCGCTCAGCGTCGTCTGGAGATTGTCCGCGCGCTTGCCACCAACCCCAAGCTACTGCTGCTCGACGAGCCTGCCGCCGGCATGAACCCGTCCGAGACCGCCGAGCTCATGGAGAACATCGTCAAGATTCGCGACACCTTTGGCATTGCCATCATGCTTATCGAGCATGATATGTCGCTCGTTATGAACATCTGCGAGGGCATCTGCGTGCTCAACTTTGGTAAGGTCATCGCCAAGGGCACGGCCGAGGAAATCCAGAACAACGACGCCGTTATCGAGGCATATCTGGGCAAGCAGGATAAGGGGGAGAACTAAATGGCAGAGCCGATGCTTTCCGTCTACAACATCAACGTCTGGTACGGCGCCATCCACGCCATCAAGGACATCTCCTTTAACGTCAACGAGGGTGAGATCGTGGCCTTGATCGGTGCCAACGGCGCCGGTAAGTCCACGACGCTTAAAACCGTCTCGGGCCTGCTGCGCTCCAAGACCGGCTCCATCAAGTTTATGGGCGAGGACATTACCCATACGCCCGCCGATAAGCTGGTGGGTAAGGGCCTGGCTCAGGTCCCCGAGGGCCGTCGCGCCTTTTTGCAGATGACGGTCGAGGAGAACCTGGAGATGGGTGCCTATACACAGCCCAAGTCCACGGTTGCTCCGGGCCTGGAGCGCGTCTACGAGCAGTTCCCGCGCCTGAAGGAGCGTCGTCGCCAGGTCGCCGGCACCCTTTCGGGCGGCGAGCAGCAGATGCTCGTTATGGGCCGCGCCCTTATGAGCAACCCCAAGCTGCTCATGCTCGACGAGCCTTCCATGGGCCTGGCGCCGATTCTGATTGAGCAGATCTTCCAGATTGTCGAGGACCTGCACAAGGCCGGCACCACGGTGCTTCTGGTCGAGCAGAACGCGCAGATGGCGCTCTCGATCGCCACGCGCGGCTACGTGCTCGAGACCGGCAAGATCACCATGACCGGCACCGGCCAAGAGCTCCTGCACGACGACAACGTCCGCAAAGCCTACCTGGGTGGTTAATCCATTCAACAAAGGGGGCGCTGACCAACCCGGTCAGCGCCCCCTTTTAAGTTGCGGTGGAATAGGGACTAAATGGGAGTCTCAGAGGCCAAAACAGTCCCTATTCCACCGCAACTTCATGGGGATGTGTGACAATGCCCGTCGGAAAACGTCTGTTGTCTTTGGGGGTCTATCTATGGTGTACGAGTTTTGTGCCGAGAACTTTGAGCGGGTGCCGGCGGCTATCGATGCCTGTGCAAGGCGTATCGAGCTGTGCGACAACCTTGCCGTTGGTGGTACCACGCCTTCGGCCGGCGTTATCAGCGCTACGACCAACTATGCCCACGAGCACGATGCACGGGTGATGTGCATGATTCGCCCGCGTGGCGGCGACTTTCACTACAACCAGGACGAGCTGCGTATGATGGAGATGGACCTGGGCCTTGCCGTAAGCGCCGGCGTTGACGGCTTGGTCTTTGGCTGCTGCAAGCCCTGCGCTGGCGGATGGGCGCTTGACGAACTTACGCTTGGCGCCCTCGTGATGGCCGCGGGCTGCGCGACTGAGGAATGCAAGCGTGAGCCCATCGACATCACCTTCCACATGGCGTTTGACCAGCTCTCGCCCGAGGCTCAGCTCGATGCGATTGATACACTTGCCGACTGCGGCGTTACGCGCATCCTCACGCATGGCGGCGCTGCCGGTACGTCGATCGAGGATAATTTCGATTACCTGGCTCGTTTAATCGAGTATGCGGGTGATCGTTTGACCATCCTTCCCGGCGGCGGCATCACTACGGCAAATCGCGACGCGGTCGCGGCGGCGCTAGGCGTCTCCGAGCTCCATGGCACCAAGATCGTGCCGCTGGAGGTATAACCCGTGGCGCTGGTATTTGACGTTCAGCAGGCGAGCGGTAAGCCCGACGATAATCGTCGCCCTGGCACCGCGTGCCCCTTTTGCGACACGGAGGGACTTGCCAACATCATCCAGCGCGATGGTGACTGCATCTGGCTCGAGAATAAGTTCAAGACCTTGCGGGCCACACGTCAGACCGTATTGATCGAGTCTGCCAATCACGACGCCGACCTGGTGACCTATGAACCGGATGAGCTGCATCATGTGATGCGGTTTGCCCTGGGCTGTTGGCAGCAGATGATCGATTCTCAACAGTACCGCAGTGTGCTCATGTACAAGAACAAAGGCCCGCTTTCGGGCGGCAGCCTCGTCCATCCACACATGCAGATTGTGGGTCTGGAGCGGGAGGACGGTTATGCAGCACTAGCCCCCGCCAACTTCGAAGGCATCGATGTTTGGCGACACGGGAGGGTCGCGGTCAACATCTCAACCGAGCCGATCATGGGATTCTTTGAGGTCAACGTCTCGGCTCCACAGGGAATCGCCGCCAGCGACGACGCCCGCGACCAAGCCGAAGCGGACCTGTTTGCCGATGCGATTCAGGTAACTCTGCGCTATATCCTGCACGAGCACCACGGCGGTCGCGCGGAGTCGTACAACTTGTTCTTCTACCACATGGACGGCCGGACCATTGCCAAGGCGCTGCCACGTTGGGTGGTTTCGCCCTACTTTGTGGGCTATCGTTTGGCCCAGGTTAATGCCGAGACAACGCTCGATGTCGATGCTGAGCGCCTACGCGCGCATCTGGAAACGCTCGTATAGCAAGGCTAACGCCCGCGCAATGCGGACAGTCTAGCGTGCCATCGCGTCGCGGCCGGCTTTGACCCGCTTGCGCTGTTTGGCGCGCTCCTCGCCGGTTAGGCGCTCAAAGAGATGCCCGATAATCGAGGCCAACACCTGTTGAAACAGCGTGCCGCACATGACGGGGAACACGACCTCGCCGGGAAAGTACTGTGTGGCGATGACGGCGCCCGAAGAGATGTTACGCATGCCGCAGGTAAAGCACATGGTGGTCGTCTCGCTATACGGCAGATGCAGGGCACGTGCGACCAGGATGCCGATGATAAAGCCACTGATGGCGAACGAAAGGATAAAGAGGGCGACTTCCAGGCGCACCGCGTTCATGTGCAGCACGTACTCGCTCA
>UQSC01000038.1 GCA_900543615.1 uncultured Collinsella sp. | reverse complement strand
TCCTTTATCAGACTTCCTACACTTGAAAAGTGCGAACATAAAAACAGTTTCATCAGTATTCTCCTTTATATATAAATTCTTATTTGTTGAACTAAGCCGTGTATACCATACGCTCCGATGAAAGAACGCCCCGATATAGTGAAATTTTGCCGTTTTCCTGCGTACGTGCGTACACACTCCACAGGAATTCTAAGGGGCCTGCCCCCTTAGCACACGGACTTTGGAACAAAGTCTAGTGTGTTTCGCCTTGCCAGAGGTGTACGGGCTCCCGGTACGCACGTACGCAGCAATTGCCATCAATGCGCCATATAAGTGGCGATCAAGTTCGTATAAAGCGACCTTGGTTCCGCAAAACAAAAGGCAGGATGCCATCACCACGCTGATACCCTGCCTTTGTTCGTTCCTGTTTATCGTTCCGAGTAGTCCTTCCGCAGAATTTCCGATAAAAAAACGTACCCGAACCCTTTCTCGTAAAGAACCGGGTTCGAGTACGAACTGAATGGTGGAGCAATAAAAAACCACCACAAAGGTGCCTGTCCCCTTTGTGGTGGTTTTGGGCCAGCCCTAGAGCGTGTGGCCGTAGGCGTCGGCGGCCTTGATAGCGGCGGCGAATTTCTCGTCGGTGAAGGGCTCCGGGTTACCCTGTTTCCACTCGTTGGTGGCGTGTGCGTATTCGCACAGGGCCGGGATATCGGATTCGGAAAGCCCGACTTGCTCAAGCGTCACGGGTAGCCCCATCTGCTTGTTAAAGGCGGCGTAGCGTTCAAGGTTCTCGGTGTCTCCCGTATAGGCAAACAGTACCAGCACGCCCAGGCTCACGACCTCGCCGTGTAGGTAGGAGCCCTCGCGTGGAATGCTGCAGGTGGCGTTGTAGAACGCGTGCGCCACGCTCGAGTTGTAGTAGTAATCGTTCTGGTTGGTCAGGTTCGAGACATAGCCCGTGTTGACCACGATGTCGAGCGCGATCTGCTTGACGGCCTCGCTCGACAGGTCCTGGCGCACGTCCTCAAGACCCTGGACGCCGTAGGTAAACAGCGGCTCGGAGCAGGTGTGGGCGAGTGCCAGGCCAAGACCGGCGGTGTGCTCCAAATTACCGGCGCTCGTGGCGTACTCGACCTCGGGCTGCTTAGACAGGGCATCGCCCACGCCGGCCCAGAAGTACTCCGCCGGTGCCTCGGCGATGATCTTGGGGTTGATGAAGATGTGCGCCGGTCGGTTGGGGTACGAATAGCCCTCGAGCGAGCCGTCGTCGTTATACACGACGGCAATGGCTGTCGCGGCCGAGCAGTTGGAGCAGATCGTCGGCACGGTAAAGACGATCTTCTTGAGCTCGATAGCAGCCGTCTTGACGGTATCGAGCGCCTTGCCGCCGCCGCATGCGATAAGCACGTCAGCTTCCTGGCAGTCAGGGGAATTCACGACCTTGGCGATATTGGCACGCGTACTGTTGGTGCCGTAGACGCGCGTCTCGAGAATTTCGACGTCGGTACCCGCCAGCGCAGCTTCGATACCGGGAAGTGCTGCGGCCAGTGCCCGCTTGCCACCGATGATCGCGACCTTCTTCGCGCCGTACTCGGCCAGTGCGCCGGGCAGCTCGTCAAAGCAATCCTCGCCAACGGTGTAGTCGCTCATTCCAATCGTGCGCATAGCAACCTTCTTTCGTTCGATAGAGTGCTTTCAGGTATTTTGCTCCTAGAGAAGGGCTGTAATAGCGAGAAATTTCGAACGTATAAAACCAGTGTTGAGGGTTTTTCGCCGGCGCGGAACGTGCTAGCATACTCCGCATAAGCGTTGATGGGGACGAGTAGTCGGCCGTCCGCATGCTACAGAGAGCGGGGAGCGCTGAGAACCCGTGCATGCGACCGATGAAAATCACCCCGGAGCTGCGGTCCCAACGGACGTGCCGCGCAGGCTCGTCTTAGTAGACATCGCCGAGATGGTCGTCGATACAGGCCAGCCGAGTAACGGATGCGAGCGCGCGAATACGCGGGCGAGGGCATCTAAGCTGGGTGGTTAAGCGAAGAGCTTTTGCGGGCGTGCAGCCCGTTTTGTGGCGCTTCGTCCCAGCTTGCAGGGACGGGCGCTTTTTTGGTGCCCATCGGGCGTGCGCGCCCACGACATGAAAGGGGTACCGTGGCAAACGAGTACAAGCAGACGATGAATCTGCCCAAGACCGGTTTTCCCATGCGTGCCGGTCTTTCCAAGTCCGAGCCCAAGCGACTCAAGGACTGGCAGGACAACAAGGTCTACGAGCAGGTTCTGAAGAAGAACGAGGGTCACAAGAAGTTCGTGCTGCACGACGGTCCTCCGTACGCCAACGGTCCGATCCACATCGGCCATGCCATGAACAAGATCTCCAAGGACATGATCAACCGCTACTGGATGATGCAGGGCTATGAGGTTCCCTATGTCCCCGGTTGGGACTGCCATGGCCAGCCGATCGAGCATAAGGTCGAGGAGAAGCTCGGCACCGAGAAGTTCAACCAGACCCCCACGGCCAAGATCCGTGAGCTCTGCAACGAGTTCGCTGTCGAGAACATCGAGCTGCAGAAGGCGGGCTTCCGTCGCCTGGGCGTGCTCGGCGACTGGGACAACCCCTATCTGACGCTCTATCACCAGCATGACGCCGCCGACATCGAGGTCTTCAAGGCCATGTTCGACAAGGGCATGATCTATCGCGGTCACAAGCCCGTCCACTGGTGCAAGCACTGCCACACCGCACTCGCCGAGGCAGAGATTGAGTACTCCGACGAGACGAGTCCCTCCATCTTCGTGCGCTTTGAGATGACCTCCAAGCCCGCCGGCCTCGAGAACTTCGACGGCCCGGTCGACTTTATCATCTGGACGACCACGCCGTGGACCATTCCCTCCGACCAGGCCGTTTCCCTTAAGCCCGGCGCCGCCTATGTCGCCGTTGAGCATGATGGCCGTGCCGAGGTCATGCTCGAGGACCTTGCTCCCAAGTGCTGCGAGGAGTTTGGCTGGGAGTACATCCCGGTTATGGTCGACGGCAAGCCCTATGTGGTTCCCGCCGAGACCTTCCACCACATCCACTACAAGCAGCCAATCTTTGACGGTGTTGAGGGCGTGGCGCTGCTGGCCGATTACGTCGGTGTCGATGACGGTACCGGTATCGTCCACAACTCGCCCGGCCACGGCGTCGACGACTATTTTGCCTGCCTCAAGGAGGGCATTACCGACATCTGCATGCCGGTCGATGACGACGGCAAGTTCTACACCGGTGAGGAGTTTGGCACCGGTGGCCCCTTCAGCGGTATGGATACCGATGAGGCCAACCCGCACATCATCGAGTTCCTGCGCGAGCGCGGAACCCTGGTCCTCGAGAAGAAGATCACGCACAGCTATCCGCACTGCTGGCGCTGCAAGCACCCGGTGCTCTTCCGTGCTACCGACCAGTGGTTTGTCTCGATGGACAAGACTGGTTTGCGCGAGCAGGCTGGCAAGGAGGTTCGCGAGAACGTCAAGTGGTATCCGGCTCACGCCGCCAACCGCATCGGCGCCATGGTCGAGCAGCGTCCCGACTGGTGCATCAGCCGTCAGCGCAACTGGGGCGTGCCTATCCCCAGCTACACCTGTGCCGACTGCGGCGAGAAGGTCATGAACGACGCTACGCTCGACGCCGTCATCAAGCTCTTCCACGAGAAGGGCTCCGACGCCTGGTTCACCGACGCGCCCGAGAGCTACCTGGGCGAGGCCTGCGTCTGCCCCAAGTGCGGCGGCCATCACCTTAAGGCCGATAAGGACATCCTCGACGTGTGGTGGGACTCCGGCGTCTCCTGGAAGGCCGTCTGCGAGTATCGCCCCGAGCTTGAGTACCCGGCGGACGTGTACCTCGAGGGATCCGACCAGCACCGCGGTTGGTTCCAGAGCTCGCTGCTCACCTCGGTGGGTGCCAACGGCCATGCTCCGTACAAGGCGGTCGTCTCGCAGGGCTTCACGCTCGACGGCCAGGGCCGCAAGATGTCCAAGTCGCTCGGCAACGTCATCGACCCCAACAAGGTCTGTGACGAGATGGGCGCCGACATCATCCGTCTGTGGGTTGCTTCTGTCGACACCAGCTCCGACGTCTCCATCGACCACGAGATCCTTGCTCGTACGTCTGATGCCTATCGCCGTTTCCGCAACACGCTGCGCTTCCTGCTCTCCGAGCTCGAGGGTCAGTTTGAGCCCGAGACCGACGGCGTCGCCTTTGCCGACTTGCTGCCGCTCGACAAGCTCATGGTTGCCCGTCTGACCCAGGTCCAGGCCGAGGTCGACGACGCCTACGCCAGCTACGAGTTCCCGCGCGCCTACCGTGCGCTCTACGACTTCGTGGTGACCGAGCTTTCTAACGTGTACCTCGACGCTCTGAAGGACCGTCTGTACTGCGACAAGCCCGGCTCGCTCGAGCGCCGCAGCGCACAGACCGTGCTGGCCGAGCTCTTCTCGATGCTCATGCGCGACCTGCAGCCGATCTTGTCCTACACCGTCGACGAGGCTATGGCCTATGCGCCCGCTGGCTGCGTCGATCACCAGAAGTACGCCGCGCTGCTCGATTGGTATAAGTCGCCCATCACGGTCGACGAGGCCAATGAGTTTGAGGGCGTGCTCGAGGCTTCGCTCGAGCTCCGTAGCGCCGTGACCAAGGCCCTTGAGGATGCCCGTTCTGCCGGCACCTTCACTAAGAGCCAGCAGGTCCGCGTCAAGGCGGTCGTTCCCGCCGAGATGTACGCGCTGCTGACCGGCGACAAGGCCGTCGACCTGGCCGAGTTCTACATCGTCTCCGATGTTGAGCTGACCCAGGGCGAGGAGCTCTCCGTTGCCATCGAGGCTGCCGAGGGCGAGTGCTGCGACCGTTGCTGGAACTACCGCACCACCGTCGGCGAGTACAACGGCCACGCGCATATCTGTAAACGCTGCGCGGAGGCGCTGTAGGTTATGGCGTTCGTAGAACGCCATAACCTACCGACGCTGCAAACGCCCCTAAGCGGCAATCTGACGTTCAATCGTCGGTCGCGTACCAAAGTACGCTTCCCTCCTCTTTCACGTCACCTTGCTCGCTTAGGGACGTTTTCGCTGTTGGTGACGGCAACGCGGCTTTTCCATTGTTGGAACTAGAGCCTTCTCTTTCGACCAGTGCTCTTAGTCGAAAGCTATTTAGCGACATTCCGTTATTCGGAATGTCGCTTTTGTTTTGTGCTGGATATTTCGCTTGCGTTGGTGGATATGTCGTGCGCTCTGCTTGTGGCAATATAAGATGTTTACTTGTGTTAAACGGAATTCGATGTTCTTGAGGGTAGAGGATTTCTTTGGGTCGTACTGGGGTTATGACGCCGCCTTTGGGTTGGCGGCTGGGTGTTGCTGGTGGTGTGGCACTGGTTGTGCTGCTCGTTGACCAGCTGGCCAAGCTTGCGGTTCGTGCCGTGGGCGATGCACTGCATGTGACCGTCATCCCCGGCGTGATCGACTTCCTGTTTGTCCGCAATATCGGCGCTGCCTTTAGCATGGGCGAGGGGCATGGCATCGCGTTTGCCGTGCTGGCGTTGGCGGTCATTATCGCTATTGCCGTGTACCTCGTTCGTGCACCCCAGCTCGCCCATCTTGAGGTTGTGGGCATGGCGATGGTTGCAGGCGGTGCTATCGGCAACGCTATCGATCGTTTGGCCTTTGGCTTCGTGACCGATTTTATTGCCACCACCTTCGTCGACTTCCCCGTCTTTAATGTGGCCGATATCGGCATTACCTTGGGCGTCGTGCTCGCCCTCTTCGGTTACATGTTCTTGAGCCCCGCTGCCCGTGAGGTCGATGCGACCGCCGAGCTTAACGCCCGTGACGAGGCCCGCGCTAAGCGCAAAGCCAAGCAGCGTGGGGAGCGTGCCCGCAAGATACGCGAAAGGAATGAGCGTTAATGGCCGACATCCATATTCTCGTTGCCGATGATTGCGCTGGTCAGCGTCTCGATGCCTATCTGGGCGCCAATGACGGCTGCCCTACGCGCTCTGCCTGCGCGCATCTGATCGAGGGCGGCGCCGTATGTGTCAATGGCGAGACCTGCCTGTCCAAAAAGTATGCCGTGCGCTCCGGTGACCGCATCTCGGTCGACCTGCCCGAGCCGCACGATCCCACCGATGTGATTCCCGAGGCCATCCCGCTCGACATTCGCTATGAGGACGACTATCTCATTGTGCTCTCCAAGCAGCGCGGGCTGGTGTGCCATCCCGCCCACGGCCACGAGAGCGGCACGCTTGCGAACGCCTTGGTCTACCACTGCGGTATCGACCATCTTGGTACCGTGCAGGGTGAGGACCGCCCCGGCATCGTGCATCGCCTGGATCGCGATACCTCGGGCCTTATGCTCGCGGCAAAAGACGACGACACCCAGCGCGCGCTTCAAAATCTCATTCGCACGCGTACGCTCGACCGCCGCTATATCACGCTTGTCCACGGGCACATCGCCATGGACGAGGGCACCATCAATACCGGTATCGCCCGTTCTACGCGCGACCGCGTCAAGATGGCGGTTTCGGACGACCCCTTTGCCCGTCAGGCCATTACGACCTTTAAAGTCCTCGAGCGCTTTGATTCCACGCGCTTTGACGATGGTTATACGCTCGTTGAGTGTCATCTGTTTACCGGTCGCACGCACCAGATTCGCGTGCATATGCGTCATATCAACCACGCCTGCGTGGGCGATCCACTCTACGGCAAGTGCGATGCGCGCGCCGACCAGGGCCTGACCAGGCAGTTCCTTCATTCCTGGCGCGTGGCGTTCGACCATCCCGTGACGGGGGAGCGCATTGAGTGCCGCGACGAGTTGCCGTGGGATCTCGCTGCGGTTCTCGACGATCTGGCTCCGCGCTCGCTCGGTCGCACGGCCGTTGGAGATGAAATCGTTCCGCAGCTCGGTCTTCTCGAAGCCTAGCCAGTATTAGGTGGTTTCTTGAACTCGGTAAGCCTGCGGTAAGATATACGATTGTTTACGTTACGCGTTGCTGGGAGCCTGCATGCTCGCCTTTTTACAAACCAACACACCCATTGTGATCTTCAACCAGATTGTCGTCACGCTGCTCACGGTCTGCTTTCTGTACCAGGTGGTCTTCTTTGTCATTGGCGCTCTTCGTGGCGAGGTCGCGCCTCCCAAGGCCAAAAAACTTCACCGCTATGCCTTCTTTATCGCGGCGCATAACGAGGAGGCCGTGATCGCCAACCTCGTTCGCTCCATCAAGGATCAGGATTATCCGTCCGAGCTTATCGAGGTCTTCGTGGTCGCCGATGCCTGCACCGACAACACGGCGCAGCTCGCGCGCGAGGCGGGCGCCATCGTTTATGAGCGCAACGACCTGGCCCGCAAGGGTAAGAGCTGGGTCATGGACTTTGGTTTTGATCGCATCCTTAACGAGTATCCCGACACGTTTGAGGGCTACTTTATCTTCGATGCCGATAACGTCATCTCCCGCGATTACGTGTCCAAGATGAACGATGCCTTTGACCAGGGATTCCACGTGGTCACGAGCTATCGTAACTCCAAGAACTTCGGCAGCTCGTGGATCTCGGCAGCTAATGCCACTTGGTACCTGCGTGAGGCGCGCTTTCTCAACAACGCGCGCAATATCTGCAAGACTTCTTGCGCTGTCTCGGGTTCGGGCTACCTCATCTCCGCCAGCGTTATCGAGGGCATGCACGGTTGGCAGTTCCACACGCTGACCGAGGACATTCAGTTCACTACGTTCTGCGCTATTCACGGTATTCGCATTGGCTATGCGCCGGCGGAGTTCTTTGACGAGCAACCCGTGACGTTCAAGGCATCCTGGAAGCAGCGTATGCGCTGGACCAAGGGCTTTTACCAGGTGTTCTTTACCTACGGTAAGCATCTGGTCAAGTCGACGTTCCGCTATCATCGCTTTGCCGCCTACGACATGTTCATGACGATCGCCCCGGGTATGCTGCTATCGCTGATCTCGATGCTCGCTAATGCGACGTTCTTGATTGTGGGTGGCCTTTCGCATGGTTTCTTGGCTACCGAAGTCGAGATGCAGGCGTGCGCCGCTTCGCTCATTATGACCTTCGCCATGATGTATCAGACCTTCTTTATCCTGGCGCTGCTCACGACTATCTTTGAGTACAAGCACATTCACTGCGCGCAAAAGTGGCGTCTGGTGACTAACCTGTTTACCTTCCCGATCTTTATGTTCAGCTATATCCCCATCACGGTGGCCGCGCTGTTCCTGAAGGTCGACTGGGTGCCGACGCAGCACGCCGTCAACGTTACCCTTGACGAGGTCATGCAAGGCGCCAAATAACCACCACCAAAACCACCGCAAAGGGGACAGGCACCTTTGTGGTGGTTTTTGCTTTTGCGATGCAGCTCGAGGAGGAGTCCGATGGTCTATATCCCGTTTTGGATTTGCATCTTTGCCGGCGTGGCAATTGATGCCCGAGAGCGACGGTTTCCCAATGGGCTTGCCGGCGCATGTGCCGTGACGGCGTTGGCGGGCGTTTGGCTCGATCTCGGTTTGAACACAGCGCTTGACCACGCCGGTCTTGCGGTCATCGTCTACCTTGGCCTTGTGCTTACCGAGTCGCTCTGGCGTAGAGTTCGCCACGCTCCTGGCATTGGCATGGGGGACGTCAAGGCACTCTTTGCCCTTTGTACCTTCGATCCCCTGGGCGGCGTTGTCGCGTTTGCGGTTGCGCTCCTGACCCTTGCCGTCGCTTGCCTCATCGCAAAATCGCGCTCCCTGCCATTGCTCCCGTTTTTAGTGCCGATTTTTGCCATAATCGAGGTCGTGGGCTGCACTTTGTAACCGATTGCGCATCCTTTTTAAGGAGCATGCCATGGAATCTAATCAAGAAACGGCCGTCATTAAGGCGCGCATGGACCGTATTCCCTCGGCGTTGTCGCCCGAGCTTGTCGAGCGCATTGCCGCCGATCGTGCTTCGGGCTATGTCAACCCGTATCGTTGCAACGACGATCAGGTCATTCGTCGTATTGATCGCGCCGCCGACAAAGGTACGCTTATGCGTCCGGCGTTTATGCGCGATACCGAAAAGATACTTCATCTTCCGGCGTACACCCGTTATGCAGGCAAAACGCAGGTCTTTAGCTTCCGTAGCAATGATGATCTTTCACGCCGCGGTTTGCACGTACAGCTTGTCTCCCGCATTGCGCGCGATATCGGTCGCGCCCTGGGGCTCAATTGCGATTTGATCGAGGCGATTGGCCTGGGTCACGACTTGGGACACACGCCTTTCGGCCATGCCGGCGAGCGCTTCCTCAACGATATCTATCATGAGCGTACGGGGCGTTATTTTTTCCATAATGTGCAGTCGGTTCGCGTGCTCGACGCGTTGTATGGCCGCAACGTGTCGCTCCAGACGCTCGACGGCGTGCTATGCCATAACGGCGAGTACGAGCAGCGTGTGTTTGAGCTCTCGGACATGGGCTCCTTTGACCAGTTTGACCAGACGGTTGAGGATTGCATTGCCACGGGCTATAGCGCAATTGAGCATCTGCGTCCCATGACGCTCGAGGGCTGCGTCGTTCGCATCTCGGATATTCTTGCCTACGTCGGTCGTGACCGTCAGGATGCGATCGCGGCGGGCCTGCTTTCGCCCGACGCTTTTGATGATGGCCGGGGCGGTGCCTACAACAGTTGGATCCTCACGCATGCCTCCATCGATATCGTTGAGCACAGCTATGGTAAGCCGCGCATCGAGATGAGCGAGGACCTGTTTGAGGAAATCCGCCGAGCCAAACGAGAGAACTACGAGAAGATCTATAGCAAGGGCGGTATCGAAGGCGATTCCGAGGTGGAGCTGCGCGAGGCGTTCGAAAAGCTCTACGACCGTTGCCTGCGGGATCTAAACAGTGGTGACGAGTCCTCTTACATCTTTAAGCACCATATTTCGCGCATTGAGCAGCAGCTTTCCTACTATGATCGCACCTATGCCTGGCAGGACGACAAGGATCAAGCCGTGGTGGATTATATCGCGAGCATGACGGACGGTTATTTCTGCGAACTGACGAGTAAGCTGTTCCCGGGTCTAAAGTTTCCGCATCGTACCTATATTAACGAACGGTAGTTCGTATCATTTCGGTATACTGGTTAGTTGAAAACGTTTTTGATTGATGCACGGGATGGCTATGGACGACCTTTTTTCTGCTTCGACGCGTGAGCGTTCCTTTCAGAATGCGCCGCTTGCGGTGCGCATGCGCCCCAATTCGCTCGACGAGTACGTGGGCCAGCAAAAGGCCGTCGGTAAGGGCTCATGGTTGCGTGCCGCGATCGAGCACGACGTGCTTTCGAGCGTGATTCTGTACGGGCCGGCCGGTACGGGTAAGACGACGCTGGCCCACATTATCGCCAACCATACCAAGAGCGAGTTTGTCGAGGTCAGCGCCGTGACGGGTACCGTAAAGGATCTTCGCCGCGTGATTGACGAGGCCAAGACGCGCCTGAATACGTACGACCGCCGCACCATCCTGTTTATCGACGAGATTCACCGCTTTTCCAAGTCTCAGCAGGATGCCTTGCTGCATGCGGTTGAGAACCGTACCGTCATTATGATTGGCGCCACGACGGAGAATCCGTACTTCGAGGTCAACTCGGCATTGCTCTCGCGCGGTCGCGTGGTGGAGCTTGAGCATCTTAAAGACGAGGATATCGCCACGCTTATCGAGCGTGCGCTCGAGGCGCCGCAGGGTTTGAACGGCAAGTTCTCGGCCGATGAGGATACGGTTAAGACCATCTGCACGCTGGCAGCGGGTGACGCTCGCTCGGCGCTCACGACGCTCGAACTTGCGAGCGAGATTGCCGTCACGCGTCCCGATACCGAGGGAACGCCAGCGCCCGCGGCGGGGGAGCGCTATCCCATCACCGTGGATGACGTGAAGATCGCCAACCCGCGTCGTGGATTTTCGTATGACAAAAACGGCGACATGCACTACGACATCATCAGTGCGTTTATTAAGTCCATGCGCGGTAGCGACCCCGATGCCACGATCTATTGGCTCGCGCGCATGATTGATGCGGGGGAGGATCCCAAGTTTATCGCTCGCCGTATTATGATTCAGGCTTCTGAGGATGTTGGCAACGCCGACCCGCAGGCGCTTTTGGTGGCGCATGCCGCGTTTAAGTCTGCCGAGGTCATTGGCTATCCCGAGTGCCGCATTAACCTGGCTCAGGCTGCACTCTATGTGTGTTTGGCCCCTAAATCCAACGCGTGTGAGGCTTCGATCGATGCGGCGCTGGCCGATATCCATTCTAGTGGGCTTCGCGAGGTGCCGAGTTATCTGCGCGATCGCCATCGCCCGGGCAGCGATGAATACGGTGTGTATAAGTATCCACATGATTATCCCGAAGGCTGGGTCGATCAGCGCTATTTGCCCGAGGGGCTGGAGCGCGGTGCGTTCTGGCAGCCTGCCGGGCGCGGCTGGGAAGAGTGGCGCGTAGAGCAAAGCGAACGCGACCGCAGCGGGAATGCACCGAAGTAGCTGCTGATAATTTTGTCCCACGTTGCTGCTCTTGGCATGTTCGGTCCCCTTTGGGGTACCATGAAAAGCGTCTGTATTTCGATTCTTCCGGGAGGCTTGTATGAGTCCCATTCAAATCGCCCTGCTGCTGCTCGCCGTTGCCGGCGTGTGGGCCATCGTTGAGCTCGCGCTTACCCTGCGTAAGACCCGCACCGTTGTCGACTCGCTCGATAAGACCGTGAACGACCTCAACAACACCATCGCCGAGGCTCAGCCTGTGGTGGCAAAGCTCGATGGCGCTGTCGATGAGCTCACCCCCGCGCTGGCGCAGGTTGAGCCGCTCCTCAAGTCGAGCAAGACGGCAGTTGATGCCCTTACCTCCAATCTCGTAGAGGTCGAAGCCGTGGTTCGCGACATTTCCGAGGTTACGGGCAGCATGGCCGAGGCCAGCAATGCTGTGTCGAGCGTGACCGACTCTGCTGCCGGTGCTGTGCAGAAGCTCTTCAATAAGGTGAAGGCTCCTGCAGCCGATGCCGATCGCAAGCTCGCCGCTGCCGCTGCGGAGGCCGAGCAGCCTACCGAGCGCGTCCTAATTGGCGAGGACGAGGCCGCCGATGGCGCGGATGTGGCTCAAAATTCTGTAGCCAAGCCGGCTCAGTATTACACCTATACACCCTCCGAGACCTCTGAGGAGTCCTGCGATGAGTAGCGAAGCAACCTGCCCCATCACGTTGACTGTTGCCGGCGACCCGCGTCTCGCTCGCCTTGTGCGCATGACGGCAGCCAACGTTGGTGCCCTGTGTTCCATGTCTGTCGATCGCATCGAGGACATCCGTATGGCTGCCGAGGAGGCTTTCATCTTTGGTTGTACCGCGGTCGACTGCGACGACATCACCATCAAATTCGATGTCGATGAGACCCACGTTGGCATGACTATTACCTTCGGGGACCAGGCTACCGTTGATGAGGATGACCAAGCTGCTGTGTATGCCGAGCTCATCCTCGCGAGCGTGTGCGACTCCTACGAAAAGACTGCGGCGCCCCTGACGCTTTCCCTCGACCTCAAGGCGGATATCTAATATGACCGAACGTTCCCGGAGCGGCAAGACCGCTTGGGACAAGGAGAAAACCCGCGAGCTGTTTCGTCGTTACAAGGAGACCGGTGATCCGGATGCTCGCGAGCAGCTCGTCATGTCCCATATGAATCTGGTAAGGTTTCTTGCCAACAAATTTAAGAATCGCGGCGAGCCGCTCGACGACCTCATGCAGGTCGGCTATCTTGGTTTGCTCAAGGCGATTGATCGTTTTGACCCCGAGCGTGGACTCGAGTTCACGACGTTTGCCACGCCTACTATCCTGGGTGAGATCAAGCGTCACTTCCGCGATAAGGGTTGGAGCGTGCGCGTACCTCGTCGCCTGCAGGAGCTTTCGGCCAAGGTCAACCAGGCCACCGACAAGCTTACCAACGAGTTGCAGCGCTCGCCTAAGGTTGAGGAAATCGCTGAGTACCTGGACGTGACCGTCGATGAGGTGCTGGAGGCCATGGAATCGTCCTCGGCCTATACCTCGGTGCCTATCGAGGCTCCCGGCGCGTCCGATTCCGACGATGCACCCTCGATTCTCGACCGCTATGCCGATGACGACAACGAGCTCGATTTTACCGATGACCGTCTGGTGATCGAGGAAGCCATCCGCGATTTCTCACCGCGTGAGCGTGAGGTTATCGAGCTGCGCTTTGTGAAGGGCATGACTCAGATCGAGATCGCTAAGAAGCTGGGTATTTCGCAGGTGCAGGTCTCGCGCCTGCTGCGCCGTACCCTTAAGAAGATTCAGGACAAGATCGACCCCGACGGAGTTATGGTTCGTTCATGAGTGAGCACCCCCAACAAACCGACCGCACGCTGCGCGATACCCGCATTCTAACGCTTCGCATTTGGGCTGTCGTCGGCTGCATTGTCATCGCCGCCGTCATCTTTAACCTTATGGGTATCCTGGCGCCGGTTATCGAGTTTCTCGCTGTCGGTTCCATCATCGCTTTTGTGATGTCGCCGATTACCAACTGGCTTGAGCATCACGGCGTCAACCGTGGCATTGGTTCGCTCATCGCCCTCATTGTGGTCGTTGCCGTGCTCGTTGGTGTTGTCTGCATCTTGTCTCCGATTCTCTTTGGCCAGATCATGGAAGTCCTGAGCCGTCTGCCTGAGCAGCTTCGAGTTGCGGGCGGCGATCTCAACGAGTTGATCTCGCACGCCAAGACGCTCAACAACACGCCGCTCAAGGAGTATCTGGACGACAATCTTTCTTCGCTCGTTACCTTGGCATCGAAGTATGTGTCTCAGATTGCCGCTGAGCTCGGTCGCGGTGTATTCCCGCTCATTACCAATACGGCCTCGCAGCTGTTCGTCATCTTTCTTGGCTTGGTGCTTGCCTATTGGTTGGCCTGCGACTATCCCCGTATGCACCACGAGGTCTGCACCATCATTGGTCAGGAAAAGGAGACCTCGTACCGCGTTATGGTTGCGATTCTTTCGCGCTCGGTCGGCGGTTATATGCGTGGCATGGTCGTGACGTCCATCTGCGGTGGCATCCTCGCCTTTATCGGCTTTACGCTCATTGGCCATCCCTACGCGGCACTCATGGCCATCTTTACGGGCATTATGCACTTGGTTCCTGTTGTTGGCCCCTGGGTGAGCGCGGCGATTGCCACGGTGCTCGGCTTTATGTTCAGCCCGATGCTGGCGTTGTGGACTTTGATCGTGACCATGGTGGCCCAAAACGTCACCGACAACGTCATTTCGCCCAAGGTCATGCAAAGCTCGGTCCAGGTGCATCCCATCATGAGCCTGATGGCCCTCGTTATTGGTTCGGCACTCATGGGTCCCATCGGCATGGTCATTGCCATTCCGCTGTGCGCAGCCCTGAAGGGTATCTTCGTGTACTACTTCGAGAATGAGACTGGCCGCCAGCTCGTGGCATACGACGGTGCCGTGTTTAAGGGCACGCCGTATCGCGATGCCGAGGGTAACCCGGTCGCCGCCTACGACGCGCTTGGAGACGATACGTTCATCTATGAATCCGAGCTCATTGGCAACGAGACCGCGCCCGAGGCCAAGGCCATGCCCAAGCCCGAGCTCGATAATCCCTGGATCAAGCTCTCGGGCCTGCAGCCCGACGCGACGGGCTTCTTCAAGAACCCCTTCGCCAAGGATGATGATTCCAATACGGACGACGACACCAAAACCGGCATCGACGGTTCCATGGACGATTCGGATTCTAAATAGGTCCTATTAACGTTTCTTGAAGTTGTAAATGACAAGAAACGCGAGCAAAGCGATTGATAAGGGGCCGGCTACATAGAAAAAGAGAACGTCAATTGCGCGTAGAGTGTAATAAGCCTTATCGCCGGACATTACTGCATACAATACGTAGCCAAATGCTGGTTGGTTTGCGTACCAGCATGAGAAGGCCAAGAGCGCTAAAAGTGCTACAACCAGAAGTGCATTCAGGACAAATCGTTTACTTTTCATCGATCGCTCCTTCCGGGTGACTCTTATATGTCATTCTACAGCAGCCTTTTTTCAAAGGCTAGCTCGGTCCTAAATAACGTGCACTTTCGCTGGAGGGTCGCTGTTTGGCGGCCCTCTTTTTTGCATGGGCGCGGCGGGATGGTAATATCGTTACGTTTGAACTGTTTCGATGTGAAACCGAGGAGATTCCCTCTATGAGTGCTGACTACCCGTCAATGACTACGGCCGAGATTCGCTCTAAGTTCCTCAACTTCTTTGAGGAGCGCGGTCTTAAGCTCTATCCTTCTTCGTCCCTCGTCCCCGACGATCCTTCGCTGCTGCTTGCCAACGCTGGCATGAACCAGTTTAAGGAGTACTACCAGGGCAAGAAGACCATGAAGGAGATCGGCGCTATCTCCTGCCAGAAGTGCGTCCGCACCAACGACATCGATTGCATCGGCGAGGACGGCCGTCACCTGTCGTTCTTCGAGATGCTCGGCGATTTCTCTTTTGGCGGCGTTTCCAAGGAGCAGGCTTGCGCCTGGGCCTTTGAGCTCATCACCAAGGAGTTCAAGCTGCCGCTCGACCGCCTGTACTTCACCGTCTTTACCGAGGACGACGAGACCCACGACGTGTGGCGTTCTCTGGGCGTTGCCGAGGACCACATCTCCCGCCTGGGCGAGGACGACAACTTCTGGGCCGCTGGCCCCACCGGCCCCTGCGGTCCGTGCTCCGAGATCTACTTTGACATGGGCGAGGAGGTCGGTTGCGGCAGCCCCGACTGCAAGCCCGGCTGCGACTGCGACCGCTTCCTTGAGTTCTGGAACCTCGTGTTTACCCAGTACGACCGCCAGGAGGACGGCTCCATGCCGGAGCTGCCGCACCGCAACCTCGATACGGGCATGGGCCTGGAGCGCATGGCTGCTATCATGCAGCACAAGACCGCCAATTACGACGGCGATCTGATGCAGCACCTCATCAAGCTGGGCGAGGAGATCAGCGGCAAGACCTATGACGCCGACGATTACTCCGGCGCCAGCCGCTCCCTGCGCATCATTGCGGATCACTCCCGTGCTGTCGACTTCATGATTTCTGACGGCATTCTGCCTGGTAACGAG
>UQSC01000037.1 GCA_900543615.1 uncultured Collinsella sp. | reverse complement strand
GCCGCGAGGCATACGACTGGTCGGTCGAGACGTCGATCTACCTGGCACGCGATGTGCGCCATGGCGGGCTGGGTCGCAAGCTGCACGATGCGCTCAAGCAGTGCCTGATCGCGATGGGCATCACCAATATGTGCGCGCTCATCGCCGTGCCGCACGACAAGGACGACGAGTATCTAACGCACAATAGCCAGGACTTCCATGCCCATATGGGATATCGCTTGGTGGGCGCCTTCGATCGCTGTGCCCAAAAGTTCGGCCGCTGGTACGACATGTGCTGGATGGAGTTGGTCCTGGCCGAGCGCACGCCCAACCAACCCAAACCAACCTGGTTCCCCGATCTCCTCGCCTAAAACCACCACAAAGGTGCCTGTCCCCTTTGCGGTGGTTTTGGCAGGTTAGCCGATGGGCTCGGTGTATTTGGCGCGGTCGGTGCGTTGGATGCGCTTAGAGACATGGAGCGGTCGGCCGTCGGTGTCGTAGACGTAGTCGGTGATCAGGATCAGCGCCTGCCCGCGCTCAACGTTGAGCAAAAACGCCTCGTTTTGCGAGGCATAGCACACCTCAAAGGTCTTATGTCCCTGTGCTGGCGCGCGATGGAATTCTTGGCGCAGCGTCGCGTAGAGCGAACCGTTGATATCGCGGTCGATGAGCGACTCGAAGCTTGGCGGCAGGTAGGTGGTCTCCAGGCACAGCGGCGCATCGTCCAGATAACGCAGGCGGACAAGTTTGACGAGCTTGCTGCCCACGGCGGCATCAAAGAACTTAGCTATGCTGCCGCCCGCCTTGGCAAAGCCCGAGTCCACGGTGCGCGTGGTGGGCTTCATGCCCTGGCCTTCGACCTGTGCCGTGTAGCTCGAAAACACCAGGTTGTTCTCATGGAGCGCTGGCGTGTCGGCCACAAAGGCGCCGCGCCCGCGCTCGGTACGCACCAGGCCCTCATCAACGAGCACCTTAAGGGCGTGGCGCACGGTGCTGCGCGACAGGCCCGATTCGTCCATGAGCTCCATCTCGGACGGCAGCTTGTCTCCGCGTGCGTAGATGCCGGCTGCGATGCGGTCGCGAAGCGTACCCGCCAAGCGCTCGTATTGGCTCAGTTTCTTTTTAGATGAGACGCTCATATTGCCAACCTATATCTAACTTGTATGCTTATCTAAGCAAGCATGTATTCAACACAACAATAAAATCGCTGGTATCGAGCTACCGAAAACCTTACCAGCAAAATTTCTAAGATAAATATAGCATACAACTAGTCGACATAACCAAAACATGTATGTAACTTGTATGCCATCAAGAGCATCAAACGAGAAGAAAGGCTGATGCACGATGACTACTCAGGAACAGGTTAAGGATGTCGTCTCCCAGGTTTTGGCTGACAAGGCAGACAAGGGCGGCATCAAGCGCGTCGTGTGGATTGGCGCCGGCGGATCCAACGGCGGCAACTATCCTGCTCAGTACTTTATGGAGCACGAGGCCACGCAGGTCGTGAGCTCCAGCTACACCAGCAACGAGTTCGTGCATGCCACCCCGGCCTACGTCAACGAGAACACCCTGGCCGTTGTCGTGTCCATGCGCGGCACCAAGGAGACCATCGTCGCCGCTCAGGTCGCCAAGGACCACGGCGCCAGCACCATCGCCATCTATGTTGACGAGTCCGGCCTCACCGAGGTCTGCGACTACAAGATCCAGTACGACAGCCTGGCCGTCGACGAGTCCTGCATGGGCCGCACCAACTCCGCCGTCGTGACCATGATCGCAATGGAGCTCACCCAGCAGACCGAGGGCTATGCCGAGTACGAGACCGCCATGGCCGCCTTCGACTTGGTTGACCCCATCTATCGCAAGGCCGTCGAGTACACCCGTCCGCTCGCTGCCAAGTGGGCCGAGCAGAACGCCGACAAGCCCTGCATCAACGTCATGGCCCAGGGCCCGCTCTTTGGTGCCGCCTACGTCTTTAGCATCTGCAACGTGCAGGAGATGCTGCAGATCGACTCTTGCACCATCAACACCTGCGACTTCTTCCACGGCCCCTTCGAGATCCTGGACAAGCGCACCTCGCTGTTCCAGCTCATCAGCGTCGGCCGCAGCCGCTGCAACGACGAGCGCGGCATCCGCTTCGTCAACCAGTACGGTGGCGAGCGCGTCTATCAGCTTGACGCCAAGGAGCTCGGCCTCAACGACATCAAGGACAGCGTGAGCGAGTACTTCAACCACCTGATCTTTGCCCCGATCCTCAACAATGTGTACATGCGCGCGCTCTCTGCCGTCACCCACAAGGACTACATGACGCGCCGCTACATGTGGAAGCTTGACTACTAGGGGATAGAGCGGCCTAACAGCTCGATGTCCTCATAAGTTGCGGTGGAATAGTTCCTGTTTGGGGGTCTGAAGCCTCATTCAGGAACTATTTCACCGCAGCTGAATTCATGGCGGCACTTGGGGACGTTCCTTTTCTGCCGGCAGTTGGGGGCAGTCCTAGTCGTTGGGGACGTACTTAAATGACTAGTCATTCAGGAACGTCCCCAACGACTAGTCATTTAAGAACGTCCCCAATGACTACCCAATGAGTGTGTGGGCGAGCGGATTTTTCCGTTCGGCGATTTGTGTCTTGAAAAATGTATATAACGACTATAACGTAGTATGAAACATATTGGAAACAATACCGAGGAGGCTGCGTTGAAGAAAAGCAATCTGGGCTATGTGCTGGTGCTGATCGCCGCGCTTATGTGGGGCAGCATCGGAATCTTTGTAAACGGCATTGCGGCCATGGGCGTTTCGTCCCAGAGCATGGCCGCCTTTCGCTTGTTGGTCGGAGCGCTTATCTTGGCGCCGGTCCTGATGTTTATGGGCTGCCGTCCGGGTGAGGGGTCTACTGTGGCTCAGGGTCCGCTGGTCCTGTTCAAGGCAAGCCCTAAAGAGCTCGTCCCCTGTGCGCTTGTCGGTATCGTCGGTCTGGCCGCCGCCAACACCTGCTATTACGAGTGCATGGGCGAGGTCGGCATGTCCACGGCCTCGGTGCTGCTCTACACCTCGCCGGTGTTTGGCGTCATACTCGGCCGCGTGCTTTATCGCGAGGACGTGACCCCCAACAAGCTCGTTGCCATTGTCTTTAACATCGTTGGCTGCGTGCTTGCAGTGACCAATGGCGACCTTTCCGGTTTCCATTTTTCGGTTTGGGGCGTCACGTCGGGCGTGATTGCAGGCCTTTGTGGTGCGTCGCTCGCGGTGTTTAGCCGAATAGCAACCAAGACGGTCCACCCGCTGGCTGTCACGTTTTGGGGCTTTGTTTTTGGCGGTGCGGTTATGGCAGCTATCGCGGCTCCGTGGCCGGATGTCGCCGCGGCAATGTCGCCACAGCTGCTGCTGCTGTTCCTTGGCTTTGGACTCATCCCCACAGCTGTGGCCTACATCTTATATATGCAGGGTCTGTCCATGGGGCTCGAGACATCGAAAGTTCCCGTCGTAATGTCATTCGAGACGGTCGTCACCGTACTGCTGGGCATTGGTGTCTACGCCGAGCCCGCCGGCGCGATCAAAGTCCTGGGCATCGTGCTGGTGCTCGCGTCCATCCTGATTATGAACACCGACTTCTCTAAGCTGCGCAACAGTGTGTTTGTCGGTCATGTCATTGAGAGCATGACCTTTAAGCCCAACGCGTGGTGGACGGAGAAATCGCAGGACATGGATCTGTTTAAGGAGCGCACCGGCATCGCGCTGGAGCCCACCGTGCAGGAAAGCCCCTGGTACTTCGTGCGATAGAGGATTGGCGGGACGCTTGAATGGGCACCGCCTTGCCAGCGTCGATCTGCCCTGCGCCAACGTTTCAAGTACGTTAAACCCGTCAACGGTCGATTTTCACCCGCGAACGGTCTTTATACTAATTAGCAATATAAGCAACGTATACGACGTTATAATGACCATAACGAAAAGGAGGAGGCAAGATGAATCAGATCATTCTCGCATCTCATGGCGGCCTGGCCGCAGGCGCCAAAGACACGCTCGAGATGGTTCTCGGCGACGTGTCGAACGTCCACGTCGTGTCGCTTGCTCGTGACGACAAGGAGCCCATCACCAATAAGGTTGAGGCTATGATCGCCACGTTCAACGCAGACGACACCGTCTATGTGCTGACCGATATGCTCGGCAGCTCGGTCAACAACAGCATGGTCGAGCTTTCCAAGAACGGCACGAAGTTCACGGTTGTCAGCGGTTTCAACATTCCGTTGGCACTGACGCTCGCTATGAGCCCCGTCCCCGTCAAGGGCGCCGAGCTCGCGGCCCTCATCAACGAGGCCCGCACCGGTCTGACCAACCCCAACGCACCGGTCGAGGCCGCCGCGGCTCCCGCCAAGAAGGCCAAGGCGTCCCGTCACAGCTCCGGTCCCGCCAAGATCGTCCTCGCACGTCTTGACTACCGTCTGCTGCACGGCCAGGTCGTCTTTACCTGGACCACCAAGGTTCAGGCCGAGCGCATCATCGTCGTCGACAACGCTGCCGCCAACGATGACATCAAGAAGGGCGCTCTTAAGCTGGCCAAGCCCCAGGGCGTGCGTCTGAACGTCTTCACCGTCGAGCGTGCCCTCGCCAAGATGGACAAGCTCAACACCCTCGGCGAGCGCGTCATGTTCGTCTTTGGCAACACTGCCGAGATGCTGCAGTTCTGCCAGGGCTACAAGCTCGACGCCATCAACCTGGGCGCCACCGCCAACCACGACGGTGCCGATCAGGTCGGCGGAAAGGACAGCTCCGTCTTCCTCGACGCCACCCAGAAGGCCGACGTCAACCAGCTGCTCGACATGGGCATCAAGCTCTACGTCCAGCAGACCCCTACGTATCAGAGCGTCGACATCGACGCCAAGCTGTAATCAACCAGGCTTTTGCCTGACTGAAAGGAGAAGGGTATGAATACGTTCATCAGTGCGGTGCTCGTCGGCCTCGTCGGCGTGTTCTGCATGTGGGACTCCCGCCTGCTCGGTCGTCTTAACTTCGAGCAGCCCCTCGTTGGCGCTACGCTCGTCGGTCTGCTGTTGGGCGATGTGCCCACCGGCCTTGCCGTCGGTGCCGCCGTCGAGCTCGTGTCCATGGGCCTAGTGCAGGTCGGCGCCGCCGTTCCGCCCGATATGGTCCTGGGCGGCATCGTGGCCGCTGCCTTTGCGTGCCTGACCGATGCTTCTGCCGAGACCGCCATGACGATCGCCATCCCGGTCGCCGTCTTGGGTCAGCTCCTCGGCATCGTGTTCCGCTCCATCATCGCCGCCCTCACCCATGTGGCAGATAGCGCGATCGATAACGGAAAGTTCAAGACCGCCTACCGTATGCACATCTGCGCCGGCTCCGGTCTGTACGCCGTCATGTACTTCCTGCCGATCTTCCTCGCCGTCTTTGTTGGCACTGACCTGGTTCAGGCCATCGTCAACATGGTTCCCGAGTGGCTGTCCACTGGTCTTAACGTTTCGACCAAGATCATGACCGCCTACGGCTTGGCCCTGCTGCTCACCATGATGATCAAGAAGGGTATGACTCCGTTCCTGTTCATCGGTTTCCTGCTCGCCGCTTACCTCAACCTGTCCGTCATCGCGGTCGCTCTGATCGGTGTGTGCCTGGCTGTCGTCTTCATGGGCTTCAAGTTCAACGGTTCCCATGCAGCCGCCGGTGTCGATTCCGACTACGATCCGCTCGAAGACGACGAAGACTAAGGAGGAACACACTATGGCAACCGCAACCAAGGACGTGTCCCTGAACAAGAAGGTCAGCCAGTTCTTCTGGCGCTCCTGGGCCATCCAGGCCTCTTGGAACTACGAGCGTCAGATGAACATGGGCTTCCTCTACGGTATGGTTCCCACGCTCGATCGCCTCTATCCGGATGAGTCCGACCCCAAGCAGCTCGCTGCTAAGAAAGAGGCTTACCACCGTCACATGGCGTTCTACAACTGCACCCCGCAGACGAGCGCCTTCATCCTAGGCCTCACCGCCTCCATGGAGGAGGAGTACGCCAAGGATCCCGAGAACTTCGATCCCGATTCGATCAACGCGGTCAAGACCTCCCTCATGGGTCCGCTTTCCGGCATCGGTGACTCCTTCTTCCAGGGCACCATCCGCGTTATCGCCTTTGGCCTGGGCGTTCAGCTGGCTCAGCAGGGCTCCATCATGGGCCCGATCCTGGCCATGCTCATCTCCATCGTCCCCTCTGTGCTGATCACCTGGTTCGCAGCCAAGATGGGCTATCAGGGCGGCCACGAGTACCTGAGCAAGCTTCAGGGCGGCGACCTTATGGAGAAGCTCATGTATGTCTGCGGCATCGTGGGCCTTATGTCCGTGGGCGGCATGATCGCTACGCTGATTGGCGCCACCACCCCGCTGCAGTTCGCTGAGGGCACCGTCGTTATCCAGGACATCCTGGACGGCATGATGCCCCAGATGATCCCCCTTGGCCTCACCGGCCTTATGTACTGGCTCATCAAGAAGAACGTCAACACCGGTTGGCTTCTCGTGATCGCCATTGTGGGCGGCATCGCCCTCTCCGCGGTCGGCATCCTGGCCTAGTCGCGACTAAGCGCCTAACCGCTTTCCCCCGGGGGCCTGCCTGGCATCCCATACCCCAGGCAGGCTTCCATCCCTATACGTGACAATGGGACAGCCCCTTTGTCACATCCTCAACGGGCCGGCGACTCGGTCCAAACCACGGTAACCCTGCGAGCGCCCGGCAATGTGGCGCCGCAAAAATCGAAAGGAATGTGTCAGATGTACGAGATCGACCTTAACCTCCCTAAGCAGATCGTCGCTGACGTCCTGTCCAACCACGAGATCCACAGCGTCGCTTTCGTCGGCTGCGGTGCCTCCATGTCCGACCTCTACCCCGCCAAGTACTTCCTGGCCAACAACACGGACAAGCTGAACGTTCAGATCTTCACCGCTAACGAGTTCAACTACGACACGCCTTCCTGGGTCAACGAGCACACCTTCGTGATCACCTGCTCCCTCGGTGGCTCCACGCCCGAGACCGTCGAGGCCAACAAGACCGCCAAGAAGCACAACTGCCCGGTCGTCTCCCTCACCAACAAGGCTGGCTCCGCTCTGACCGTCGACGCTGACTACGTCATCGTTCACGGCTTCCACGCCAACTTCGCTGCCAAGTGCGAGAAGCCTGGCTATGCCATCGCTCTTGCTGTCGAGATCCTTCAGCAGACCGAGGGTTATGACCACTACGAGGACATGATCACCGGCCTCACCAACGTCTTCGAGCTCTGCGAGAACGCCGCTCAGCACTGCAAGAAGCTCGCCAAGAAGTTCGCCGAGGACTTCAAGGACGACAAGATGATCTACTTCATGGCTTCCGGTGCCTCCGAGAAGATGGCTTATTCTCACGCCGCCTTCCTGTTCACCGAGATGCAGTGGATCGACGCCGCCGCCTACAACACCGGTGAGTACTTCCACGGCCCGTTCGAGGTTTCCACCGAGGGTAAGCCCTACGTCTTCTTCATGTCCGATGGCGCTACCCGTCCGATGGACGCCCGCGCCCTCACCTTCCTTAAGCGCATGGGCGCCAAGGTCGCTCTGATCGACTCCAAGGACTACGGCCTGGCTGACGCCGTGCCCGCGAGCGTCGTCACCTACTTCAACCCGCTGCTGCACCTCGCCGTTATGCGTGAGTACGGCAACCAGATCGCCGAGGCCCGTCAGCACCCGCTGACCATGCGTCGTTACATGTGGAAGCTTTCCTACTAATCACAAGTAAGTAGACCTTACGGGTTGATTGAGAGGGGATGGGGTTTGCGCCCCGTCCCCTTTTTTGCTTTGGGGAGGGTGCGTCTGTCGCGTCGCAAAACCCCAGATAAAACCTACCAAAATAAACCTGTCCCTTTTTGGCAGGTGGGAGGAGATGCGTATGATCAAGGCAGTGCTGTTTGATATGGACGGCGTGCTGGTCGATACCGAGTGGTTCTACAACCGTCGTCGCGTGGCGTTTATGGAGGAGAAGGGCTTTCACTTTGACGAGATTCCCGATCTTTCGGGGTCTAACGAGCCGGCCATTTGGGAGGCGCTGGTGCCCGACGATGTTGAGCTGCGCGAGCGCCTGCGCGTGGAGTACAAGCAGGTCTACAGCCCGGATCACCCCGTTCCGTATGCCGAGCTGCTCAACGAGCAGACGGAGCCGGTGATGCGCGAGCTGCACGAGCGCGGCGTGAAATGTGCTATCGCGAGCTCGTCCTATCGCGAGCTGATCGACGAGCTGGTGGATATCGCCGGCATCGCCGACGTGTTGGATTACACCATCAGCGGTCATGAGTGCAGTGCGTTTAAGCCCGACCCCGAGATCTACCTGCGCGCCATGGAGGCGCTGGGGGTGGAGCCTGCCGAGTGCCTGGTTATCGAGGATTCGCCGATGGGGATCGAGGCTGGCAAGCGCTCCGGCGCCCGCGTCCTGGCGCTGCGTCCGCACGAGGGCGTTAACCTGGACCAGTCCGCCGCCGACGTCGTCATCGACAACCTGACCGACATTTTGGCCGCTTTGTAGTGTCAATCCGCCGCGAGAAGCACGGGTTCAAACGTTTTTTGCGGTGGACTGGCTCAATTTGGTTTCGATTTTGATCCGTTTGGCTTCGATTCGGGCTAAGTGAGTAGACTTTTTGGCGCAGGCCGAGCACAATGCAAATCTTCCTTTGTAAAACCGCAGGTCACAGGGGTGGCGGTTTTGGGTGTGCTCGGCAGATCGTAAAAAGTCTACTCACTTGTAATTTGGGCCTTCGGTCGTGGGGGTTGCTGGTCCCGCTTTGGTTGTCGAGGGAGGGTGAATTGAAGCGCCCCCGTACGCTCCATGCTACAATCGCGGGCATGCCCCACAACCACATCTGTCTTCGAAGGGAGCCTACGTGGCGAACGCCATCGATCAGCTCACGGACCGAGTGCTCGTGCTCGGCCGTCTCACCATCGTCCGCCGCGCCATTACTGCAGTGGCGGTCACAATTTCCGCCGTTCTCCAGACATTTCTGATCCAGGCATTCATTCAGCCCGCCGACCTGCTTCCGAGCGGCCTCACCGGCGTCGCGGTCCTGCTCGATCGCGTTACCTCGCTCGGCGGCGTTCACATCGACATCTCGCTCGGTATGCTCGCGCTCAACATCCCCGTGGCGCTCCTATGCTGGAGCGGCATTAGCAAGCGCTTCGTCATCTTCTCGATGATGCAGGTCGTTCTCTCGTCGCTGTTCCTCAACGTCTTTCACTTCGCGCCGTTTTTGGGCGACAAGATCATGCTCATCATTTTTGGCGGCGTGGTCTCGGGTCTGGGCGCTGCCATCGCGCTTAAGTCCGGCGCATCCACCGGCGGCACCGACTTTATCGCGCTGTGGGTCTCCAACCACACGGGCAAGACCATCTGGGGCGTCATCTTTGGTTTCAACTGCTTTATCCTGGCGATTTTTGGCTTTATGTTTGGCTGGGACAAGGCGGCGTATTCCATCGTGTTCCAGTTTATTTCGACCAAGACCATCGACAGCTTCTATCGTCGCTACGACCGCGTGACGCTGCAGATCACGACGCGCAAGGCGGACGAGGTCATGACCGCCTATGTTGACCATTTTCAGCACGGCATTAGCTGCGCCGAGGTCATTGGCGGATACAGCCGCGAGAAGATGTACCTGCTGCACGCCGTTGTATCGACCTACGAGAGCCAGGACATTATCAAGCTGGTGTGCGACATTGATCCCGGCGCCGTGATCAACGTGTTCCACACGCTCAACTTTGTGGGCGGCTGGTGGGGCGGTCATGTCGACGAGCCCATGCCCACGGCCGTTCCCGATCCCGACAAGCCCGCACGCATGGCCAGCAGGCAGGCGCGCCTCAGCGAGCAGGATAGCCTGCAGCAGGACGACGGCAAGTAGGGTTTTGGCATTTTGCCGGCCTGGCGCAATCCTGTCCGCTTGAGCCTCCCGAAAGCCTCGCTGCTTTCGGGAGGCTCTCGTTTACCCAGATAAAACCTACCAAAATGAAGCTGTCGCTTTTTGGTAGGGAGGGTGTATCGTTTTACCAATATGAGGTAACATGAAACTAGACGTTATATACGTATTAGTTATTTCGATATTCCAATAAGAGTGATTAGATATGCCTACGCCCAAAAATGCACCGCTTTACCAGCAGATTTATGACGAAATCAAGGACGCGATCGAGAAAGGTGTTTATGCACCCAAGGAGCGTATTCCGTCCGAGCTTGAGCTAGCCGAGCAGTACGACGTGAGCCGCATTACGGTGCGCCGCGCCGTCGAGGAGCTGTGCTCCGATGGCTACCTGGTTAAGCAGCAGGGCCGTGGCACCTTTGTCTCCACGCCGCACATCAACCGCCAGTTCCACGCTTCGACGCTGCAGACGTTTACCGCGCTGTGTGCCGATAATGACATGAAGGCGGGCGCGCATGTGGTCGATCGCCAGATTGTGCCGGCACGTCAAAACGAGATGGAGTTCTTTGGCCTGCAGAAGGACGCGCTGCTGCTGCATATTAAGCGCGTGCGTACGGCCGACGGCGAGCCCATTTTTGAGGAGAACATCTTTGTGCCGTTTGACGCCTACCGTGAGCTGCTGACGGCCGATCTTGAGGACAAGTCGATTTTTTCCGAGGTCGAGCGTGTTGGCGGAACGCCGATTGTCTCGGTTGGCTACCGCACGGTCGAGGCCGTTCGTGCCAATACCGAGCAGGCGGCCGAGCTGGGCATCGCTCCGCACGATCCACTGCTCAACCTGCGTGCCGGCTTTATCGGCCCCAATGGCGAGCCGGTCCTGATGGGTAAGCAGTACTACGTGGGATCGCGCTACGTTATGGTCATGTAAGTTACGTGGTTTTGCCAAACCGCGTAACGGGCCGACGCTGCAAACGCCCCTAAGCGGCAATCTGACGTTCAATCGTCGGTCGCGTACCGAAGTACGCTTCCCTCCTCTTTCACGTCACCTTGCTCGCTTAGGGGCGTTTTCGCTGACTTATGCTCAACCAGCGACGCTTTCGTGGTCCTAAGTAGTCATTGGGGACGTTTTTGTTTGACTAGTCGTTTAAGAACGTCCCCGATGACTATTTGAATTGCTAATTTGTGCGGGTTGTGGTTTTGTGACCTGCTGAAATTTAAGATACTGTACAACTGTACGTTAATTTGTCTTCGTAGTATATTGCTACCCGCAAAACTCAATACCATTGTGCTCTGAGACGCTAAAGCGCCTACGTACAATGGTTGTCGATAGTACGATTCGATTTAACGACAGGATGGATGGTCCAAGCGTGAGTCTCGGCAGCAAACTATCCAATGCAAAGGTGTCCTTTGCGATATTTAAGCGCGACATTAAGCGACTGCTTGTGAACCCCGTCGCCTTGGTGGTTACCCTTGGCGTGTGCGTTATTCCCTCGCTGTATGCCTGGTACAACATCGTGGCCAACTGGGATCCGTACGGAAACACCCAGGGTATCAAGATTGCCATCGCCAACAACGATCGGGGCACCCAAAACGACTTGGTGGGCGAGCTCAACGCGGGCGACCAGGTTGTCGATCAGCTCAAGGAGAACGATCAGCTGGGCTGGACCTTCGTCGATTCGGCGTCCGATGCCAAGGAGGGCGTCGAGAGCGGCGAGTACTATGCCGCTATCGTGATTCCCAAGAACTTCTCGGATAACCTGGTTTCGATGCTCGACGGCAACTACCATCAGCCCAAGCTCACGTACTACGTCAATGAGAAGAAGAGCGCCATTGCGCCCAAGGTTACCGATACCGGTGCAAACACCATCGAGGAGCAGATCAACTCGGAATTTGTCTCTACGGTAGGCAAGACTGTTGCCGGTATCGCCAAGGATGCCGGTGTCGATTTAAAGGACAAGGCAACCCAGACTCAGGACTCACTGGCAAGTTCGGTGTCCGAGGCGTCCGACACCTTGGGCGAGGTGCGCGATTCGATTGGCGATATGAATGCCGCCATCGATAAGACGAGTGGCGCTATCGCCTCGGCTGATGCGGCACTTGCCGGCTTGCAAGGCCAGGCACCGTCGCTGACGCAGGCGATCTCCCAGGGCAACGACCTGCTGAGCGAAGCTCGCACCACGGCGGGCAACTCCATCACCTCGCTCTCCAAGGCGCTCTCGGAAGGCAGCCTTGCGCTCACCAAGACGTCGGCCTCTGCGAACGCTGCCATCGGCAAGCTGACGGGCGCGGTCACATCTACGACCACCCGTATCGACAACTCGCTCGAGTCTCTTCAAGCGACGATCGACCACAATAAGGCCGTTATCGGGCACTTGGAGATTCTCGCCAATGACACGTCGACAGGTTCCGAGGAAATTGACGCGCGCATTGTATCGACCATCGATTTGCTTCGAGAGCAGAATGAAAAGCTTCAGAGCATCAAGGACGGTCTGTCCGCGCAGTCGAGCGCCATGGCGAATGACGCAGCGGCTGTTTCGGGTGCCAGTGACGCTATCAATAACGCAATTCATACCGGTGCGACCAACCTTGGCCAAGCCCAGACGGACTTGGGCCAAAACGCGCTGCCGAAGGCCTCGAGCGCGCTCGACTCTTTTGCTGCCGTTTCGGGCGACCTGACCGGTATCGTCTCGGGTATGACACCTACACTTGCAAATGCGCGCGGCACGTTGGCGCAGCTTAGCGCTACGCTCGGCCAGGCCAAGACCACGCTGTCCCAGACCGATTCCTCGCTTGCCAAGGTCCAGGAAAAGCTTGCAACCGCCGCCAATGACATCGCGGCGCTGCAGACCTCCGAGTCCATGGGCGAGCTGGCCGATCTGATGGGCGTCGATGTCAATGACGTGGCAGATTTCATGGCGTCTCCGGTTGAGTTGACGTCCAAGTCAATCTATCCGGTCAAGAGCTTTGGCTCGGGCATCGCTCCCTTCTACACCAATCTGGCGCTTTGGGTGGGCGGCTACGTGCTTATCGCCATCTACAAGCTCGAGGTCGACCGAGAAGGCATCGGCAGCTTTACCGCGCGTCAGGGTTACTTTGGCCGCTGGTTGCTACTGGTGATCCTGGGCGCGTTGCAGGCCATCATCGTTACGGTAGGCGATCTGGTGATTGGCGTGCAGTGCGTCAGCCCGCTGCTGTTCGTGCTGGGCGGCATCGCCATTTCGTTCACCTACGTCAATATCATCTATGCGCTGTCCACCACGTTTAAGCATATCGGCAAGGCTATCGGCGTCATTCTCGTCATCGTGCAGATCCCGGGTTCGTCGGGCATGTACCCCATCGAGATGATGCCCGGCTTCTTCCAGTGGCTGCACCCGTTGCTGCCCTTTACCTACGGCATCAATCTGCTGCGCGAGACGGTCGGCGGCATGTATTCGTTCAACTACCTGTTTAACCTGTGCATTCTGGGCGTGTTCTTGATCGTGGCGCTCTTTATCGGCCTGCAGCTGCGTCCGCTGCTGCTCAACCTTAACCTGCTCTTTGATAAACAGCTCTCCACGACCGGTATGATGATTTGCGAGTCCAACGACCTGCCGCGCCAGCGCTACTCGCTGCGCACGGCCATGCGCGTCATGCTCGATTCCGATTCGTACCGTCGCGAACTGCTCGATCATGCGGTCGCCTTTGAACATCGCTACCCGTACTACATCAAGGGCGGTTTTGCCGCCGTGGTGGGCGTTCAGGTCCTGCTCTTTGTCCTGTCGACGGTTCTCGATATCGACAATAACGGCAAGATCATCCTGCTTGTCATTTGGATCATCTCGGTTATTGCCATCTGCGGCTGGCTTATCAATATCGAATATATCCGAGCGAGCCTCAATACCCAGATGCGCATCTCGGCGCTTTCGGATGAGGACCTGCGTCGCGAGATGCGCGAACACACGGCCGCCATTCCTGCCGCCCGCCACATGTTTGGCCTCAACGCCAGCGAGCGTGGTGCCAAGGGCGGCGATCAGTCCACGGGCCGCTTGCCGCATATCGGCTCGCACCATAAATCTCAGGGCAGCGACAGCACAGCCACAAATGATGGAGATACCACCGCGCTTGGCAAGCACTCCAAAGGAGGTGAGGCATAAATGAAGAACATCCTGCATCTGTTTAAGCGCGATGTCCAAAACGTGTCTCGCTCCGTAATCGGCTTGGTTGTCGTGATGGGCCTCATTATCGTACCGTGTCTGTACGCGTGGTTTAACATCGCCGGCAGCTGGGATCCGTACGGCAACACCGGCAATCTTAAGATCGCCGTGGTCAACACCGATGAGGGTTACGAGAGCGATTTGATCCCCGTCGAGGTTAACGTGGGCGAAAACGTGACCGCCACCCTACGCGGCAACGAGAGCTTCGATTGGGTTGTGCTCAACAATCGCGAAAAGGCTATCGAGGGCGTTAAGTCGGGCGCGTACTATGCTGCCGTCGTTATCCCCAAAACGTTTAGCGCTGACATGATGACGCTTTTCTCGACCGACGTGAAGCATGCCGATATCGAGTTCTACGAGAATCAGAAGGCCAACGCCATTGCGCAGATCGTGACCGAGAAGGGTTCGAGCGCCGTCCAGAGCCAGGTTAACAAAACTTTTACCGAGACCATTACGACGATCGGTCTTAAGACGGTGTCCAGCCTGCTCGATTACATGAGCACCGACCAGGTGGGTAACTTTATCGCCAACCTGTCCTCGACGCTCGGCGATTCGATTGAGGACCTGCGAGACGTTCGGGCAAATGCTTCGTCGCTGGCGGGCATTTTGAGCTCCACGTCCGATTCGCTGACGTCGGCGAGCGGCATGCTCAAGCAGACGGGCACGGTCGATGAGTCAACGAAGCAGCTGATGGAGCATGTCAAGAGCGGTATTAGCGATTCCAAGGAAGCGCTGAAGGACGCCAACGACGCCATCAATGCCGCGATTGACGGAAGCGCGGGCTCGTTTGACAACGTGTCCGCCGAGCTTGCGAAGGCATTTGATGCCGCGAATCAACATGTCGACCTTACAGTGTCCCAGCTCAACGATGCCGCGGCGGCGCTCAACACGCGTGCCGACGATATCGACGCCACGGCCGACCAGCTCCGCAGCTTTGCCGATCAGGTGACTGACGAAAAACTCCAGGACAGCCTCAAGTCTGTGGCAACATCGCTGAGCAGGATTGCTGTGGAGTATCGCAACAACGCCAAGGACTTGACGGCCACCGCGAAGTCTCTCTCTGACAGCATGGCAGAGGTTAATAAGTCGCGTGCCGAGGTCGATCAGGCAATCGCGGATGCCAAGGCTGGTATCTCGGGCGCCAAGACTGACTACGACTCTACGTTTTCGGCCAAGGCAAAGGAGCTCAAGAAGACCATCTCGGGCGTTTTGGATTCGCTGAACGGTATTTCGAACGATCTGGATAGTGCTGTTGCTGGCCTGACCGACGCATCCGGTTCGCTGGCAAAGGGCCTCTCCAAAGCTGCAAAGCTGGTCAACAAGGCTTCTGATCAGCTGGGCGAGGCGTCGGACAAGATCAGCGCGTTTAAGGACGAGCTCGACGGCGCCTTGATGTCGGATGACCTCGCTACGATCAAGACGATGATCGGCAATGATCCCGAGGGTCTGGCCGTGTCGCTTTCCGGCCCCGTCGCGCTCGATCGCAAGCCGGTCTATCCGATCCGCAACTACGGTTCGGCCATGGCGCCGTTCTACACGATTCTGTCGCTCTGGGTCGGCTCGATCGTGCTGGCGGCCATGATGAAGGTGTCGGTTGACGACGAACTCATCAATGAGTTAATCCCCGTGCGCTTGCACGAGATCTACCTGGGCCGCTACCTGTTCTTTGGCGGTCTGGCCCTGCTGCAGGCAACGCTCGTGTGCGCGGGCGACATCCTGTTCTTTGGCATCCAGTGCGACGACCCGCTGCAGTTTGTGCTGGCGGGCTGGGTCGCGAGTCTCGTGTTCTCCAATATCGTCTACACGCTTACGGTGTCGTTTGGCGATATCGGCAAGGCTTTGGCCGTTGTGCTGCTGGTCATGCAGGTCGGCGGTTCGGGCGGTACGTTCCCCATCGAGATGACCGGCCCTGTGTTCCAGGCGATCTATCCGTTCCTGCCGTTTACCCATGGCATTAACGCCATGCATGCCGCCATGGCTGGCGCCTACCATATGGAGTACTGGGTTGAGCTGGGCATTCTGGCGAGCTATCTGATTCCGTCGCTGGCCCTGGGCGTCGTCTTCCGCCGTCCGGTCATCAAAGCCAACGACTGGATCATCGAAAAGCTTGAAAGCACGAAACTTATCTAGTTACGCGGTTTTACCAAACCGCGTAACGGCTCGACGCTGCAAACGGCCCCAAGCGGCAATCTGACGTTCAATTTCAAGGGCGCGACCAGAAGGTCAGCGCCCTTT
>UQSC01000036.1 GCA_900543615.1 uncultured Collinsella sp. | reverse complement strand
AGCCTCGGTCTCGTGGGCTCGGAGATGTGTATAAGAGACAGATTATCCACGTTCGCTAGTTAAGCGTCCAAAAATCCACACTCGCCAAACCTGCCAAAAAGGACAGGTTTATTTTGGCACGCTTCGGTCGGTGTCAGGAAGTGTTAGGGACGGGGCGGCGGCAGGACTCGAGAGCGAAAAGAAGTATCGGGTTTGGCGTGCCCGCTTCTGCCCGTCCCGCGCGTGGGCGATACTCGGCTTATCGAACCGCGATGCAAAGGAGATGCTCATCCCACGAGCACTACCGAGAAGGGCTTGCGATTCGAGTCCCCACCTTAGCATTTGAACCATTTGGCACTATAATTACCGTAGGCATGCGCACAACGTTGCGCTTAATCAAGAGGAGAAAACGTATGGGTCTGTTTGACATGTTCAAGAAGAAGGCTGAGCCCGCGGCTGCCGCTGTTCCGGCCTCCATCTCTGCTTCTGCTGGCGCCGACGTGCTGTGCTCGCCCGTCAAGGGCAAGGTCATCAAGATGGCCGACGTGCCCGATCCCGTCTTTGGTGGCGAGGTCCTGGGCAAGGGCTGTGCCGTGTGGCCCGAGGACGATCTGGTCTACGCTCCCTGCGACGGCAAGGTGACCGTCACCATGGGTCACGCCGTGGGCTTGCAGTCCGATAGCGGCATCGAGGTTCTGGTGCACGTTGGCGTCGATACCGTCAACATGAACGGTGACGGCTTCGAGGGCTTCGTCAAGGCTGACGACGTCGTGAAGGCCGGCCAGCCCATCCTCAAGATCGACCGCGCCAAGATCGCTGCCGCCGGTTACAAGGACTGCGTCGTCGTGGCCGTGTCCAACACCGCCGAGTTTGCCGACGTCGAGCTCACCGTTGAGGCAGAGTCCGCTGTCGCCGCCGGTGACGCCATCGTTAAGGTCGTCCGCAAGTAAACTGCGGCATCCAAAGGATGTGCAAGGGTGGTCGGGTTTTCCGGCCACCTTTTTTATTGCACCGTGGGGAAGCGTTTTATTGCACGTTGGGCGGGCTTGCAAACCGTTCGGACGCTAAAACGAACCGACCACGCCTTCGCGTTGCCGAGGGTGTTCATAAGTGGATAGTATGGGCTTACTTATTACAACGTGTGCCGCGTCCGGGAAGCGCGGTGCCGCTCATTGGGAGGAACAACATGAAAAAGAAGCTGCTGCTTGCGCCCCTCATGGCCGTCTTGGTTGCATGCGTGGTCGTGCTTTCCGGCTGTGGAGGTCCTTCGGTTGAGGAGCTCATCACCGAGGATCTTACGACGCAGTTTGACGAGGTCAAGAACGGTGGCGACGACTTCCTCTCTGGTCTGGAGGAGGCTTCGGGCGACGAGTTCGAGCAGCTGGGTATCGATCCCAAGGAGTACGCCAAGACCTATCTTGAGGGCTTTGACTACAAGATCGGCGACGTGACGGTCGACGAGGACAAGGGTGTCGCGACCGCCGAGGTCTCTATTACATGCAAATCTATGAACAAGATCGTCGAGGACTTCTCCACCCAGTATCAGGAGAAGGTCGCTGCGCTTGACACGGTTCCTTCCGATGACGAGCTGTACAAGATGGCCGGTCAGGTTATGGTCGATGTGACCAAGGCCACCGAGCCCAGGAAGACCACGGTTATCTTCAAGTACACCTGCAACGACGACGGTGAGTGGTCTGCCGACGACTCCGTCAACTCCGAGATGATGGATGCAATGCTGAGCTAGGGGGTTACGCGGTAGTTCGTTACGGCGTTTTACCAAACGCCGTAACTGCTCGACGCTGCAAACGCCCCTAAGCGGCAATCTGACGTTCAATTTCAAGGGCGCGACCAGAAGGTCAGCGCCCTTTCATTTCACGTCACCTTGCTCGCTTAGGGGCGTTTTCGCTGTCCGTTCTCTACCTGCGGCGTTGCCATGGTGGTCATTGGGGCGGCAGTTGGGGACGTTCCTTTTCTGCCGGCAGTTGGGGACACTCCTTGTGCCAGCGTTGCATCGAGTGCTTGGGAAACCGCGACCCGGTTTTTGGCCGAATAGTGGGTCGCATTTTCCGGATGGGGTGGGTTGCGGAAAGTGCGACCCGGAATATTGCTCTGAAACGGGATGTGGTTTCCCTGATGCGCCTCAAACGGAAAGCGCATCCCATTCCGGAGCTCCAAAACGGGATGCGCTTTCCGCGCGGAAGAATTGTCGCAGCTGCGTTAAGCAGTGTCGCTCGTTACTCGCCCAGGATCAGCGCCGCGAGCTCTGCCTGGGTGTCCACCACGTAGTCGGCGCCGGCGGCCTCCAGCTCTGCACGGCCGCGGAAGCCCCAGCTGACGCCCGCGCTCTTAAGGCCGGCGTTGTGGCCGGTTAGGATATCGACATTGGAATCGCCCACATAGAGCGTGGTCGACGGATCGGCGCCTAGCTCTTCCATCACATGCAGCGTAACAGGCGCCTCGGGCTTGGGCGGAAACGCATCGACGCGGCCCTGTACCAGCGCAAAGCGCTCGGAACCAAAATACTTCTCGATAAGCGGAACCGCCGAGACGTGGTCCTTGTTAGTGAGCACGGCAAGCTGCACACCCGCGGCGCGCAAGCGGTCGAGCATCTCGATCGTGCCGGGATAGGGGGCGGTGTGGTCCTCCTTGTGCTCGCCGTAGTAAGCCCTAAACTCGGCAAGCGTCTGCTCAAACATGCGGCCGTCGCCCGCATACTCGGCGGGCATAAAGCGCTCAACCAGCTTGAGCATGCCGTTTCCCACCTTGTAGCGGTACTCGTCGACGGCAAACGTAGGCCAGCCGTGCGTCTTGCAGATATGGTTGCCGGCGGCCGCCAAGTCCTCGAGCGTGTTGAGGATGGTGCCGTCCAGATCAAAAATCACATGGGAAAAAGCTGCTGCCATGAAAGCTCCCGTCATTGGGTTTCAAAACGCACCTCATAATACTGGGCATGCGTGCCGGGCATGTTTGGAATCTGAATATCTTTAATAGCCCTGAGCCTTTGTCGTTAGCAAATCCTCGGCAGCTGCTCTCCCACGAGCATGTCGAGGATGCGGGTCGAGCCCCAGCCGGTGCGCACGCGCACGGCGGGATGGGCGCCCTCGGCAAGTGGCAGCACGCGGCCGATGATGGCGGCATTCTCGCCGTAGCGGGCGGCGTGCATGGCCGCCAGCGCGGCATCGGCTTGCTCGGCAGGCACGACGGCAACCATCTTGCCCTCGTTTGCCACCTGCAGTACATCGTAGCCGAGCATTTCGCAGGCGGCCTGCACGTCGGGACGCACGGGCACGGCATCTTCGTCGACCTCCATGGCAACACCGCTGGCCTGGGCAAACTCGTTGAGTGTGGACGCCAGGCCACCGCGCGTGGGGTCGCGAAAGCAACGCGTGCCGGGCGCTGCGGCCAAAACGTCGGCAATCAGGTGGTTGAGCGGCGCGGCGTCGCTTTCGATGGTGCTCGAAAACGCCAGACCCTCGCGTTGGCTCATGATAGCGATGCCGTGGTCGCCCAGTGTACCCGAGACCAGGATGACATCGCCGGGCTGGCAGTTGGCGCCGCTGAGCGCCACGCCCGCGGGTACCTCGCCCACGCCGGCGGTATTGATATAGACGCCGTCGGCCCCGCCGCGCTCGACCACCTTAGTGTCGCCCGTGATTATGGACACGCCCGCCTCGTGCGCCGTCTCGGCCATCGTCTGCACAATCTGGCGGAGCCTATCCATGGGATAGCCCTCTTCGAGGATAAAGCCGCACGACAGGTAACGCACGTTGGCGCCCGAGGTCGCGACGTCGTTGACGGTTCCACACACGGCGAGGCGGCCGATGTTGCCACCGGGGAAGAACTGCGGCGAGACTACAAAGCTGTCGGTCGACATGGCGATGCGCCCGCTCGCGGGCAGCGCGGCGACGCCGGCATCGTTGCCTTCGAGCAGCTCGGGCGAACCAAAGGCATCTAAAAAGACCTCATCGATGATGCGCTTCATCATCTGTCCGCCGGAGCCGTGGCCCAACAGGACGGTGCTATCGGTAACGCTATGGGACATATCGAAAACTCCAATCGTGGGAGGTGTCAGCGCGCGGGGGCGTTCGGGCTAGACTCGGTAACGGTAGTACGCCGCGCAGCTGCCTTCGGAACTCACCATGCACGGGCCGACGGGGTGCTCGGGCGTGCAGGTGCGGCCAAAGAGCGGGCAGCTGCTCGGCGTAATGACTCCGCGCAGCACGTCGCCGCAGCGGCATCCGCGCGGCTCAACCGTCGGCTCAACGGGCACGTCAAAGCGGGCACGGGCATCAAAGCGCGAGAACTCGGGGCGGATGGAAAGGCCCGAGTTGGCAATCGGCCCCAGCCCGCGCCACGTGGTGTCGCATGGCTCAAACACCTGCTCGACCAGCTGGCGCGCCACGGGGTTGCCGTCTGCGTTGACGCCACGGCGGTAGGCGTTGTCAATCGCCGGCCTGTCCTCGACAACCATCTGGACCAGCATGCAGATGCCCTGCAGGATATCGACCGGTTCAAATCCCGTGACCACGCCCGGGGTATTGAATTCGTCGACCAAAAAGCCAAAGGGCGCCAAGCCCGTGATGGTGGCGACGTGGCCCGGCAGGATAAAGCCGTCGATGGTGGTCTCGGGATCGTTGGCGATGGCGCGCAACGCCGGCGGCGTGGTCTTGTGGGCGCAATAGACCGAGAAGTTCAAAAGCCCGCGCGCCTCGGCCTCCAAGATGGCGGCGGCGATGGTGGGCGTCGTAGTCTCAAAGCCCACGCCCATAAAAATGACCGGGCGATCAGGGTTTTGCTCGGCAATGTCGAGCGCGTCGAGCGGGGAGTAGACGATGCGAATGTCACGCCCTGCCGCTTTTTGCGCAGCGAGCGAGGTGGATGATCCGGGCACGCGCATCATGTCGCCAAAGGTGGTGATGATGGCGCCGTCTATGTTGGCGAGCGCGATTGCGTGGTCGATGTCGCGGTTGGCGGTGACGCAGACGGGGCAGCCCGGGCCGCTCAGCAGCTTGAGCCCTGCCGGCATAATGGAGCGAAAGCCATAGCGCCCGATGCTCACGGTATGCGTGCCGCAGACTTCCATAAGGTTGATGGTGCGGTCGCCGACAAGGTCATGAATGCGCTCGATGAGCTCGCGAGCCAGCTTGGGATCGCGGAATGCCGAGAAGTCGATACCGGAGCGCGCCGGCTGCTCGGCCGCCACTAGTATGCCTCGGCCGGGTTGGTGGCAAGCTGGTCTTCTTCGACCAGCTCGGACATGGCATTAACAAGCTCGAGCGTTTCCTGTGCTTCCTGCTCGTCGACAATCTGGATGCCGAAGCCGGCGTGTACGAGAATATAGTCGCCAACCTGCGCCGTCGGCACGAGTCGCAGCGACACGGGGCGCTCGATGCCCATCATGTTGACGGTGGCCTTGAGGTCGTCGTCGCGTTTGACTACTTTACCGGGAACGGCAAGGCACATATTGTTCCCCTTTTATACGCTTTGCGCTGGATAGGCGCTTGATAATCCATCAGTTGATGGTAGCGCTCACGGGGTTTGCGGGCAAACGCGTTACGCCTGTGAGACGGCGGCTTGCGGGCTGGCCGAACAGCCTATTGTGGCGCGACCTGTGCGAGGCGAGTGCGTGCGACTGCTGCCTGACCGTAGGCGATGCAGCCGTCATTGACGGGTACGGTGTGGGGGACAAGGACAGTAAAGCCTGTGCTTTTGAGCTCGCGGGTGAGAAGCTGAAGCAGAAGTCGGTTCATGAACACGCCGCCCGAGAGCGCGACGGTGTCGATGCCCTCGTGCACGCAGATATCGCTGGCGATGCGCGCCGAGGAGCGCGCGACGGCGACATGGAAGTCGAGTGCGAGCCTGTCGGCGGGCGCTCCGGCTTCAATTCCTCCCAAAAGTGCTTCAAAGAGTGCTTTCTGGTCCAGAACATAGGGGCCGTCCAGCCACGATGGGCCAGATGCGAAATAGCCGGCGTTGTCGTCGGGAAAATGGGCGATTTCGTTGTCGAGCGCGCGCCAGGCGGCGGCTTCGAGCTCGATGGCGGGTTCGCCCTCGTAGGTTGTCTGGCCGCAAATGCCCAAAATCGCGGCTGCGGCATCAAACAGGCGACCCATGCTGCTAGTGCGTGGACTGTTGATGCTGCGCTCGATCATCGTTGCCGTTATGCTGCGCGTTTGCTCGTCAAGGCTGTTCAAGAGCCCCACGGCTCCCGGATGCTCGAGCAGGCCGAGCTCACTGAGCAGGGCGAAGGCGTTGCGGCGGGCGTCGCGCACGGAGGCCGCCCCACCGGGGAGCGCCCAGGTGCGCAAATGCGCGGCGCGCTCAAAGCCGCCAAGGCTGGCAACAAGAAACTCGCCGCCCCAAATGGTCCCATCGGTGCCGGCGCCGGTGCCGTCAAAGGCGATGCCAAGGACGCGCGCGTCGGTTGTAAGCTGGCCCGCGGCGATGGTTTCGGCCATTACGCTCGCGATATGCGCATGATGGTGCTGCACCTCGACGAGCGGCAGATTGCATTTTCGCGCCTGCTCGCGCGCCCACTGGCCCGATAGATAACTGGGGTGTACATCGCAAGCCAAGGCGGCGGGCGCCAAATCAAAGAGATCTTCCAAGCGCGTGCGCGCAGCGTTCCAGGCATCGAAGGTCCCGCCGTTTTCAACATCGCCGATATGCTGCGACACAAAACAGGTTGCCTCGCCGTTCGTCCCTTCACGCGTGAGCGCAATCGTGGCCTTTTGTTGTGGCCCGCAGGCAAGCACGCAGGACGGAGCGCGGTCGAGCGCCGGCAACGGTAGCGGCTGGGGTGCATATCCGCGAGCGCGGCGCACGGGCATAACGGTGCCGTCAACCACGCGCACCACGGAATCGTCATAGCGTGAGAGGATCGCGCGGTCGTTACCGAGCAACGCGTCGGCGATGCCGGCAGCAACGAGGTGTTCCCAGGCAAGGTCGTCGTCGGTCTCGATGGGTTCTTCGCTTAGGTTTCCGCTGGTCATGACGAGCGCGTGCATACCGCAGGCTTCTGCCGCGGCAAGCAACAGATGTTGAAGCGGCGTATAGGGGAGCATGACGCCGAGCTCGGGCAAGTCGTGCGCGACAGATGGCGCGAGAGCGAGGATGTCGGGGGAGCCGCCGCTCTCGCAAACAGCACGTCGGCGCAGCAGCACAATGGGGCGGATACTGCCGGCGAGCAGATCGCGTTCAGCGTCGTCGATATGGCACAGGCGTCCGGCATCGGCAAGACTGCGTACCATGACGGCAAGCGGCTTATTGCTGCGACGCTTGCGACGGCGCAGCTCGGCCACCGCCTGCTCGTTGGAGGCGTCGCATGCCAAGTGAAATCCGCCCAGTCCCTTGATAGCGACGATACCGCCGTTGGCCAGCAGCTCAACGCAGCGCTCGATAATGGCGTCGCTGGCCTCGCGTGTGGTGCCGACGGTCGGTGTCGCGGACGAATTCCCGCACGCATCGCCGTTTACAGCCTCGCGCCACGTAATATGCGGCCCGCAATCAAAGCAGGCATCGGGTTGCGCGTGAAAACGCCGGTCGAGTGGGTCGGCATACTCCGCGGCGCACTTGGGACACATGGGGAAACGGTCCATCGATGTGGCCGCTCGGTCATAAGGCAGCGATCGGATGATGGTAAAGCGTGGGCCGCAGTTAGTGCAGTTGATAAAGGGGTAGTGATAGCGTCGGTCGGCGGGATCGAACAATTCGCGCAGGCAATCGTCACAGGTAGCGATGTCGGGCGAGACGAGCGTCGTGTGTGCGGTCTGGTCCTGCGATGCTACGATGCGAAAGCCCTGTTCATCGGCGGCATCCCAACCGTTGGCTGCCAGGTCCACAACCTCGACATACTCTATGCGGGCTGCTGCAGGTGCATGCTCAGAAAGCGCGGCAACAAAAGCATCGAGCGCATCGGCCGGAGCGTGCGCCTCGATATGCACGCCGTCGCCCGCATTGAGCACCCATCCGCAAATGCCATGCGCCATGGCCTCGCGATACACAAACGGTCGCATGCCAACGCCCTGCACAATGCCCGTCACATGAATATGCACATGCCGCATGCGACACCCCTCATCAAAACCGACCAAAAAGGGACAGGTTTATTTTGGTAGGTAAAACGCTAAACCTGCCAAAACAAACCTGTCCCTTTTTGGCAGGTGCGCTGCGGAAATTCCGCTATAGCCCCAGGCTCTGCTTGGTGGCGGCGCACGTGAGCTCGCCGTGCTTAACGCCGCGCAGGCCCAGCAGGCGGTCGGCTAGTTCGTAGACGCGCTCGCCACGACCCTTGAGCGCCAGGATTTCCAAGCAGTTGTGGTGATCCAGATGCACGTGCATGGTCGATACGATCTCGTCGGTGTAGTCGTGCTGCACTTCGTCCAGACGGCGCGTCAGATCGCCGGTGTGATGGTCGTAGATCATGGTGAGCGACCCGATAACATGCTCATCGGGCGTGCGCATCTGCTCCTTGGCGATCGAGGCGCGAATCAGGTCGCGCACGGCCTCGGAGCGGTTGGCCACGTCGCCGCGGCGCGCGATCTGTTCGTCAAAACGGCGCAGCAGGTCGTCCGGTGCGGTAACCGAAAAGCGGACCAGCTCGGAGCCGGAGCCACTACAGTGGCAGCCCGCATCACCGTCCGTCCCGTGCGGATGCTCGTGCTCGTACCCGCAGCCGTGCTCGTGTTCGGCCACCTTACACCAGCTTCACGGAGCCGACGGAGTTGTGGTCGGCCTCGATGGCCTCTTCGTAGCCCTCGAGTGCGTCGTGGGCCTCGTGCAGCGCGGCCATGGCGGCCTCGAGCTTGGCGCCGATGCGCTCCATGTCAAAATTCTCGGTCGCATGCAGCAACTGATGGCTCCATTCGTGAGCGAGCTCGATGGTGTCGTCGACCTGCTTGACGCTCATGGCAAGCTGGCTCATGTTCATTCCAACATCATGCATGGGAAATCTCCTTTTGTATGGGGCAGTTCAGTGGTTCAGATTTTACTACGCCCGCTCTGCGCGCAGCTGCATAAGAAAACGGGTACGAGTCTGTGCGACCCGCACCCGTTCACTGGGGGCTGTTTGTGACTACCATACTATCCGTGGTTGCACTCGGTGCATTCAGAAGTCCGGCGAGCGGCGTAAAAGCGCTCATGGACGGCAGGCAGACGGCAACATGTAACAAGCGTATTACAGATGCTTCTCCAGCAGCGCCTGCAGCCTCGCCTTGGGCAGAGCGCCAACCGAGCGGTCAATCTCCTCGCCGTTCTTAAACACAATCAGCGTGGGGATGCTCATGACGCCATACTTCATGGCCAGGTCCTGGTTGTCGTCGACGTTGCATTTGGCAACGGCAAGCTTGCCCGCCAGCTCATCGGCAACCTCGTCAACGATGGGCGAGAGGGATCGACAGGGCCCGCACCACGGTGCCCAAAAATCGACCAGCACGGGCAGGCTGTCGTTAACGATGGAATCGAAGTTCTCGGGGGTAATCTGATTAATGTCAGCCATGGTGACCTCCATAATGCGACGCGGCTCGGCCGCGTAAAACTCAGTACGACCGTGCTTATACCCAGCCGCCCGCAAAGCAACCACTCGCGGGCGGCTCTTTTATATAATGGTGGGCACGCAAACGATTGGAGAGCGCATGCCCACGTCACAAAGCCAGAAAAAAGAAGCCATCGCCCAGGCGACCGAGCAGGAGCTCGCATCGCTCGCGGGTCGTGGCGTGCGTATCGCGGGCAACGCGTGCTCGCCGATCGTGCTGGTCAAAGGCGATTTGGACGAGGCCGAGCGTTCGGGTGGCGAGCTTGCCGCCGGCCCGGATGGCGCGGCGTTGCGCAAGGCGCTTGGGGCCATCGGCTACGCGCCCGAGGATTTTTGCGTGCTGGCAAGCGTCGCCGGCGTGGGTGATGGGACGGTCGCGGTGGGCGAGACTCTGCCGTGCGAGCTGTTCCGTGAGGCGCTTGAGGCTTTGGACCCCGAGGCGGTGCTGCTGCTCGACAACAACGCGGCTGACGCCATGCGCGAGACCTACGCCGATATGCTCGTGGCGATCGATGACTTCGACACCGCCATGCTCAAGCCCGGCCTGGTCGCCCATGTGCAGGGCCGCCGCGTGCTCGCGCTCGATGGCTTTGAGGCGGCGCTGACCGACAAAGCGGCCAAGCAGCGCATGTGGGCCTACATCAAGCAGCTGACCCCGGCGGCCGCTCCGCTGTAGCGGATTGGCGCCGGTGAGCGATTGCCTGGCGGGCAAGACACGCCGCGAGATCGGCGCCGCACTTCTACATCACAGCGCGCAGCTCAAACCGATCGCCGTTAATGCGGAACTGACAGTTGCCGTTCATGCGCTCCACGGCAAGTTTGATGCTCTTGGTGCCAAAGCCGTGGCCCGCATGCCGGGTCACGGGCATGCCGTCGACCATGCGCGGCGCGCGGTCAAACGTGTTGGAAACTAACAGCAGCAGCTGGCCGTCCTCTAATCGCAGGTCAAAGTCGACGAATCGCTTTCCCTGGGGCGCGGCGCTCGCGGCGGTGATAGCGTTTTCCAAGGCATTTGAGAGCACGCTAAACAGGTCGGCGTCACCTACGTGGATGGTTTCGGGTACGGCGGCGCGCAGGTTGGCGGTAATGCCGTTTCTATTGATATCCGAGTTAAATGACGAAAGCGCGATGTTTACGGTCTCGTTGGCGCAGAAGCGGCGTACGGCGGTGCGATCGCCGGCTTCGCAGAGTTCATCGATGCGTTTGAGCGCCTCGTCGGTGTGGCCCTCCTCAATTAAAGCGGCCAGGCCGCGTAGGAAGTGGCGCATGTCGTGGCGCAGAATCGACAGCTCGCGCCCAGATTGGCGCCAAGCCTCGAGCTCTTTGATGGCGGCGCTGTCGCGGGTTTCGAGCATCCAGCGCTCTCGCTCGGCGGTTTCCTTTTCTTCGTATTCGCGCAGGTAAACGGCAAGAAACATAAGGTAGAAGGCACAGAGCGCAAATGCCAAAAACTCAACTGTCACCACCGAGCCCGAGTGGAACAGCGTGGTGTAGACGTTGGTGGCATAGTCAAAGACGTAATAGACGAGCGGCAGGATTAAAAGGATGCCCAGCTCGGTGGTGCTTTTAATCGCCAAGCGTGGACCGATGTCGCCGGCCCAATGCAACAGGACGGCAAAGACGGCGAGTGTGGTCGCGATGCGCGCCAGGTAGTACGCGATCTGAGAATCGGTTGCGGCAAATGCGGCGATGCCCATCCAATTGCTGAACTGGCAGCTCAGATAGGCACTCGTAATGCCGAGCACGGCAAGCAGCGGGCTCAGGCGGTAGCGCGCGCACAAATAGATGATGAGCGGCAGATGCACGACGAGCGGATATACCTGGCGGGCGAAAAGCTCGCCGCCGACGGCATTGGCGAGGCCAAATGCGCATCCGGTTACGGCACCGACCAGCACTAGTTCAAGCGCATGACGCCGGTTGATCTCGACACCGCACAGCGCCGCCGAGGCAAAGACGCCAAAGAGCAGCGTCGTGGCGTGGTGGATTGCCCAAAGGACCATTTCGACCGAGGAGACCATCAGTCTCTCCCACCCTCAAAGCGCGCCGCAAAGTAGGCGTCTTGGAATCCCTGCTTGCAGCTGCGCGAAAGCGGGATGCACGCGCCGGAGCGCATAACGATGTCCGTGCGGTCAAAGTGATCGATTTTGCGCAGGTTGACCTGGTAGCTGCGGTGGCATTTAAAGAAGACCGCGTTTTGCTCCAAGCGGTCCTCGACGCTGCGGAACGACTCGAGTGCCTCGATATCGCGTCCGTCGCGCAGGTGGAAGACCACGTGCTTGTTGCGTGCCTCGGCATATTCGATGTCGGACAGGCGCAGGGCGTGGTAGCCAAAGGAAGTTTTGATCACGAGCTCGTCGGTTGCCGCCGGGCGCATGCTCGAAAGCTCGTTAAGTAACTGCGCCAGGCGTTCGTAAGTCACGGGCTTGAGCAGATAGTCGAAAGCACGGACCTCGTAGGACTCCAGTGCGAACTCGGGCGACGAGGTGAGGAACACCAGGCACACGGCGGTATCGGCCTGGCGCAATTCGCGCGCGGTGTCCATGCCGTTGACGAGTGGCATGATCATGTCGAGCAGAATGATGTCGGCGCGCGATGCGGCATGGCGGGCCAGCAGGTCCTCGCCGCGCGTGACGAGCGCAACATCGACCGCCGTGCCCGTCTCGGTCGACCAACGGTCGATCATCCGGTGCAGTCTATCTAGAAAAGCGACATCATCGTCGCAGGCAATAATCTTGAGCATTCGGCCCCCTTAAGTAGTTCGATTTTGCCACATCGGGTACGCGCCGCTTGCGGGGGTGCGGACCGTTTGCGCCCCACGGCGTGCAACTCGCGCCAAGCGGTATTGCGGTGGCGAAAGATGCCTCCTGCGCCATCGAGAGCTCAGCTATCCTCAGCTTGCCAGTTCGAATATGGACCTGCCACATGATTGAATCTTTATTTCAACTTTACACCTAGGTTTACAGCTGTCTTGTCAGCTGTAAACCTAGGTGTCATACTAAAGCCCCAAGATTCGCCAAAAGAGAGGGGCCTTGATGGCACAGAGCGCGAACATGGATGCGTCGGAGCTTGCACGCGATATCGCGGCCGGCCTGGCATCGGCAACGACGGCAACGGAGCGTGCGGCACTGGTGCCCGCAGGGCTCGTCGAGGCCATTCAGCAACTAAAAACCCAACGTGACGCGGTGATCCTGGCGCACTATTACGTGGCGCCCGAGGTGCAGGCCGTGGCTGATTACGTCGGCGACAGCTTCTACCTGGCCAAGCTCGCCAAGAGCCTGCCGCAGCAGACCATCGTGTTGTGCGGCGTGGAGTTTATGGGCGAGAGCGCCAAGCTGCTCAATCCCACTAAGACCGTGCTGCTGCCCGAGCCGGGCGCGGACTGCCCCATGGCTCACATGGTCAAGCGCGAGACGGTCGACGCGGCGCGCGCCGAGTACGGCGACGACCTGGCCGTGGTGTGCTACGTCAACTCCACGGTCGAGATCAAGAGCTGGAGCGACGTGTGCGTCACCAGCTCCAACGCCGTCAAGATCGTGTCCGAGCTGCCGCAGCAGCATATCCTGTTCATTCCCGACCAAAACCTGGGCCGCTTCGTAGCCGAGCAGGTGCCGCAAAAGCACGTCATTCTCAACAAGGGCTACTGCCCGCGCCACCACATCATCACCGTCGAGCAGATCGTCGACGCGACGGAGGCCCACCCCGACGCGCTCGTACTGGCGCATCCCGAGTGCAAAGCCGATGTGCTGGCCGAGGCCGACTACATCGGCTCCACCGCCGGCATCATCAAGTATGCCGAGGAGTCCGGCGCGAGCGAATTCATCATCGTGACGGTCCGCGGCGTGCTCTACGAGCTCGAGCGCCGCTGCCAGGGCACCGGCAAGAAGTTCTACTTCCCCGCGGTGCAGCCCACCTGCGTCAACATGGATCTCATCACGCTCGAGAAGCTCGTGCGCTGCCTGGAGACGGGCGAGGGCGAGGTGCAGATTGGCGTGTCGGAAGAGGCCGCCGATCAGGCCAAGCTCACGCTCGACCGCATGCTCGAGTACGCGACGCGCTAAGCCAATGTGACATGAGGGACCATCCCTTATGCCACATTACAAGGGAGAGGATTCCTGTGGAAACCAAACAATACCCCGATATGGAGTGTGACGTCGTCATTGCCGGTTGCGGCGTGGCGGGCCTGTATGCGGCTCTCAACCTGCCGACGAGAACGCGCGTAATCATGCTCTCCAAGGGCGCCGTCGATGAGTGCGATTCGATGCTCGCGCAGGGCGGCATCTGCGTGCTGCCCGAGGGTTCTGACTACGATGCCTTCTTTGAGGACACCATGCATGCCGGCCATTACGAGAACCGCCGCGAGAGTGTTGACATCATGATTCGCTCGAGCCGTTCGGTCATCAACGACCTGCTGGCCATGGGCGTGGACTTTGAGCGCAAGGCCGACGGCAGCCTCGACTTTACCCGCGAGGGCGCGCACAGCCGCCCGCGCATTGCCTTCCATGCCGATATTACGGGCAAGGAGATTACGACCAAACTGCTCCAGGCTGTCCGCAAGCTGGACAACGTGCGGATTTTGGAGCACGTGGCCATGACCAACATCCTGACCGCCGAGCGCGATGGCGCCACGGTGTGCACCGGCGTCGTCGCCGTAGCCGTGGACGAGAACGATTCGGCTCGCCCCGCCGACGAGCTGGCAAATGCCGCTGAGGACGTGCATGCCGGTAAGCCGTTTAAGATCCATGCCCGCCATACGCTGTGGGCAACGGGCGGTATCGGTGGCGTGTACGACCACTCGACTAACTACCCGCAGCTCACCGGTGACGCTTGCTACATTGCTCAGGAGCATGGCATTAAGATGGAGCACCTGGACTACGTGCAGATCCACCCCACGGGCCTGTTTTCGCCGCAGCCGGGTCGTACGTTCCTGATCAGTGAGAGCTGCCGCGGTGAGGGCGCGATTTTGCTCAATGCCGCCGGCGAGCGCTTTACCGACGAGTTGCAGCCGCGCGACGTTGTCGCCGCCGCCATCCGCGAGCAGATGAAGCAGGACGGCACCGAGCACGAATGGCTGAGCTTTGCCCCCGTCGAGCGCGATGTGGTGACCGGGCACTTTACCAACATCCGCGCGCGCTGCCTGGAGGACGGTCGCGATATTTTGGACGAGCCCATTCCCGTTACGCCCACGCAGCACTACTTTATGGGCGGCGTGTGGGTCGACAAGGACGGTCGCACCTCGATGCCCGAGCTCTACGCCGCGGGCGAGACGGCCTGCAACGGCGTTCACGGCAAGAATCGCCTAGCTTCTAACAGCCTGCTCGAGTCTCTGGTCTGGGGCCGCCGCGCCGCGTGGTATATGCGTACCGGCGAGTCGCTGGACGTGGAGCAGGCCGGTGAGCCCGCGCTTGACGGGCGTCACCGCGCCCTGAGCGCCGAGACCCTTGCAATCGATGATTTGGCCCGTGCCGCCGGCACGCAGGCCGTGGAGGAGTAGACCATGAATCCCATTACCATGAAGCTCGTCGTCGATGATCTGATTTTGCAGGCTCTGCGCGAGGACATTACCTTTGAGGACGTGAGTACGGCGAGCGTGTGCCCCACGGCGCGCCCCGCTACCGTTGAGCTCATCGCCAAGGCCGACGGCATTATCGCCGGCCTGGACGTATTCGCCCGCACCTTTGAGCTGCTGGATTCGCAGAGCTCGGTGCTGTTCGATGTCGCGGACGGCGACGAGGTACACGCTGGCGACCACGTGGGTCAGGTGCGCGGCGATGCGCGCGTGCTGCTTTCGGGCGAGCGTGTGGCGCTCAACTACCTGCAGCGCATGAGCGGTATCGCTACCTATACGCACCAGATGGCCGCGGCGCTCGAGGGCACCAAGACCGTGCTCGTCGACACGCGCAAGACCACGCCGGGCATGCGCGTCTTCGAGAAAGCCGCGGTCGAGATCGGCGGCGGCAGCAATCACCGTTACAACCTGTCGACGGCCGTTATGCTCAAGGACAACCACATCGACGCCGCCGGCGGCGTGACGCGTGCGATCGAGATGGCGCGCGCCCATGCATCGTTTACCACGACGGTCGAGATCGAGTGCGAGAGCCTGGACATGGTGCGCGAGGCCGTGGAGGCCGGCGCCGACATCATCATGTTCGACAACATGGCCCACGACGACATGGCTGCTGCGATTGAGCTTATCGCCGGTCGCGCCAAGACCGAGTGCTCGGGCAACGTGGACGCCAACAATATCCGCGCGCTCGCCGACCTGGGCGTTGACTATATTAGCTCGGGCGCGTTGACGCACTCTGCGCCGATTCTCGACCTCTCGCTTAAGCACCTGCGTCTGCTGGACGGTAAATAATGGACGCCCGCGAGCGTCGCCGTGCCATCATGGGCGTGCTCGAGGAAGTCAAGGAGCCCGTTTCGGGCAGCGCACTTGCCCGCGAGGTGGGTGTGAGCCGCCAGATTGTCGTGCAAGACATCGCTCTGCTGCGCGCCGACGGGCACGATATCGTGGCGACCAACCGTGGTTATGTGCTGCAGGAGGCCCCCAGCAGCCCCGCTGTGCCCACGCGCTTGGTCAAGGTTCGCCACAGCGTGGAGCAGGCAGGCGATGAGCTCACGAGTGTCGTCGACGCCGGAGGCGCCGTGCTCAACGTGATCGTCAATCACCGCGTGTACGGTAAGATCACGGCCGACCTGGACATCCGCAATCGTCGCGATGTTGAGCGCTACCTGCACGATATCGAGAGCGGCAAGAGCTTTCCGCTGCTGACGGTAACCAGCGGTTATCACTTCCATCGCATTGCGGCAGAAGACGAGCAAACCCTCGACGAGATCGAGGCTATGCTCAAGGAGAAGGGCTACCTTGCCGATTTAATGCCCTACGAGGATGATTTGTCCTAGCCGACGCCGCATCTATAAGTTGCGGTGAAATAGTTCCTAAAATCGGCACCTAAGCAATGAATCGGGAACTATTCCACCGCAACTGCCAAGGGTCCCGCTTCAAATTGGCTGCCCACACATGCAAAAGGAGGCCTCCGCGGCGATGCGGAGGCCTCCTTTTTTGTGCACGGTGTACTT